>NZ_CP133319.1:1243636-1554545 GCF_038811545.1 Rhodoligotrophos sp. CJ14
ACGGGTGGAACGAGCACGGCGACCGTCTGCGCCCGGTGCGGTCTCAGCAAGAAGCCATGCTTCGTCGCATCCAGCCCGGCCAGCGGCCTGAGCATCTTTCGCAAGCGGCCGATCTCGACGCGCAGCCGGGCGCGATGGGAGTCATCGGCCTCGCGCGCCCGGAAGGCGCGGGCAAGCAGCGTCCCGCGCGAGACATCTTCGGGCCAAGCCTCGGCGAGTGCGCGCGCTAGCGCGAACAGCACCGGACGACCGGCGAGCGGAATAATCGTTTCTGCCACCCGCGCCACGTTACGGCACGCGTCGATGACGAGCACGTCCGAGGCGATCAGCGCCTCGACATCTCTGAGCCCCAGGAGGCGGCACCCGTCGCGCGCGATCAAACGCGCAGTGGGCGCCTCGAGCGCCTGTGATGCACGCCCCACTTCGGCAGCGAGCGCAGGGATCCCAGCCTGGCGCGCGGCCTCTGCAGCCTTATCGAGCGCAGACCGGGCTGATGCCGCTCGAATGCGCCGCATCGCAATGCCCGCGGCGACCAGCCAATAGCCGGTTCGCGATGCCAGCGGCAGTGAAGCCACGCTAAGCGTAGCAAGCGCCCGTTCGGCTTCCCCGAGGCGCCCGATCAACAGAAGCTGCCGGGCCTCGAGATAGGCAGCATGCGCTGCATTCGCCTGATCGCCATGCGCTTCGAGAACCGCGCGGGCCTCGCCGAGCGCTTGCGCAGATCCGCTGAGGTCGCGCGACACGAGCGCGATCTCCGCTTCGGCAACGAGGCACCGCGCCCGGGCCGCAGCTTCACTTGGGCCAAAGCCGCGGGCGGCGCACCGCAACAGTTCCTTTGCCCGCGCGAACTCACCGAGTTGCGCCATCGCAATGCCGCGCAGTGCGAGTGCCGGCGGATCGCCCCTGAGCGCGATCCAATTCAACGCCCCCAGCGGGTCGCCCGCGGCGAGTGCACGGGCCGCCGCCGTGATCAGCGCTTCCATCGAAATCCCGTCACGCTTGTCACTCTCACCCGGGTTCCGCCTCGCCCTAGGCTGGATCCTGCAATGACCGGGAACGGCGATAGTCGATCAGGAGCGGGAAAATGACAATGCCCTCGAGTGACAGCAACGAAAGCCAAGAGTCCTGGTGGCCAACGACCCGCTTGTCCAAGGGGCTCGTCATCGTGCTCGCCCTTTTGGCATCCCCGACCTTTGCGTTGATGGCTTGGATCACCACGAGCGATGCATCCCCAATGACGCTCTGCTCCGCAGGCTCGAGCTTTCTACCCATAGGCGGCATGACCGCGATGTACCTGCTGATGAGCCTCTTCCACCTGTCGCCCTGGCTCAAACTCGCAAATGGCCAGCCCCTAATTCACAGCTGACGGACAACAAGGAGAGTGACCATGAACGATCCAATCATGAATCATCCAGTCGTTTCACGCGAAGAGTGGCTTCAGGCCCGCAAAGCGCTTCTCACCAAGGAGCGCGCCATGACGCACGAGCTCGACGCCCTGCGCGCCGAACGTCGGCGGCTGCCCTGGGTCAGGATCGACAAGCCCTATGTTTTTGACGGCCCCGGAGCGCGTTACTCGCTCGGCGATCTGTTCGGCAGCCGTAGTCAGCTGGCCGTCTATCACTTTATGCTGACGCCGGGCTCGGACCACATATGCCCCGGATGCTCATTCATCGCGGATCATATCGATGCAGCGCGGCAGCATTTCGAGCAAGCGGACCTGGCCTTCGTCGCGGTCTCACGTGCACCAGTCCAGAGACTCGAGGAAGTCAGGAAGCGCATGGGCTGGACTTTCCCCTGGATGTCTTCAGGTGACGGCGATTTCAACTACGATTTCGGCGTGTCCTTCACACCCGAGGACCGCGCCTCCGACCGCGCCGTCTACAATTACGGCATTACCCCAATCCGCAAGAGCCCCGACATGTTCGGCGCCAGCATCTTTGTGAAAGACGAGGAAGGCAGCATTTTCCACAGCTACTCGACCTATCACCGCGGTACCGAGTTGCTGATGGGCGCGTTCAATTGGCTCGACCTCGCCCCTAAGGGCCGCAACGAGACCAGCGGCACAATGAGCTGGGTTCGCCTGCACGATGAATACTGCGCCGGATGACCCGCCCCCCGCTTTAAACCCTGCCGCGGAGAGCGCTGAGACCGTTGCGTTATCCGCGCCGGGCCGCCTCGATCGCGGCGACGTCGATTTTCCTCATGGACATCATGGCTTCGAAGGCGCGCTTTGCTTCTTGGCCGCCTGCCGCCATTGCCTCGGTCAATACGCGTGGGGTGATTTGCCATGAAATCCCCCACTTGTCTTGGCACCAGCCGCACGCGCTTTCCTGACCACCATTGCTCACGATCGCATTCCAATAGCGGTCGGTCTCCTCTTGATCCTCCGTAGAGATCTGGAACGAGAAGGCTTCGTTATGCCTGATTTGAGGCCCCCCATTGAGCCCAATACAAGGAATGCCCGCGACCATGAACTCGACTGTGAGCACGTCGCCCTCTTTGCCCATCGGATAATCACTGGGCGCACGGTGCACGGCAGTCACCGCACTATTAGGAAAGACTTCGGAGTAGAAGCGGGCAGCCGCCTCGGCGTCCTTGTCGTACCAGAGGCAGATCGTATTCTTTGCCATTGCAGAGTCCCTCTCGTTTACGGCAGCCTGCCTTGCTCCCAGGTGCTGAGAGGTCGCGGCTCACTCCTCGCCAGCATCTCACCCTGCGGGTTTGCTCAACCGCAAGCCTCCGCCAGGATCCAACGCCGGAAGATCTTTGCCTTGGCCGTCAGCTCCAGATCCTCTGGATGGTTGAGATAATAATCATATCCCACATGGATGGACACCGGAAAGGGCTGAACCAGCCGTTTCGCGGCAAGGTCCTCCTGAACGAGAGCGGTGAAGAAGAGAGCAACGCCATGCCCGTCGAGAGCAGCCCGCCGCAATGCGTGCGAGTCATTGAGCCGCAGGCTGTCGGCGTTTCCTTGCAAGGCAATCCCCGCCGCTTCGCACCACATCTTCCAGTGAGCAATATCGAATTCATAGAGCAGCATCTGCGACATCAATTGGCCGGGATGGGTAAGCGGTGCCAGCTGCCGGGCAAGGCCCGGGCTCATCACCGCGGTCAAGGACCCGTCCAGCACCTTCTCCTTCCCGACACCCGCCCAATTTCCGGCTCCCCAATTGATGCCGATCTCGATGCCCTCCCGCTTGTGATCGGCAGGATGATAGGAATGGTGCAGGCGCAGATCGATGCCTGGGTGCTGGCGATAAAAGGCCATCAGGCGCGGCGTCAGCCAGTGCGCTGAAAAGAAGGGTGCCACACTCACGTTGAGAATGTCCCGCGATCCACTGCCCGTGATGCGGTCGACGGAACTCTCGATGGTCTCGAAAGCGCGATAAAGGCCTGCGAACAGGATCTCGCCCGCATCGGTCAGCCGATTGCGCGCACCCCTCATGACGAGCGTCACTGAAAGCTCCTGCTCCAGCGATTTGATCTGCCGGCTGACAGCGGCTTGCGTGACGCCAAGCTCATCAGCTGCCCTGGTGAAGCTCAAGGTCCTGCCGACAGCTTCAAACGCCCGCAGCGCGGTCATAGGAGGCAGATGGCGACGAGACATAACCTCAGCTCATGATGACGCAGGAAAACTCATTTGTCCGAGAGCTTGAGGATAACCATTCTGCGCGAATTGGCACCATCCCAATCACGAAGGTTCTCCCAATGCAGCAAAGACCCGGCGCAGCGCGGATTGGAAAGGGCAGTTTGCCAGTGCTGATCTTGAGCGAGGCAGAAGTCGAGCGCCTGATCGAGCCCCGCGCCCTCCTCGACACTCTGGCTGACGGTTTTCGCGCCATGTCGCAAGGTCGCGTGCAGGCGCCGGCGCGCCAGCAGCTCACTGTGCCATCCAAGGGCTTCTCGCTCGCAATGCCCGCTTGGATGGAGGGCTTCAACCTCACCGTGAAGATAGTCAATGTCTTCGAAGACAATCTCGCCGTAGGTCTGCCCAATCACCTCGCTCTGATTGCCCTGTTTGATCCGCAGACGGGCGCGCCGCTCGCGCTCCTTGATGGCACCTACATCACTGCCGTGCGCACCGCTGCATCCGCCATATTGTCGGTCGAGGCGTTGGCGCGCCGGGATGCCCGCATTGCCACTGTCGTTGGGGCGGGGATCCAGGGGCGGGAGCATCTGCGATTATTGCCACTTGCGCGCGACTTCGCCGAGATCCGCATAGCATCTCTCTACCCCGAAGATGCCGAGGCCTTGGCGCGGGAGTTTCCCGGGGTTCAGCCTATCCTGGATCTCGAGGCAGCCATTCGCTCATCCGATGTTGTCTGTCTTGCAAGCCACGCCTATGAACCCGTCATAAGCGCCGACTGGGTGCGGCCGGGCGCACACGTAACCTCCGTTGGATATGCCCCGCCCCGGGGCGAGCTGCCACCGGATCTGCTCGACAGGGCGACACTCTACGTGGAGACGGAAGCGGCCTTTGAGCCGCCGCCCGTTGGCTGCGCGGAGCTCGCGAATCTGTCGCCCTCCGATGGCATCCGCCTGGGCGACATGCTCGCCGGAAGCGCACCGGGACGCATCTCCGACCAGCAGGTGACGGTTTACAAGGCCATGGGCATTGCCATGGAAGACATGGTGGCGGCACACCTTGCCTATCGATCAGCCCTGCGCGAAAGAGTGGGCCGGCAGGTGGTCCTTTGACAGTGGTATACCTGCCGCTGCCTTGCCTGGATGGAAATTGGTGGGCTAGGCATCGTTTAAATGGCAAGCGCCAGTTGCATCCACCAAACGCCTATCACGGCAAACAAGCAGGCTTGGATACGCTGGGCTCCAGCCAGCACCTGCTCGTAGAGCCGCATATGGCTGCGGACATACGATTCAAGCGAGTAGTTCCCAACGACACGGTCCCTTGCCCTTAGGCCCCGCCTTGCCCGCTCTTCGTAGGAGAGCGCGCAAAGCCGCGCGAGCACAGCCGCGAGGGCAGCCGCATTGCGCGGTGGCGCGATCAGATCGGCATCGCCGATGAGTTCCGCGCAGTCCCCCACATCTGTGGTGACGGAGGGCACACCGGATGCCATCGCCTCGAGGATGGCGAGCGAGAACGTTTCACCCCAAGCCGATGAGGACGCATAAATGTCGAGCCCGGCCACGATCTCGGTGACGTCCTGCTGTGGCCCGAGGATACAAACCCGATCAACAATGCCCAGCGCCGCAGCCTCCTCCCTCACGGCGCCACTGTCGTGATCGGCCCCCACAAACAGCAATTGGATATCGAGTCCCTGTCGCACGAGGATGTGGCCTGCCCGGACCAGTGTCCGGTGATCCTTCATCGGGTGCGCCCGCGCCACATTGCCAATGACGAGACGCTCTGTCCCAATGCCCAGCATGGCTTTTAGCTTGGCCCGGGCATGCGACCACGGCCGAAATGCATTGGCATCAACTCCGTTGCGAATGATGACCCGCTTCTCGGCATCGTAACCGAGCCTCTCATGCTGATCCGCGGAGGCCTTGGAGCAATAGACGATTGCCGCTACCGATTTGGACATGACCGCCGAGAGGCGAATGAGCGCCTGGGTCATAGCGTTTTCATTCCGGATATCCTCGACCGAGTGATGAACGCTCCAGATCACCGGCGGCTTCGACCCCATCAGCGCGCCAACCGTAGCGGCGATATTGCCATGATACATCCATCCATGGACCAGACTAGGCTGCATCCGGGCGAATACTTGCTTCAAGCCGTTCACGGCGCGCAATGATGGAAGCGCCCGCGCCATCGCCAGGCTGACGACCGGCACCTGCAGCGCGAGCAGATCTCGTTGCAATGGTCCCGGTGTCATCAGAGAAAGCACGGAGAAATCAAAAGGACCATTGATGAGGTGGCGGACGTAGCGAACCATCATGTGCTCCGCGCCGCCAATATTGAGGCCGGTTATGCAGTTGAGCACCCCGAGTTTTTTGCAGTCGTCGTTCCCTCCGGAACTGATAGGGCCCATGGGTCAACCCTTGTTCGAGCTCTCCTGTGAGAGTAAAGCGCCTCCACAACAGGCAAGCTGAGTCAGGAAATACCCGGGTTCTGAAACAAACACTTGAGCCGAGCGATCCTCATTTGCCAGCCTGAATGATGCTGGCACGCCAGCCTGCCCGGGAGCATCGAGGGCCGGAGAGCGGGCCAGGCACTCCGCCCTCGGAGAAAGACCTGCCGGTTGAGCCGGCAGGTCCGCCCAATTCAGCCGATCATGCCGTGAGCATCATAGCCCGCGAGGTGATCAAGAGCTTCAGCGGTGTTGTAAGCCGCATCGACAGCCGCCTCTCGCAGGCTCGGCACCACGTGATCAAGAGTATCAGCGGTGTTGTAAGCAGCGGTGATGGCCGCTGCTTTCGCATCTGGCATGGCATGATCGAGGAATTCAGCGGTCTTGTAAGCAGCGTCGACTGCCGTTGAACGGACACCCTCCACAGCGTGATCAAGGAATTCAGCGGTGTGGTAGGCCGCGTTCACGACGCCCTGCTTCACGTTTGAGGCTAGCTGACTACCTGCCTCAATGACCGAAGAGCCGACATCTCCAAGAAAACTGCCAACATTGCTAAAGAAATTTCCGACCGAGCTCAACACTGATTTGCCAGTATCTCCCGACCCGTTGTCACTGTGATCCATCACCTTATGCAGGACGTAGTCCAACCCGATTGGCCCCGACGCGCTAACACCTTCAATTTTCGTCTCTATAATGTCTGCCATGTCAAACTCCTCTATGACAATACGAGGGGGTATTTGCTGTCTGACCATGCAGTAATTTAGTCAATTTTTTGTCAAATTCGCGAAATTTAAAATACACAACTGCATAATATCCAATCGCATAAGCACTTATACTA
Source organism: Rhodoligotrophos sp. CJ14 (assembly GCF_038811545.1). Lineage (GTDB taxonomy): Bacteria > Pseudomonadota > Alphaproteobacteria > Rhizobiales > Im1 > Rhodoligotrophos > Rhodoligotrophos ferricapiens. The sequence goes on from NZ_CP133319.1 coordinate 1,250,507, forward strand.
TACGTTTCGATAATTAATACACGTTCTTCACAATTGATTACTTTGATGCAGTTTCACAATTGTGCAACAATGTTGGATTGCATTAGCCAATCGTAAAAGGTCGCGCGGCGCCCGAAAAATTTAGCGCCTCGGCGCAAGCCGCCGATGAGAGTGCTGCCAGACGGCACTGATTGACATCTCCAAGCGCCCTGGTGCGCCGCGGGCTACCCCGCCCCTCGCACCATCTCGGTCAGCCCGTGGTTGCGCGTCGTCGTCATCGGCGGCGACGACTGCCGCGCCTGGTCCAACCCGGTCTGGAAAGATGAAACCTGAACCCGCAGGTCGGCCCTTGTGCCTCACATCAGCTTGTGTGACCGGCAACGATGCGCGCCAGCAGCTCGAAACTCGCGGCCGTCCGGCTCCTTTGCGGCTTCTTGCGCACCCGGGCGAGACGACCATCTTCGAAAGCCTCCACGATCGCCACATGCACATAGCTCTTGCGGCAGACCGCGGGCGTGTTTGCCAGGTCCTCCGCAACCGCCGCGATCGCCTTCTGCGCCTGGGAGCGGCGCGCCCGGGCAGATGTTGCGGGCTCTACCTCGAGCAGGCTTTCGAGCGCATCGAGCGACGCAACCAGCGTACGGAAGTCCTTCAGCGTGATCGACTTGCCAGAGATTTCTTTGAGATAGGCATTGACGTCGCCGGCGCGCATTGTGTGCACTTCGCCATCTTGCCCCAGATATTTGAACAGCCGCCGGCCCGGTAGCTCACGCAGGCGCGCCAGCGCCTTGGTGAGACGGGGTGACGTGACCTCCTTCTCGATCCGCTTGCCACCCTTTCCCTTGAAGGTGAGCAGGATCCGGTCTTCGCTGAACCTCACATTGGACTTCAGAAGTGTGGTTGCGCCCCGCGTCCCATGCTCACGGGCATAGCTTTCGCTCCCCGGCCGGATCGCCGTCAACGCGGTCAGCTCGATGATGGCACTCGCGCAGAAGGCAATATCATTCTCCCGCGAGCACAATGTGCGTCTTACCTGCCGGCGAATGAGAGGGAGCGCCTTGGCGAGCGTCGCAAGCCTCCGCGCCTTGATTGCCTCGCGGACTTTCTCCCATTCGGGATGGTACCGGTATTGCAGCCGGCCTGCAGCGTCTTCGCCGACCGCCTGCAGATGCGCCTGAGGGTCCGCGGCGTAGCGCACATTGCGATAGGCGGGTGGGACCGCGAGCGATCTCAATCGGTCGATGGTCGCAAGATCGCGAATGAGGGTGCCATCCGCGTCTCGAAAGCAATAGCCAAGACCACGCTTCTCGCGCGTGATGGTCAGCGCGTCCGGTCCGACCAGGACGAGTCCCGCCTCCATCGCCAGTCGTTTCGCCAGCCGTGAATGCCTGTTGGGCATGGGTTCTCCAGGGGTGCAAAAGAGCCCGCCGGCATGATGCTTTGGTGCGTCCACACCAGAAGCAGCACGCGACGGGCTGTCTCACAACGGCCTAGGGCCGCCCCTGTTCCACCATCGGCTGTTTCATGCGGCGAAATCTCGCCGCAACGAGATTCACTCGGCCGCTTGAGCGAAGCGCTGGCTATGCCACCGCCGAACCCGCGGCAGAACTTCGCTGGCCAGAAGCTTCAGATTCTGCATCTCCAGCTCATGCGACAGGCCTGGCCAGCCGAGCTTGAAGGTGATCTGCTCCATGCGGGTTTCCTCATAGAGCTCCTGGATCCGCTCCACCACCATGTCGGGCGACCCGAAGAACAAGGCCCGGTCGCGAACGAAATCATAGGTGATCTCCTTGCGCAAGGCGGCTTCCGTCTCCGCATCGAGCGTCTCGCCGGGATCGAGATAGATCGCAGGCCCGCGCCAGTTTGCGAAATTGAGGCCGCTCATCAATGGCCCTTCGGCAAGCCTGCGGGCCTCGGCCTCGCTTTCCGCAACGAACGTATCCCGCACGATCGCCGTCTTGGCACCGAACGGCAGATCAATGCCGTGATACTCGCGATAGGCCTCTTTGTAGATCCCGAGACGATATTTGAGGGTGGCAACCGACGGCCGCCACATGATGATGCCCATGTTCTGCTTGGCCGCATAGCGGATCGAGCGCGGCGACTCGCTCACCACCTGCCACAGCGGCGGCATCGGCTTCTGCTTGGGCCCGGGAATGAGGGTGAGCTTGACGAGCTCGCCGGTCACCGGATCGGTATAGGCGGGATCATCGACCGAATGGGCGCGGTCCGCCTTAAAGCCGGGCGTCGGGAACTGATAGATCTCGCCCTTATACGAGAAGAGCTTGTTGCCGAGGGCCGTGACCACGACATCGACGCCCTCCTCGAACACCTTGAAGTTCTGCTCCTGATTGTTCGGGTCGGCGATCGGGTTGAGATTGATCGTCTCGAGCCCGTAATTGCCGCGCCCGAAGCCGATCTCGAGCCGGCCGCCCGACAATTGATCGAGCATGGCGAGATCTTCGGCGAGCCTGATGGGATGCCAGAGCGTGATGATCGCGGCGCTCAGCCCGATCCGGATGCGCTTCGTGCGCGCGGCAATATCAGCGGCCACGAGAAGCGGATTGGGCACCATCTCCCGGCCCCAGATGCTGAAATGGTGCTCTGGAAGCCAGAACGTGTCGAACCCGGCCTCTTCGGCGAACAGGGCCACCTCGCGAAGCTCGTCCAGCAGCTCGTCATATGGCCTGGACTTCGAGATGTCGTGGATATTCTGCGAAATGCCGAACTTCATGAGGTGTTGCTCCTCGTTTGGGCGCCGATCATCGGTGATGAATTTTGGTATACCGTATGACAGAATCGCCGCGGAGACAAGTCCTGCCGATGGGCAAACGTGACGGAAGCCCGATTGCGGAACGCTTTTCCGAGGCTGGTGTGACCTGCGGAAGCCGGCCAGTGGAGGCGCGCTGAATTCAGCGCGTCCAGCTCGCGATCAGCTTGTTGAAGCCGGCCGCCGCCTCATGCATCACCCAATGGCCGGCATGCGGAAAGATATGCATCTCGGATGTGGGGATCAGCGCCGCAAGCGCCTGGCCGCGCGCAACCGGAACCGTGGCATCCGCCCCGCCCCAAACCAGCAGAACTGGAATTGTCAGCGACGAAACGAAAGGCAGGATGTAACGCTCCTGCAGCGAGGCATAGTCGTCATAGCTGCGGCGCTGATTTGCAAGATTGAGGAAGCAGTCCACATTGCCGGAGGCACGGGCCATCCGGAAATTCTCCCGTAGCAGCGCTTCGAATTCGGGATCCGACTTGTGGCTCAGATGACCTTCGCTGCGCACGAAGGTCTCTTCATCCACACTGCGACCGACATAGTCATAAGCTTTGGCGGAAGCCTCCTGCCACCCGCGGTCAAGCTCGCCCCCGAGCCGGGGCGAGGTGCCACCACTGGTCACGATCACCAGCCGGGAGATGCGCCCGGGATTGTCGAGCGCGAGCTTCGTTGCCATGAAGCCCCCTTCCGAATGCCCGATCAGAGTGACATCCCTCAGGCCGAGCGCATCCAGCACCGCCTGCGCATGATGCGTGCGCTCCAGCCGATCGCGATAGCGCCGGTCGGCGGGAATTCCGCTGCGACCGAAACAGGGCTGATCATAGGAGATCACCCGGTTCGTTTTGGCGAGCTCGTCGAATAGCCGGAACCAGGTAAGCCAGCCATCGACCGCTATGCTGGCCCCATGCAGCAAGAGAACGGGCGAGCCCTCGCCCGCTTCCGTGATGAAGGTTTCATAGCCGCCGATATCGAGCGTGCGGCAATTGGCCGGAAGAGGCGGGGCAACCGTGCTCTCGCTGGTCATGATCGAGACCCTAATGTCCACTGGCGTTGATGGCGCGCGGCTGATAGGCCGCCTCAATCAACTTCGCGTCGTCGGCGCTCAATGCGATCGACAGGGCGGCGGCCGCCTCATCCACATGGGCGATTTCGGTTGCCCCGAAGATCGGCGCGGTAATGCCAGGGCGGCTCACCGTCCAGGCCAGCGCGATCTGCGACGGCGTGACGCCATGCCGCTCAGCCACTGTCTTCACAGCCTCGAGCACCGCGAAATCACCATCCCGATAGTAAAGCTTGGTCGTGTAATCATCCGTGCGGGTGCGCGCCGTCTTGGCATCGCCCCGCCGCCTATCGGCTGAAAGGAACCCGCGGGCGATGGGGCTGAACGGAATGAGCCCGATGCCGTTGGCCCGGCAGAGCGGCAGCATCTCGCGCTCCGCTTCCCGGTGGCAGGGATTGTACTCGCATTGCATCGAGACGAACCCCGGCAGGTGCTTGGCCCGGGCGATATAGAGGCTCGAGCAGAAACCCCAGGCCGGCATGGTCGTCGCGCCCACATAGAGCGCCTTGCCGCTGCGCACCACATCGGCAAAGGCATCGACCAGCTCATCGAGATCCGTATTGGCATCCCAGATATGGGTTTGGAACAGGTCGATATAATCGGTCTTGAGCCGCTTCAGCGAGGCATCGACCGCCTCGAAAATGTGCTTGCGCGAATAGCCCCGGCCATTCACATGCGGCTGCATCGGATTGCCCGCCTTGGTGGCGATCACGATGCTGTCGCGCGGCACCTCGCTGATGAGCAGATCGGCGAGCATCCGTTCACTTTCGCCTAGCGAGTAGAAATCACAGGTATCGAAGAAATTGATCCCGAGGTCGAGCGCCCGCTTGATGATGGGGCGCGCCGCCTCCCGGTCGAGCACCCATTCGCGCCAGCTCTTGTCGCCAAATCCCATGGCGCCAAGCCCCAAGCGTGAAACCTTGAGATTGGCGCGGCCGAGCCTCGCATACTCCATTGTCGATCCTGTCTCAGTCTAGCTGTTGCTGGTCTTCTTGAGATCCGCGAGCACCTGCTGCGCAAAGGCCGCCGATCTCTCCACATAGGCCGTCTGCCGGGAGGCGGCGGCATCGGCGTCCCGAGCCCTGAGCGCCGCAAAGATGTCGCGCAACACCTGCAGCGTCACCCTTTCGCGCTCCTCGTTAGCCGCGCGCGCCGTAATGAAGCGCAGATAGGTGATGCGGGCTGCAAGCGTGTTGAGCAACTGGCGGCCAACCTCGTTCCCCGCCCCTTCGGCAAGCCCGTCCGAAAAGGCCGAAAGCTCCTGCACGTAAGAGAGCACCGCCCGGCTGGCGATCGCCTGCTCGATCCGCGCAAGCACCCGTTCGAGGGCTGCAACTTGCTCATCGCTGGCCCGCTCGACGAAGAAGCGCGCCATGGCCGGCTCGAGCACCGCGCGCACCTCATAGATCTGCCGCGCTTCATCCGGTCCCAATTCGGCAACGAACATGCCGCGATTGGCAACCCGCGTCACCAGCCCTTCCGATTCCAGATGCCGCAGAGCCTCGCGCACACTGGTGCGGCTCACGCCGGTTTCTTCGCACAGCCGCCGCTCGACCAGTTTTTGTCCCGGCTTGAAATGCAGATTGAGGATAGCCTCGCGCAGCACTTGCGTCGTACGATCCCGCAGGCTGACATTGTCAACAACGACGCGGATGGAATTTTTGCCGCTTTCCATCACGACCCCCCGATCGCAAGCGATCGCGCGGAGCCCTCGCTAAGGGATTGCGTCGCCAGCATCAGTTTGGTATGCCATAATACAGAGTGCCAGTCAACCTATTGGTTTAGGCCGATTTTCCGAATTGGGAGTACCCGCTTTGAGCCAGACCGACAATGCCACGACCGCATCACGCCCCCTTTTGAACTACGTGGTTGAGGGCACGGGCCAGCCAGTGGTGCTGGTGCACGGGGTGGGCTCAAATCTGCAGAGCTGGAACCGGGTGGTAGAGCGCCTTGCGCCCCATTACCGGACCATTCGCATGGACTTGCGCGGCCATGGTCGGTCGAGCAAGATCCGGGAGACCTATTCCCTCGAGCGCTTCGCTGAGGACATCATCGCCGTGATGGATGCGGAAGGCATTGCCAAGGCCCATCTTGTCGGCTTTTCTCTCGGTGGCCTGATTGGTCAATGCCTCGCTCTGAACTGGCCCGATCGCTTCGACAAGGTGGCGCTTCTGTCAGCGGTCGCCGCACGCACCGATGAAGAGCGCGCCAAGGTCGTCTCGCGCCTCGCCATCATTGAGAAGGAAGGTATTATCGGTGTCACCGGTGCTGCCCGTGACCGCTGGTTCACCGAGGCTTTCGCCGACGCCCATCCCGAGGAGATCGAGAAGCGCATCGCCGAGCTCATTGCAAATGACAAGGAATCCTACATGGAGGCCTATCGTGTCTTTGGCCAGAGCGAGCTCGGCCATCGCCTTCATGAAATTCCGCATGAGACGCTGGTGCTGACCGGTGAGTTCGACCAGGGCTCGAACACCCGCATGGCCCGTTTCATGCATGAAAAAATCAAAAACTCACAGCTGGTGATCCTGCCGGGCATGCGCCACAGCATTCTGGTCGAGGCATCCGACGTGGTGGCTGATCACTTGCTGGAGTTCCTCGGCCACTGATCGGAGCAACCGCGGACCTCCGCCGCAGAGGACGTCGGCGAAGTGATTGCAGTGCTTGTTTTTGGTATACCGTATGATAGCATGACCAGGTCCGGATGCTTTATGCGGTGAGGGAAGGCCGCGACCGGGCCCTAAACGGAGGGAGAAAGCCCATGCTACGAGCGTTCGGCGCGAAACTGGCGCCGCTCTTTACGCTGTTGCTTGCTTTGGTTTTGACCGGAGCACCAGCGAGTGCCCAGAACGCGGAAACCCCTGTCCGCGGCGGCACGTTGAATGTCGGATTTGCCGACGATTCCAAGACGATGGACCCGATCTATTCCGTTCAATGGGCCGAACGGCAGATCCTGTTCCTGATCTATAACAGCCTGTTCCGCATCGCGCCGGATTTCTCGCTCGAGCCCGAGCTGGTGAAGAGCTGGGAAAATGAGAATGGCGGCAAGCGCGTGGTCCTGCATCTCCAGGAAGGCGTCAAGTTCCACGACGGCACCGATTTCAACGCTGAAGCCGTCAAATGGAACCTTGAACGCCGCATGGACGAGAAGGCCAACTCGCCCCAGCGCAACCAGCTCACGGTGATCAGTTCCGTTGAGGTGGTCGACAACAACACCGTTGCCCTCAATCTGAAGGAATCCTTCCCGCCGCTTCTGTCTGCCCTCGCCGATCGCGCCGGCCTCATGGTCTCACCGACCGCCGCCCAGAAATATGGCGAGGATTTCGGCAATCACCCCGTAGGCACCGGCGCCTTCGTGTTCAAGGAATGGGTGCGTGGCAGCCATGTGAAGCTCGACCGCAACGAGAACTACTGGGAAAAGGGCCTGCCCTATCTGGATCATGTCGTGTTCAACGACATTTCCAATGCGGTCATCGGCATTCAGCGCCTGATGACGGGCGAGATCGATTTCGTCGCCCAGCTCTCCCCACAGGACGTCCGCCTCATTCAAAACAACCCCGAGATCAAGCTCGACCCGATCAAGGTTGGCCAGTGGTATTCGCTGCAATGGCACTGGAACGAGGCGCCGTTCAATAACGCCGATCTGCGCAAGGCGATCGCGCATTCCCTCGACCGCAACAAGATCAACCAGATCCTCTGGGCAGGCACTGGTACGGTGTCCAATGGTCCGACGCCGCCCGGCCTGTGGTGGTCGCCCCCGGCCACCGATGGCTACGTCTATGACGTGGAGAAGGCCAAGGAGCTGCTGGCGAAATCCGGCGTGCCTGCGGGAACCGAGCTCGTCCTCGCTGCACCGACCGACAACGTGCTGCGCCAGCTGAACCAGTTGGTGAAGGAACAGGTCGAAGCCATTGGCCTGAAGGTCCGATTGGACCCCGTGTCTCAGAGCGAATGGTACGCCCGCGTGGTGGATAAAAAGATCAACTTCACGCCCATGCGCTGGACCCAGCGCGCCGATCCGGATGGCTTGCTCTACATCCTGTTCCATAGCAAGGGCTATGCGAACACCACCGGTTACAGCAACCCTGAGGTCGACCGTCTGCTGGACGAAGCCCGTTCCATCGACGACATGGCCAAGCGTAAGGAGCTCTATGATCAGGTGCACAAGCTGCTCCTGGAAGATCTGCCTTACGTGCCCGTCGGCTTTGCAGCCGAGTTCGTCGCCATGAACAAGGACGTGCATGGCTTCCGCTGGATCCCGGACCTGATCCCTCGCTTCCGCGCGATGTGGAAGGCGCAGTAAGCCCTCCGACAAATGCCGGCCTGCGCTCCGCGGGCTGGCTCTTCACCTCGGTCAGTCCAGGAGTTCTCGGCACATGAAGCGCTATCAGATGTTCATTGATGGCAAATGGTGCGATGCCAGCAATGGCGCCAGCTTCCCATCGCTCAACCCGGCGACCGAAGATGAATGGGCCCTGATACCGGATGCGACCGCAGACGATGTGGACCGCGCCGTGCGCGCTGCCCATCGCGCTTTCGAAACCGGCCCCTGGAGCAGGATGAGCCCCACCGAGCGGGGCAAGGCCTTGTTCCGGATCGCCGAAGCCATCCTCCCGCATGCGGAGCATCTCGGCCGCACCGAGACCACCGACACTGGCAAGCTTCTGCGCGAAACCGCCTGGCAGGCCAATAACGTCGCTGAGATCTACAGATATTATGGCGGCCTTGCCGACAAGGTACATGGCGAGATCGCCCCGACCGGCCCTAATGCACCTCTATCCATGGTTGTGCGCGAGCCGCTCGGCGTGATCGCCGCCATCGTGCCGTGGAACTCGCAGCTTCAACTCGCGGCCTTCAAGATCGCGCCGGCACTTGCCGCCGGCAACACCATTGTGGTCAAGGCCTCCGAAGATGCCTCCGCCGCCCTGCTCGAATTCACCAAGGCGATCGAGGCTGCTGGCCTGCCGGAAGGTGTCTTCAACATCGTGACCGGGGGCGCCAGGCCCTGCGGCGAGACCCTGGTGACGCACCCGCTGGTGCGCCGGGTGAGCTTCACCGGCGGCGTGGACACGGCCCGCAAGATCATTCCCGCAACCGCAGGCAATCTTGCCCGGCTCTCCCTGGAGCTTGGCGGCAAATCCCCGGTGATCGTTTACAAGGACGCCGATATCGACAACGCGGTCAATGGCGCGACCGCTGCCATTTTCGGTGCCAGTGGTCAGAGTTGCGGCGCAGGATCGCGCCTGATGGTGCAGTCGCCCGTCTATGACGAGATGGTCGGCCGCATGGTTGAGCGCGCCAAGCGCATTCGTATCGGCGATCCTCTGGATGAGGAGACCGATATGGGCCCCCTCGCCACTGTCGCCCAGCGCGACCGGATCGAGCGGCTTCTCGGGGAATCCGTGTCTCAAGGAGCTGAGCTGCTCTGTGGTGGCGGCCGCCCCGCTGCCTTCAATCGCGGCTATTATTTCGAGCCGACCATTGTGGCCTGCCGCAACCAGGATTTCCCGATCGTTCGCAACGAGCTGTTCGGCCCGGTGCTGAGCGTGCTCAAATTCGACGAGGAGGAAGAGGCGATTGCCATGGCTCGTGACAGCGAGTATGGCTTTGCAGGCGGTGTGTTCTCGACGGATTTCGCCAAGGCCTATCGCACGGCACGAGCCATTCCTGCCGGACGCGTCTGGATCAACACCTACCGGGTAACCTCGATGATGGTCCCCTTCGGGGGCTTCAAGCAGAGCGGCTATGGCCGCGAGGCCGGCATTGATGCCATCCGCGACTACACGGACACCAAGGGCCTGTTTGTCGATCTGTCAGGCCAGGTTGCTGACCCATTCGTGATGCGATGAGGACGATGCGCTTGACGTTGCCACTCGCGCGGAGTGCGAGATGATTACCCACATTGCGCGGCGCCTGCTCTTGATGGTGCCAAACATCATCCTGCTGACTTTTATCCTGTTCGCGGCGGTGACCAACTTTCTCGGCAGTCCGGCGGCTATCATGCTGGGCCAGGAAGCGTCCCCCGAGGCGGTCGCGGCGCTCAACGAGCAATATGGCTTCAATCGGCCGGTGCTGGTGCAGTACTTCGATTGGATGGCCAATGCCCTCCAGGGTGATTTTGGCCGCTCCTATGCCAACCGGACCTCGGTGGCCGATGCGGTCCTGCCCGCCATCCCTGTTACCCTCGAGCTCGCATTCTGGTCGATTGTCGTCGCCGTCGTTGCAACGGCGCTGATCAACTCGATTCCGGTTCTGCGCCGGCTCATCGGCACGCTGGTTTCGGGCCTGAGCATCGTTGGCATCACCGTTCCCAATTTCATGATCGGCATCAGCCTCATCTATCTGCTTTCGGTGCAGATGCGCTGGCTGCCCACCACCGGCTGGGTGCCCTGGTCTGAGGGCGTGGTCCCGCATTTAACCCACATGATCATGCCGGTTCTCACGCTTTCGGCCTTCTATTTCGGCTCCTTCACCCTGGTCTATCGTGCGGAATACCGGAATGTTTACCGGCAGCTCTTCATCAAGGTTGCCCGGGCCAAAGGCCTGACCGAGACCCGTGTCTCCTTCACCCATGCCCTGCCGAACTCGATCCTGCCGGTGATCACCTATGTCGGCCTGTCCCTGGGTCAGCTGGTCGGCGGTGCGGTTGTGACTGAGACCGTGTTTTCGATGCCCGGCATCGGCCGCCTGTTCGTCGGCGCCATCGGCGCCCGTGACTTCCCCGTCATGTTGGCAATTGGCATGCTGATCATCATCGGCGTGATGCTCATGAACCTGATCGCGGACATCGTCTACACGATGGTCAACCCGCAGATCCGTCTGGGATAGGAGAGACACGATGCTCGCCAGACGGCTGATCGGCATCACCATCATCACCATCGTTGCGCTCTGTGGGATCTTCGCGCCCTATCTCGCACCCTTTGATCCCTATCAGTCCAGCATGGATTTCCTCCAGCCACCCTCTGCTGCCCACTGGCTCGGCACTGACAATCTGGGCCGGGATATCCTGTCGCGCCTGATCTATGGCGCGCGCATCTCGCTGGTGGTGGGTGCCGGTGCAGCCATCGTTGCCACGCTCCTTGGCGTGCCGATCGGTCTGATCGCCGGCTATGGCGGCGGCAAGATCGACCTCGTGATGGTGCAGATGATCGACCTTTTCATCGCCCTTCCCGGATTGGTGCTGGCGCTGCTGATCACCGCCATGGTTGGCGCGACCGTGACCAACCTCGCCCTGGTCTTGGGCTTCGTCATGTGGCCGACAGTCGCGAGACTTGTGCGCGGCCAGGCCATGCATGTGCGTGAGGCGACCTACGTGGAGGCGGCGCGCGCCGTGGGCGGCAGCGCCACCTGGATCGTGAGCCGTCACATCTGGCCGAACATCATCCGCGTCGTCGGAGCGCAGTTTGCGATCACCGTTTCCTTTGCCATATTCACCTCAGCCAGCCTGAGCTTCCTGGGGCTCGGCGTGCCGCCGCCGGCGGCGGATTGGGGCAGCATGGTGCGCGAGGGCTTTCCGTTCCTCGCCCTCTTCCCCGCGATGAGCCTCGCTCCCGGTGCCGCAGTCGGCCTGACCGTCCTTGGCTTCTATCTCATAGGATCGAGCGTTGACTGAGCCGCAGAACAAATCGGCCGACACCGCAAACAAGGCGCCTCTCCTAGAGGTGCGCGATCTGTCGGTCACGTTCCGCATCGCCAAGGGCAAGGTCGATGCGGTGCGTCAGGTCTCCTTCGAGATCTCCCCCGGCGAGATCGTGGCCCTGGTGGGCGAATCCGGCTCCGGCAAATCAACCATCGGCCAGGCCCTCATGGGCCTCCTCCGCTACGACGACAAGGCCGCAATCTCGGGCTCGGCAATGTTCCAGAGCCGGGAAAACGGTCAGGTCGACCTCCTGAAGATTTCCGACAGGGCCATGCGCCGCCTGCGCGGCAATGAGCTCGCCATGATCTTTCAGGAGCCCATGTCATCTCTCAACCCGCTGTTCACGGTGGGCGGACAGATCACCGAGCAGATCAGGGCGCATCGCTCTGTGTCGAAGCGCGAAGCCAAGGCACAGACCCTCAAGCTTCTCGAGCAGCTCGGCTTTCCCAATCCTGCCAAGACGCTCACCAGCTACCCGCACCAGCTCTCAGGCGGCATGCGCCAGCGCGCTATGATCGGCATGGCCTTGTCCTGCGACCCGGCGCTCCTGATCGCGGACGAGCCCACAACGGCGCTCGATGTCACCATCCAGGCGCAGATCATTGACCTGCTCAAAACCTTGCAGGCGCGCACCAATATGGCGATCCTGTTCGTGACCCACGATCTCGGGCTCGTGGCGGAGATCGCCGATCGCGCCCTGGTGATGAATGGCGGCCAGGTGGTCGAGCAGGGAACGGTTCTCGACATCTTCAAGAACCCGAAAATGCCCTATACCCGCAGCCTGCTCGAAGCCGTGCCGCGCCTTGGTGCCTCCCGTAGCAAACAGGCCGGTAGTGAACCGGCGCCTCTGTCCGCCGAGGCCAGTTGATGCAAACTCCGCTTCTCGAAGTCCGTAATCTCCGCAAATGGTTCGATATCCGCAAGGGCATCATCCCAAGGCCCGTGGGCCATGTGCGGGCGGTGGACGATGTCTCCTTCTCCTTGCGCAGCCATGAAGTGCTCGGCATCGGCGGTGAATCAGGTTCCGGCAAGACCACGCTCGGCCGCACGGTTCTGAGGCTCGTCGAGCCGACCGAGGGCCAGATCCTGTTCAATGGCGAGGACATCGTCCGCTATGACCGCAGGCGCCTGCATGCCTTCCGCCGTCATGCCCAGCTGATTTTCCAGGACCCTTTCGCATCCCTCAATCCGCGTATGACGATCGAGCAGATCCTGGCCGAGCCGCAGATCGTGCAGGGCACTGGCCGCAACCGCGCGGAGCGGCGAGCGCGCTCAGCCGAGCTTCTGGAGATGGTGGCGCTTCCCACCGATTATCTCCAGCGCAAGCCTCATGAGCTCTCCGGCGGCCAGCGTCAGCGCATTGTCATCGCCCGCGCCCTCGCGGTGAACCCGCAATTCGTTGTCGCGGACGAGCCGGTCTCGGCGCTCGACGTGTCGATCCAGGCGCAGATCATCGCTCTGCTCAAGGACCTTCGTAAGCGCCTGGGCCTCTCGATCCTGTTCATCTCCCATGATCTCGCCGTGATGGAGGATCTGTCGGACCGGATCGCCATCGTTTATCTCGGCCGCCTCATGGAGATCGGCCCGGCAGAGGTGATCTGCTCGACGCCGCATCACCCCTATACGCGCGCCCTTTTGTCCGCTGTTCCGAACCCGGATCCCACGGTGCGACGCAATCGTATCATCCTCAAGGGAGATCTGCCTGATCCCGCCAACCCACCCAGTGGCTGCGTGTTCCGCACCCGGTGCCCCTATGCTTTGCCGGCCTGCGCCCAAGCCGTGCCGGCCATGCGTGACAAGGGACCCGACCATCTGAGCGCCTGCATCCGCGACGACATCTGACAACCGGCATCCCCGCTCGGCATAATCTCGATTGACATTCCGAACGAGTTCGTTCTTTATTTCGAACAACGCGATCGGAAGCGGTCTGCCGCGCGGGCATTCTGTCCCGTCATGCCTGGGGCACCCCGGATGATGTACGCGGCGACCGCCCACCCGCACATGCCCGCTGAACGGCTGGAAATGTGCGGGCTAGCCAAGTCGTTAGGGATGGGAGGGATCAAATGCTCAAGCTCACGCGCCGCTTGTTTTTCGCAGCCTTAAGCCTTGGCGCTCTTGCCGCAATGCCGGCCAGCGCCGCTGAGCTCGACGAGCTGCGCATCGACTGGGCGACCTACAATCCGGTCAGCATCGTCGTCAAGGACCAGGGCCTGCTTGAGAAGGAATTCGAGAAGGACGGAACCACCATTCGCTGGGTGCAGTCCGCTGGATCGAACAAGGCGCTGGAATTTCTGAACGCCGGCTCCATCGACTTCGGCTCAAGTGCCGGTGCAGCCGCGCTGATCGCCAAGATCAACGGCAACCCGATCAAGTCCATCTATGTCTATTCACGCCCCGAATGGACGGCACTGGTGACATCGAAGGACAGTGACATCAAGAGCGTGGCCGACCTGAAGGGCAAGGCGGTCGCGGTCACCCGCGGCACCGACCCGCACATCTTCCTGGTGCGCGCGCTGGCCGATGCGGGCCTTTCCACCAATGACGTTCGCTTCGTGCTCCTCCAGCATGCCGATGGCCGCGCCGCCTTATCCCGCGGCGATGTTCAGGCCTGGGCCGGGCTTGACCCGATGATGGCCTCGGCCGAGCTTGAGGAAGGCGCGCGCCTGTTCTACCGCAAGCCGGAAGCCAACACCTGGGGTGTGCTGAACGTGCGCGAAGACTTTGCCAAAGCCCATCCCGAGGCGGTGGCCCGCGTGCTCAAGGTCTACGAGCAAGCCCGCAAATGGGCACAGAGCCACCCCGACGAGCTTGCCCAGCTCCTGGCCAAGGAGGCACGCATCCCCCTGCCCGTGGCTGAGAAGCAGCTGAAGGAGCGCACCGAACTCACCCATAACAAGATTGGCTCTGAGCAGCGCGAATCCATTCTGGCTGCGGGCCTTGCCCTGCAGCAAGCCGGAGTCATCGCCTCCGACGTGAACGTGACCGCCGCGGTCGACAGCCTGCTCGATGATCACTTCAGCCGTGATCTGACCAACTGAGGCTTGAGGGCATGGCCCTGACCGACACATCCGACACGCCGGCAGAGGCTCGCTTGGGTCCGGATACGGTGCCGCAAACGAGCCAGCCAAGCGAGGCGAGCTCTGGCTGGGCGAAAAGCTGGCAGTCGCTTGCCATAGCCGTGAGCCTGCCCGTGCTCATCGCCCTGTTCTGGGAGGCCGCGGTCGCCCTCGGCTGGATCGAGGGCCGGCTGATGCCACCGCCCAGCCGGATCCTGGGCACCCTCTATGATCTCGCGGTGAATGATCAGCTCTGGGTCCATATCAGCGTGACCTTGGGCCGTGTCGCGGCGGGCTTTGGCCTCGGCGTCCTGGCCGGCACCGTGCTGGGGGCCCTCGCCGGCTATTCGGGTCTTGCCCGCAAGCTGCTCGACCTGACCCTGCAGGGCTTGCGCGCCGTACCATCGATCGCCTGGGTGCCCCTGTTCATCCTCTGGTTCGGCATCTTCGAGGAGAGCAAGATCGCCCTGATCGCGGTCGGCGTCTTCTTCCCTGTCTATCTCGGCGTAATGGCGGCCATCGCCTCGGTCGACCGCAAGATCGTCGAGGTCGGCCGGGTATTCCGCTTGAGCCCGGGGGCCATGGTTCGCCGCATATTATTGCCCGCCATTCTCCCGAGCTATGTCATTGCCCTGCGCTCAGGACTGGGCCTTGGCTGGATGTTCGTGGTCGCCGCGGAACTGATGGGCGCATCGGAAGGATTGGGCTATCTGCTCTATGATGGTCAGCAGCTGGGCAAGCCTGATCAGATCATCGCTGCAATCCTCACTTTCGCCGTGATCGGCAAGCTCACAGATAGCCTGATCGTGCTCGTCACCCGCCCCCTGCTCGCCTGGCAGGACGGCTTTGTGAGGCAATAGCCGGCCATGCTGACTCTCACCCACCTGGCTAAGACCTATCCGAACGGCACTCAGGCCCTTGGCGGCATTAATCTTACCGTCGCGGCGGGCGAGATCGTGGCAGTGATCGGCGGCTCCGGCTGCGGCAAGTCTACCATGCTGCGGCTGATCGCCGGCCTCGATCACCCAACCGCCGGCAGCGTCAAGGTGGATGACCTGGTCATCGATCAGCCGCATCCCGCGGTCGGCGTCGTCTTCCAGGAACCGCGGCTGCTGCCATGGCTGTCGATCGCCGACAATATCGGCTTCGGCATCACCGACCTGCCCCGAGCCGAGCGCGAGCAGCGTGTCAGCCGGGCGCTCACCCGGATCGGCTTGGCGGATTATGGCCGCCATTGGCCGCGCGAGCTGTCCGGCGGCCAGGCACAACGCGTGGCGATCGCCCGCGCGCTCGTCGCACAGCCCAAGGTGCTGCTGCTCGACGAGCCCTTCTCCGCTTTGGATGCCTTTACTCGCTTGAGCCTGCAGGACGCTCTGCTCTCGCTCTGGGCCGCCCAGAAGCCAACCTTGGTGCTGGTCACCCACGACGTGCAAGAGGCGGTCGCCTTGGCCGATCGGATCATCGTCATGCAGCCCCATCCCGGCCGGATATTCCTTGACATCCCGGTCGATCTTCCGCGCCCACGCGACCGGCTGAGCGATGACTTCTTCCGTCGCGAACGTCAGGTATTGAGAGCATTGGACGGCTCCCTGACGGTTGACAGTGACCCCGCGAAGGCAGATGCAGATAATGGTCAGACAAATGCTGCCGCCATGTGGTGGTGAGTACCTTTCGTCACAGGATGAGGATCGATAATGGACGCAGCCTCCCTTCGTGCTCTTCAGGCCCCTCTCAAGTCGCGCTACAAGGATTCGCCCGATGCTGGGCGGGTGACGCTCAAGGCCAAGGGC
This sequence comes from Rhodoligotrophos sp. CJ14, assembly GCF_038811545.1. Classification (GTDB taxonomy): domain Bacteria; phylum Pseudomonadota; class Alphaproteobacteria; order Rhizobiales; family Im1; genus Rhodoligotrophos; species Rhodoligotrophos ferricapiens. Next base: position 1,266,804 of record NZ_CP133319.1, read on the forward strand.
GAGCTCGATGATCAGGCGATCGCCTGCAAGGTTGAAACCGGCCGCGCCTTGGCGGTCGCGGGCCTGCATCCGGCAACCGGTGGCTCGGGCTTGGAGCTCTGCTCCGGTGACATGCTGCTGGAGGCGCTGGTCGCCTGTGCCGGCGTCACGCTGAAGGCCGTGGCAACTGCCCTCGAGATCCCGCTGCGCTCTGGCCGCGTGCTGGCCGAGGGCGATCTCGATTTCCGCGGCACCCTTGGCGTCGACAAGGAGGCGCGCGTTGGCTTCGAAGAGATCAGGCTGACCTTCGAGATCGACACCGACGCGCCGCAGGAGAAGATCGATACGCTCTTGAAACTGACGGAACGCTATTGCGTGGTTCTGCAGACCCTGGCCAACAAGCCAAGCCTTGATGTGAACATCACCAAGGCGGCCTGAGCCACCCCGCGCCATTGAAAGAAAACGCGCAGCCTCGGTTTCGGGACTGCGCGCTTTTTTATGAGGATGACCCGGTGATCAGACGAGCGCCGTGACCGCGATCTCGACGGTGAATTGAGGGGCGGCGAGCTTCGACTCGACCGTCGCCCGCGCCGGCGTGTTATTGGGATCAACCCATGCATCCCAGACCGCGTTCATCTCGGCAAAGGTGCTGATATCGGAAAGCCAGATATTCGCAGAGACGAGCTTCGATTTGTCCGTGCCGGCTTCCGCCAGCAGGGTATCAATGCGCGACAGGATCTCCTTGGTCTGCTCGGTGACCGACTTGCCGCCGTTATCGAGCGCCACCTGGCCCGACAGGAACACCATCCCGCCTGCGACCACCGCCTGGGTCATGCGCGGACCGGGCTTAATGCGACGAATGCTCATCTGCTCCCTCCTCTGTGACATTTCATCTGGATGGTTCGCTTCCTAACATATGGATTGATCACTGTATACAGCCGCTGCTAAACCCATGCTCCATGAGGAAAGGACGTGAACTTGGAGGCGCTTGTGAAGGCAACCGCGCGGGAGGTGATGGCCACGGATGTGGTCCAGCAGGTCTATCAGGTCATTCAGTCGATGCTGGCCCGCTTTGATATCAAGCCCTCCGAGCGGATCAACGAGGTGGAGCTGGCCGCAAGCCTTGGCGTGAGCCGGACACCCATCCGTGAGGCGCTCAACCGGCTGTCCATGGAAGGCTTCGTGACCTTCGTTCCCAACCGTGGCTTTTTCGCGCGGAGCCTTGAGCTCAAGCACTTCATCGATCTCTATGAGCTTCGCGCCAGCATAGAGGCAACCGCGGCAGCGCTTGCCTGTAGCAAGGCAGAGGATAAAGCGATCCAGGCGCTTGCCGACGATTGGCAGGCAACTCTTGACCGCCTGAACGATCTCAACGGCACCGAGCTCGCTGAGGCGGACGAGCGCTTTCACGAGGGCCTCGTTGCTCTCGCCGGCAATGATGAGATGAACAAGGTGATCCGCAACATCAATCTGCGCATCCGCTTTATCCGCCAATGCGCGATCGAGCAGCCCGACCAGCGCACGGCCACCGTCTCCGAGCATGCTGGCATTGTGGATGCGCTTCTCAAGCGTGATCGCGACGACGCGCGCGAGCTCGTCGACCGCCATGTCTCGATCACCGCCGAGAACGCACTCGATTATGTAACCCGCAGCCTCGCGCGGATCTATCTTAAGACCTGAATACGCAACGCCAGCTCAGTCGATGCCGAACCAGCCCTCGACTTCTATGACCAGATTGGAGGGGATGCTGGAACAGCCCACCACATAGCGGCTGTGGCGCATCTCGGGTCCGAGCACGCTCAGCAGCAGGTCCGATGCCGCATTCATCACATAGCTGTGCCGGTCGAAGCTCGGTGCCGAATTGATATATCCGCCCAGCCTGTAGCAGCATGTCACCCGCCCGAGGTCGCCCTCGCACGCTTCGCGCAACTGCATCAGCACATTCGCGCAGCACAGCCTGGCGGCCTCGCGCGCGGTCTCGACATCGACCGTCTCACCGACGCGCCCCACATAGCGCAGCTCGTCCCCCCAAAGCGGTCCCTGTACGATCGAAACAATGCCCGCATGCGCAATGAAGGGTGCGTAATTGCCGATGCTGGGCGCAAGCGGGTGGCGGCTCGAAGCCGAGCGTTTCGGCGGATATGACACGCATGGGCGCAGATCCTGTTGCGGTTGATCGGTGAAGCTTATTCCGCCGCCTGCCGTCTGATCAACGACCGCGTGAGTAGCGCGCGCAGAGCGGCCGGCTTCACCGGCTTCTTGAGATACCCGATCCCCAGGGATTGAGCCTGCGCTTGCAGCGCCCGGGATCGGTCCGCCGTGATCAGCACGGCTGCAAAGGGCCGCTCCGATTGCGCCCGCAGCGCCTCGATAAGCTCGAGCCCCGTCCCTTGCTGCAGATGGTAGTCGGCGAGCACCACATCGACCGACCCATCGGCCCGAAGAGCTGCAGCCGCCTCTTCCCCGTTGGTGGCGGTCACCACTTGACAGCCCCAGCCGGTGAGCAATGAGGTCATGCCATCGAGAATGGCTTTTTCATTGTCGACGCACAGTACCTTGAGGCGGCGCATAGGTCCTTCGGCCTCGAGCTGCGCGGGTCTTATCTGCTCCGATGGCGTCTCAGCTGCGGCCGCCGATATCCCGGTTGCCGGCAGCCTGATCGAGAACACGGATCCGCGGCCGGGCAGTGATCGCACGCTGAGACGATGATCAAGCATCTGCACGATGCGATCGACGATGGAGAGTCCCAGCCCAAGCCCTGGCACGTCCCCGGCAGTATCATCCAGTCTCTGGAACTCCCGAAAGATCACGCTGATCTTTTCCGGCGGAATGCCAGGCCCACTGTCATGCACCTCGACCGTGGCCGCCCCCTGTTGGCGCCGGCAGCCGACGACCAGCTTGCCTTTCCGTGTATATTTGATCGCGTTGGAGACGAGGTTCTGCAGCGCGCGGCGCAAGAGGCGCCGGTCGGAATAGACGGTGAGGCTGGTGGGCACGAAAGTCAGCTTGAGCCCCTTTTCAGCAGCCATTGGCCCCAGCTCCACCGCCAGTGCCTTGAACACCTGATCAAGCCGGAACTCGGTCAATTCCGGTTTCAGCGCCCCCGCATCGAGCCTGGAGATATCGAGCAGCGCCGACAGGATCTCCTCGACCGCCTCCAGTGATGCATCCACATTGCGAATGAGCTGTTGGTCCTGCGAGCCATGGCTGCGCTCAACCAGGCTCGATGTATAGAGCCGGGCGGCATTGAGCGGTTGGAGAATGTCATGGCTCGCAGCGGCGATGAACCGTGTCTTGCCCAGATTGGCCGCTTCGGCCTCGGCCTTCGCCCGCACCAGCTCCTGGTTGAGCGCAACCAGCTCCGCGGTACGTTCCTGCACGCGCCGCTCGAGGCTTTCATTGGCCCTGAGCAGCGCCTCTGCCGCGCGCACCCGTTCGGTGATATCCGTGAAGGTCACCACCACGCCGCCGTCAGGCATGATATTCGAGCGCGTTTCGATCACCGCGCCCGACTGCATCCGCTCCTGATAGGGCGAGCGCCGCACGACGAGATTATCGATGCGGCGGGCCACCACCCGGTCAAAGTCCTCCGTGCCGATATCCGCATTCGCGACGATGATCTTGACCACCTCATGGATCGGAATGCCGACCCGACCCACCTCCTCCGGCAGCTGCATCAGCAACCGGAACTGCCGGTTCCAGCAGATCAGGTTGAGGTCGCGGTCGAACACCGCGATGCCCTGCCGGACATGGTCGATCGCCGATTGCAGGAGATCGCGGTTATATTGGATCGCGGCGGTCGCATCATCGAGCAGACGCATCGCACCGCGGGTATTCGCGCTGTAGCGCTCCAGCATGAGGGCGAGCACGAGCCGCGATGACGAGGCGCCCACCGCGCTTGCCAACAGATGCTCGGCGAAACGAAGCAGCCGGATATCGGCCTCTCCATTCTCGTCGAGCTTGATGCCGCGGCTTGCGGCAAATTCAGCGAATGACCGCTGTGTTCGCTCAGCGCCGAGATAGCGGGCGACCGTATCGCGCAGGTCCCGGACGGTGATTGCCGTGCGCCAAAGGCGGAAGCTTTGCGGGGCAACCGGCAGGTCGGTCGCCACGAACACATTGGCCTGCACCTTCTCGATCGGCTGCGGCACGCGCACCAGCGACACCGCCACATAGCAGGCAATGTTGACCAGGAGGCTCCAGAACACCCCATGGGTGAGCGGCTCGAGCTCGAGATTGAACAGGAACTCGGGGCGCAGCAGCGCCATCCCGAACGGGCCATCCGCCAGCAAGGAGCGGGAGAACCAGCCTGCATCCGTCAGCGCCGGCAAGAGTAACGTGTAGGCCCACATGGCCGTGCCGGCGAGCACGCCCGCAACCGCCCCGCGCGCCGTCGCCCTGCGCCAGATGAGGCCGCCGAAGAAGGCAGGCGCGAATTGCGCGATGGCGGCAAAGGACAGCAGCCCGATATCGGCCAGCTGAAACGCATTGCCGATCATACGATGGAAGAGATAGCCGAGCGCGATGATGATCACGATCGCGGCGCGCCGGCACATGAGCAGGAACCCGCCCATGTCCTCACCGCCATCGGCACGATAGGCCCGGCGCCTCAACAAAAGCGGCACGGCGATATTGTTGCTGACCATGATCGAGAGCGCGAGCGATTCAACGATCACCATCGCCGTTGCCGCCGACAGGCCACCGATAAAGGCGATCAGCGTGAAGATCGGCGCGCCCGCAGCCACCGGCAGCGCGAGCACGAACATATCCCCATTGGCGCCACTGCCGAAGGTTAGCAATCCGGCAACGGCGATCGGAACCACGAAGATATTGATGACCACCAGATAGAGTGGAAAGAGCCAGGCTGCCCGCTTCACATCCGTCAGGTTGGTATTCTCGACGGCCGTCACGTGAAACTGCCGCGGCAGCAGCACGATGGCGATGCATGAAAGCAGGGTTGCGGTGATCCAGCGACCGCCTTCGAAACCGCGCGTCAGCAGCTGCTCGATTTCGCTATGCTGGGCCACCTGCCCCATCATCGCGCCGATGCCGCCCATCATCCCAAAGACGACGAAGCTCCCGACCGCGAGAAAGGCGAACAGCTTCACGACCGACTCTAAGGCAATGGCCGCAATCACCCCGTCCTGATGCTCGGTGGTGTCGATGTGGCGCGTGCCGAACAGCATGGTGAAGGCCGCCATGGCAATGGCGATCACCAGCGCCAGATCACCGAGGATCGGAACGCCGAGCAGACTTGACTGTTGCGTGCCCGCCAGCGTCAGGAGCGTGATGAGGGAATTCGCTGCGGCCTTGAGCTGCAGCGAGATATAGGGGACGAGGCCAATAACGGCGACCGCCGAGACCGCGGCTCCCAAGGCCTGGTTCTTGCCGTAACGGGCGGCGATGAAATCGGCGATCGAGGTGATGTTCTGCCGCTTGGCGAGATCGACGATGTGCCGGATGATCGGCCAGCCCAGTCCGAACATGATGATCGGACCGATATAGATGGGCAGGAACTCGAAGCCCTTCTTCGCCGATAATCCGACGCTGCCGTAGAAGGTCCACGACGTACAATAAACACCGAGGCTCAGTGCATAGACCAGCGGCCGCGGTTTTCCCCGCCGCTCCTTGCGCATCCTGTCGTAATAGCTGGCAACGGCAAACAGCGCCCCGAGATAGGCGAGCGCGATTGCAAGGATTGTCCAGCTGTTGAACATTTTACGAGCGCCGTTCAGATTCTCTTTTCAGTTCAGCACGGCAGGCTGCAGCCTTCTTGTGAGATAGCACTATACTATCCCTTGCCGAATCGACAGGCATTTCAAGGAGAGCGGGATGGGTATTCTTCAGGAGTTCAAAGAGTTTGCCGTCAAGGGCAATGTGGTCGACATGGCGATTGGCATTATCATCGGCGCCTCATTTACGACCATTGTGAAGTCCTTGGTGGACGACATCTTCATGCCGATCGTCGGGCTTGTGACCGGGGGCATCGATTTCTCGAACGTCTTCATCCAGCTTTCCGGCGATACGAGCTATCCAACATTGGCAGCCGCCAGGGCGGCAGGCGTGGCGACCATCAATATTGGTCTGTTCATCAATGCTTGCATCGCCTTTCTGATCGTCGCCTGGATCATGTTCATGGTTGTGAAGGCCATGAACCGGCTGACGCGGAAGGCAGAAGCGGGCGCAGCGGATGTGCCACCGCCGCGGCAGGAGGTGCTCCTGGAAGAAATCCGCGACCTGTTGCGCCAGAACCGGAGCTGATGGCCAGCCGTCCGTCCCGGGAAGGCCGCTTCACCGCCTACAGGGATTGCGTAAAGCGCCCAGACCTGCAGCGCACTATATCCGTTGGCCCATCCACAATCCCTGATTTTCTCTCGCCATAAAACAATCCAGGGTAGGTCACAGTGATCTCGTATCCAGCCTCGGTGTGCCGTGTCGCATTCACCAATGAGGGATATTGTGAAAGCATTCCGCGCGGTTGCGGTATTATGTCTTGGCTTGCTTCCAGTCTTCGCCTACGCGGACACGCCCACTTTATCATCTACCGAAAAGACAATAGCCGATTACATTTCCGCCCGAAGTGACGAACAGCTGCGGCTTCTCGAGCGCCTCGTCAACATCAATAGCGGAACTCAGAACGTTGAGGGCGTTCGTCAGGTTGGTGAAGGGCTGCGGCCGGAATTCGAGTCGATCGGCTTCAAGACCCACTGGGTTGAGCTTCCTCCTGACATGCAGCGCGCCGGCATGCTTGTTGCCGAAAGGGACGGGACACGCGGTCAGCGGCTGCTTCTGATCGGACACTTGGACACGGTTTTTCCGAAGGATAGCCCCTTCGGCAGGTTTGAGCGCCGGGGGAATGTCGCAACGGGCCCCGGCGTGATCGATGATAAGGGCGGTATCGTCGTTCTTCTCTACGCCTTGAAGGCCCTCAACGCGGCGCAAGTCCTGGATGAGGCCCAGATCACCATCGCATTGACCGGTGATGAGGAGAATAGCGGCAAGCCAACATCAATTTCCCGCAAGCCCCTTATCGCACTCGCCAAGAACAGTGATGTCGTTCTTGATTTCGAGCCGACGATTCCTGGTCATGCCTCAACCGGCCGGCGTGGGGTCGCGCACTGGCTCATCACGACGACAGGAAATGAGGGCCATTCATCGATTATCTTCAGCAAAGGTGTTGGTTATGGTGCCGTGTTTGAAATGGCCAGAATTCTCGACCGCATGAACAATGGCTTGCGCGGCGAGCACGGCTTGACCTTGAACCCCGGGATTATCCTTGGCGGAACGCAAGTGGATTATGATCGTATTCGCGGCCGCGGCGACAGCTTCGGGCGTACGAATATCGTCGCAGGAACGGCGATTGCCCACGGTGATTTGCGCTATCTCAGCAATGCGCAAAGGGAACAGGCGCGGCAGAAGCTTGCAGAGATCACATCGCGCAACCTCCCCGGCACAAGCGCGTCGCTCGAATTCACCGAGGTCCTCCCGCCAATGCCGACCTCTGCTGAAAGCACAGGGCTTTTCGATCGATACAGCGCCATCAGCGAGAGATTGGGCTATGGCAAGGTGGAGCTGTTGCCAGCGGAACGCCGCGGCGGCGGCGATATCTCTTTTATCGCTCCATACATTTCGGCGGGTCTCGTGGGCATCGGGGCGAATGGAACCGGCGAACACTCTCCACAGGAATCGCTAGAAGTCGATTCGCTGGTCAAGCAGGCTCAACGCGCGGCCCTCCTCATGCACGAGCTGCTCCAGCCCCGAGAGCGGGCGAACTAGAGCATCTTTTGACGAAGTGGATACCGGTTGCGTAGACTCGCGTGAGAAGGCGCCAGCGAGCAAAGACTTACAGCGCGATCCCAAACCAGAGGATGCGCGCGAGACGTCTTGCCTCACTGCTTCTGTGCGGCGGGTTCAGCTATAGCTCGGCGTCATCTCGTGGGGGGATCACATGACACCATCATTCGTCTCGGCAATTTTGGAGAACAAGGCCAGCTATGCGGTCGCCCGCGTCCTGCTCACTTTGCCCTTTTGGGCAAGTGGCCTGGCAAAGCTTATAGATTTCCAGGGCGGCGCCGCCGAGATGGAGCATTACGGCTTCACGCCGGGAGCGATCTTCAACATCGCCGTGATCATCGTGCAGCTCGGTGGCTCGCTGCTCGTCATCCTCAACCGAGCCGCTTGGCTTGGGGCCGGCGCCTTGGGCGTCTTCACCGCGCTCACCATTCTGCTGGTCCACACCTTCTGGACGAAAGAAGGCGAGAGCGCGATGATTTCGATGTTCTTCGCGCTCGAGCATATCGGCATGATCGGCGGTTTGATCCTGGCGACCATCCTCTCGGTCAAGACCTCTCGCGCTGCGTGAATTGCATGCGAGATCGCGGGGCGGCTCAGCCAGCCCGCCCCACGAATCCGACGATCTTCCGCACATCCCTCATGATCGGCTCGGCAAGGGCTCGCGCGCGATCCGCCCCATCCGACAGGATGGCATCGATATGGGTCGGATCATCCATGAGGCGCTTCATCTCGCCCGTGATCGGCGAAAGCTTCTCCACCGCAAGATCGATGAGCGCCTGCTTGAAGCCGGAGAACTGCGCGCTGCCGAATTCCTTCAGCACAGCCTCGACATCCGTGCCGCTGAGGGCTGCATAGATCCCCGCGAGATTGGCCGCTTCCGGGCGCCCCTCCAGCCCCTTGGCCTCGGTGGGCAACGGCTCCGGATCGGTCTTGGCCTTGCGGATCTTCTTGGCGATCGTATCCGCATCATCCGTGAGATTGATGCGCGAAAGATCTGACGGATCCGACTTCGACATCTTCTTGGTGCCATCCCGCAGGCTCATCACTCGGGTGGCCGGGCCCGCGATCAGCGGCTCGGTCATGGGAAAGAAGCCATTTGCGTAACCCGCCGCGGCGATCTCCTCGGCGTAGTCATTGTTGAACTTCTGCGCGATATCGCGGGTAAGCTCCAGATGCTGCTTCTGGTCTTCGCCGACCGGCACGTGGGTGGCGCGATAGGCCAGGATATCGGCCGCCATCAGGTTGGGATAAGCATAGAGGCCAACCGAGGCATTCTCCCGGTCCTTTCCTGCCTTTTCCTTGAACTGGGTCATGCGGTTGAGCCAACCGAGCCGGGCGACGCAATTGAAAATCCAGGCCAGCTCCGCATGCGCCTGAACCTGGCTCTGGTTGAACACGATATGCCGCTTGGGATCGATTCCCGCCGCGATGAAGGCCGCCGCCACCTCGCGTGTGTTGTGGAACAGCTCCTTCGGCTCTTGCCAGACCGTGATTGCATGCATGTCGACCACGCAGAAGATGCACTCGAAGCTCTCCTGCAGCGGCACGAATCGCGACACGGCGCCGAGATAGTTCCCGAGATGAAGATTACCCGTGGGCTGAACGCCTGAGAACACGCGGGGGGCAAGGCTAGTGGTCATTCATGGGTCTCCTGGCAAGGCCGCCGCTATATCGCTCAAATAGCCGCCGAAGCCAACCCGCCAAAGGATGAGGATTGCGATAGATGATAAGTGATGCCCCGCTCTAGATCGTCTGATCCGAGGCTATCTCCGCGGCCGGCCTGGGGCTCCGCCTCAGCATGCCCTTGATCTCCGAAAGCCGGAATGCGCCGACCAGTTGCCCTGCGGCAAGGAACAGCAAGCCGCCTCCGATCACCAGCGCGATGAACGAGGCCAATCTGACGAGCAGCGGATTGCTCACCGTGAACATCCCCGGCAGCCCCCATTGCAGCGCGGCGAGAATGCCTGCCCCCATGATGAGGCTCGCGAGCACGATCCGCGGCAACCGTTCCCGCAGCCGGCCATCCGCCTCATATTGCCGCCGCTTGAGCAGGATCACCAGCAGCAGCACGGTATTGGTCCAGGCGGCAAGCGAGGTGGCGAGCGCAATGCCGAGATGGCCGATGAACGAGAATGTCGCAAGGCTCCCGACAATATTGACCGCCACCGACGCGCCCGCGCAGAGCATCGGCGTGCGCGTATCCTCATTCGCAAAGAAGGTGGGCGTGAAGATCTTGATCAGCACATAAGCCGGTAGGCCAAGCCCGAAGATCGCCAGCGCCTCGGACACCTCTATCGTGTCATGCGGTGTGAAATTGCCGTATTCGAACAGCATGTGCACGATCGGCTTGGGCATGGCGATGAGCGCTATGGTGGCCGGCAAGGTGAGCAGCATCGAGAGCTCGATCGCGCGATTTTGCGTATGGCGCATGCCCACATGGTCACCAGCCCTGAGCCTGCGCGACAGATCCGGCAGGAGCACGATGCCCATGGCCACCCCGATGAGCCCGAGCGGCAGCTGGTAGATGCGATCCGCATAATAGAGCCAGGCCGGCCCGTGCGGGATCAGCGAGGCGATCATCGTGCCGATCACCAGATTGATCTGCGTGATGCCCGCCGAAATCGTGCCCGGCACCCCGAGCCGCACCAGCCGCCGCACGCCGGGCGTGAGCTTGGGCCAGCGCGGTCTGAGCTTCATGCCGGCACGCTCGCACACCACGAGCAGCATCAGAAGCTGCAGAAGCCCCGAGATCATGATCGAGAACATCAGCAGCTCGGCCGTGCGCGCTTCCGCCCCCCAGCCAAGGAAGGCGGCACCGGCCAGCGTGATGATCTGCATCACATTCAGGATGATCGGTGCGGCGGCAGGGAAGGAAAACTTGCTGAGACTGTTCAGGACGCCGGAATAGAACGCCACCAGCGACATGAACATGAGATAGGGAAAGCCGATCCGCGACAAGGTCACGGCCAGGTCGAACTGCGCGTCATTTTCCGCAAAGCCGGGCGCGATCACCAGCATCACCAGCGGCATCCCGATCTCGGCGATAATGACGAAGGCGGTGAGCGCCGTCGCGAGAACGCTCATCACCTCATTGCCGAACTGGCGCGCGCCGGCCTCGCCCTCACCCTCCAGCCGCTTGGCAAACAGCGGCACGAAGGCGGAGTTGAAGGCCCCTTCCGCAAACAGGCTTCGGAACATGTTGGGCAGGCGCACCGCCACCACGAAGGCACCGGCCACTGGCCCCGTCCCGAGCATGCCGGCCGACAGCGCGTCTCTGATATAGCCGAGGATGCGGCTCGCCATGGTGTAGCCGCTGACGGTCATCGCCGAGCGAAGCAGACTCATCGCGCCTCACCCCGCCAATCCGGGCATGCACCATCCCCGCTCGCCATTCCGATCATGCCTCTGCTCATGCGATATACGCCCTACGCCGCCCCTTCGGCGACCTCCCCGGCAATGACCGCCAGGAGATGCTCGGTGATCTGCCGGCGTCGGTTCACATTGGTGATCTTGGCCCCGGTGAGATCGGTCACATAGAACACATCCACCGCCCGCTCGCCGAAGGTTGCGATCTGCGCCGACCCGATATTCAAATTGAGCCGGAACAGCGCCTCGGTGAGGTCATAGAGAAAGCCCAGCCGGTCGCGCCCATTGACCTCGATGACCGTGAAGCGGTTCGAGGACTCATTGTCGATCATCACCTGCGGCTCGACCGTGAAGGCGCTGAGCCGGCTGCCGGGCTTGGTGTTGCGGGCGATCGTCTCGGCGAGCCGCACCTTGCCCGTAAGCGCCCGCCGGATCATCTCGCAAACCCGCTCGGCGCGCCGTCGCTCGTCCTCATCCTCGGCAAATTCCCGGGGGATCAGCAGCGTATCCAACGCCATCCCATCGGCGGTCGTGAAGATCTGGGCGCTCATGATATTGGCGCCCGCAACCGCGCAGGCGCCGGTGAGCTGGGCAAGCAGCCTTGGGTGGTCCGGTGCGAACACGGTGAGCTCGGTGATCGCCGTGAAGGCATCCGTTGCAACATGCGTCGCGATCTGCTCGCCGGCAGCCTCTGCCTGTCTGATCATCTGCGCATGCTGCAGATGGTGGGCGAGATCGACATTGAGCCAATAGGGCTCGTAATGCCGCGCAATATAGGTCTCGCGGGTCTGATCGTCCCATCCGGGCGTGGCCTCCCGGAACAGCCTATGCGCCTCCGCCAGCCGGTCCTGTCGGCTGATCGAGGTATGCCCGCCGCTCAGCAGCGGTTCCGTCTCGAAATAGAGGGTCCGCAGCAGCTGGCCCTTCCAGCCCGTCCAGACACCCGGCCCGACCGCGCGGATATCCGCGACCGTGAGGATGATCAGCATCTTGAGCCGGTCCGGGCTCTGCACGATGCTCGCAAAATCGAGGATCGTCTTGAAATCGTTGAGATCGCGCATTTGAGCATAATCGCTCATCGCCAGATGGTTGCGCACGAGCCAGGCGACGGTTTCGGTCTCAGCCTTGCTCAGCCCCAGCCGTGGGCAAAGCTCCAGCGCGATCCGCTCACCCCCAATCGAGTGGGATTCGCGCCGACCCTTCGCAATATCATGCAGGAAAACCGCCACATAGAGCACGCGGCGATTGCTGATCTGGTGGATCAGATGATGCGAGACCGGATGATCCCCGCCGAGCGAGCCATGCTCGAGCTCGGACAACACCCCTACGGCGCGGATGAGATGCTCATCGACCGTATAGTGATGGTACATATTGAATTGCATAAGGCCGACGATCCGGCCGAATTCCGGGATGAAGCGGCCAAGCACGCCCGCTTCGTTGAGTGAGCGCAACACCGCCTCCGGATGCAGTGGCGAGCACAGCATCTCCAGGAACAAGGCATTGGCCTCTGGGTCATTGCGCAGCGTGTCGTCGATCAGCCGGAGCGAACGCCTGACCAGCTTGAGCGCATTGGGATGGATCAGGAGATCATGACTTTCGGCAAGCTGGAACAGCCGCAACAGATCGATTGGCCGCCGCTGGAAGACGCCATCATCCACCACGTTGACACGTCCGACATCGAGCTTGAAGTCGGGGTCGCTGAACGTGGTGGGCTTCGTCACGCCCAGCTTCTGAAGCATGGCGCTCATTGTCGGGATCTTCTTGATCTGCTGGGCCTCGAGCACCGCGCAGAAGATGCGGGTGAGATCACCGACCTCCTTGGCCACCAGGAAATAGTGCTTCATGAACCGCTCGACCCGCTTCTGCCGCCCATGCGACCTGTAGCCCAGGCGCTCCGCCAGTTCGGCCTGGAGGTCGAAGGTGAGCCGGTCCCCGGTGCGGCCGGTCATGAAATGCAAATGGCAGCGCACTGCCCAGAGGAAATCCTCGCACACCTTGAAGCGTCGAGCCTCCGTGCGGGTGAAGACACCCGCTTGCACCAGCGCATCGGGAGAGCCGGTGCCATAGAGAAACTTCGCGATCCAGAACAGGCTGTGCAGGTCTCGCAATCCGCCCTTGCCGTTCTTCACATCCGGCTCGACCAGATAGCGCGACGAGCCCGCGCGCGTATGACGCTCATCCCGCTCCGCCAGCTTTGCGGCGATGAATTCCGCCGCCCCTCCATCCACCACCTCCTTGCGGAACCGCTTCTCCAGCAGGTCGTAGAGGTCCTTGTCGCCCCAGATGAAGCGCGCTTCGAGTATTGAGGTGAGGATCGTCGAATCTGTACGCGTGAGCCTGATGCACTCGTCGATGCTGCGCGTCGCATGGCCCACCTTGAGGCCAAGATCCCACAGCACATAGAGCATATATTCGATCATGCTCTCGCCCCAGGCCGTCTGCTTGTACGGCAGCACGAACAGGAGGTCGATATCGGAGCTGGGCCCGAGCGTTCCGCGCCCATAACCGCCGACCGCGGCAATCGCGATGCGCTCGGCAGCGGAAGGATTGCGCGCTCGATAGATATGGACTGCCGTGAAATCATAGAGCGCGCGGATCACCTCGTCCTGCACATAGGCGAGATTGTTGGCGCAGGCTGTTCCATGCCCATCGGCAGTGAGGCGCCGCTCGGCCTCCGCGCGCCCGGCCTTGAGCGCTTGCTTGAGCGTCTCGAGCAGCGCCCGCCGCATGGCGGCCTCGTTGCCCTCGTGCCGGCGAAACAGCTCGGTGAGCGCCTGACGCAGGGCAACGCCGTCGATCAACGCCTCGGGATCGGCGATGTGGAGCGTGCTCTCGATCTGCTCCGGCTGAGCCGGACGGGGCGGCTTGTTCATGACGCCGACTTTTAGCCGAGGATGCGGGCCTGTGCACGCGCGATTGCGGGAATGAACCAGGTGATCGTGCCGCAGCCTTTATGCAGAGATAATCGCTTTCAGCCGGTAAAGGAGGTCAAGCGCCTCCCTCGGGGAGAGGTCATCCGGCTCGATTTCCGCCAGCGCCAATTCAACTTGGCTTGGGCCCATCGCCTCACGCATCGCCATGGGAGCGGCAGATGGCGGCCGCGCTGCCGCAAACAGGGGCAGATCATCGACCAGCTCGCGCCGCGATGAGGCCTGCTCGCTCTGCTCGAGAAGGTGCAGCACCTCGCCCGCCCGCTCGATCACCGCCGCGGGCAGCCCGGCAAGCTTCGCCACCTGAATGCCATAAGAGCGGTCGGCAGCCCCAGGCCCCACCTCGTGCAGGAACACGAGCTCACCGTGAAATTCCCTCACCTTCATGGTCGCATTGGCGAGCCGCTCGAGCCGGTCCGCCAGCGCGGTCAGCTCGTGAAAATGGGTCGCAAACAACGCCCGGCAGCGATTGACCTCGTGCAGGTGCTCCACACAGGCCCAGGCGATCGAGAGGCCATCGAACGTGGCCGTGCCCCGGCCGATTTCATCGAGAATGACGAGCGAGCGCTCGCTCGCCTGATTGAGAATGGTGGCGGTCTCGACCATTTCCACCATGAAGGTCGATCGGCCGCGCGCGAGGTCATCCGCAGCCCCCACCCGGCTGAACAGCCGGTCGACGATGCCGATATGGGCGGACGCCGCCGGCACATAAGACCCCATCTGCGCCAGGATCGCGATGAGCGCATTCTGCCGCAGGAAGGTCGACTTGCCCGCCATATTGGGTCCGGTGATCAGCCAGATATGGCGACCCGGCCGCCCCTCTCGATCAGCCGACAAGTCGCAGTCATTGGGCACGAACCCGCCCTCGCCCGCTTGCCGCAAGGCGCGCTCGACCACGGGATGGCGCCCCTGCACGATATTGAATGCGCGCGAGGTATCGACCTGCGGGCGGACAAAGCGCTCGTCTTCCGCAAGCTGAGCGAGAGCCGTTGCCACATCGAGCGCGGCGAGGACATCGGCGATTTCCGAAATCATCTCGGATTGCGCCGTCACGCGCGCCAGGAGATCCGCATAAATCTCAAGCTCAATCGCCAGCGCGCGCTCACCCGCTTTGGCGATCTGCGATTCGAGATCGGCGAGCTCGACCGTGGTGAAGCGCATGGCATTGGCCAGCGTCTGCCGATGGATGAAGCGTCCGCCGAAACGGGCAACCGTAAGCCGGTCCCCATGCTGCGCGCTGACCTCGATGAAATAGCCGAGCACATTATTGTGCCGGATCTTGAGCGAGCGCACGCCCGTCTCGTCGGCATAGCGGCTCTGCAGACCCGCGATCACCTGCCGGCTTTGATCGCGCAAGCGCAGCTGCTCGTCGAGCTCGACAACAACACCTGCCCGCACGAAACCGCCATCGCGCGCCAGAAGCGGCAGATCATCCGCCAGCGTTTGCGCGAGTGTTTGGGCAAGCGCCCCATCATCGCGCTCGAGGCTGGCCATGAGCCGGGCAATCTCCGCAGGCTTCTCCACGAGCCCGGTGTCCTGCGCGAGCAAACCACGGATTTCGGCAGCAGCGCGCAAACCGGCGCTGATCGCGGCAAGATCCCGTGGCCCCCCGCGTCCCACGGTAAGGCGGGCAAGGGCCCGGGCGAAATCCGGCGCGGCCTTGAGGCAGGCGCGAATGTCGCTCCGCATCCGCTCGAAATCGAGGAAGAAGGCGATCGCATCCAGCCGATCATTGATCGCCCCGGGCTGGGTGAGCGGTGCGGCGAGCCGCTCGGCCAGAAGCCGCCCACCGGCGCTGGTCAGGGTACGGTCGATGCTGTCGAGCAGGCTGCCGCGCCTTTCACCAGTGGTGGTCTTCACCAGCTCCAGATTGATCCGGGTTGCCGCATCGATCAGCATGACATCGCACTGCTGGCGCTGACTGGGCGGCCGGATCAGCGGCAGGCGGCCCACCTGGGTGAGCATGATATAATCGAGCAGCGCACCGCAGGCGGCGATCTCGGCTCTGGAGAAGGCACCAAACCCATCGAGCGCGCCGACCGCGAAATGCGCCTTCAGCCGCTTCTCTCCATTGGTGCTGTCGAATCGCGAGGCAGGCAGCGGCGTCAGCGGTGCTTTCTGGATCCGAAGCGTTTCCGCCAGCGCCTCATCCGCCAAGAGATTATCCGCCAGCACGATCTCGCCGGGTTCGAGCCGGGCGAGCTCGGCGCCCAATGTCTCCGCGGAGACCTGGCAGCAGGCGAAATCTCCCGTCGAAATGTCGATCCAGGCCAGCGCCAGCTCGCCCTTCCCGCGCAATCGGGTGAGAGCTGCGAGGTAATTGTGACGCTTTGATTGAAGCAGGCTGTCTTCGGTGAGGGTCCCCGGCGTGACCAGACGGATGACGGCTCGCTGCACCACCGACTTGGCGCCGCGCTTCTTCGCTTCCGCCGGATCCTCCGTCTGCTCGCAGACCGCAACCCGATGCCCCGCCCGGATCAGCCTTTCCAGATAATCTTCGGCCGCATGCACCGGCACGCCGCACATCGGGATATCCTCGCCCAGATGCTTGCCGCGCTTGGTGAGTGCAATGCCGAGCGTCTCCGAGGCCTTGCCCGCATCATCGAAGAACAGCTCGTAGAAATCCCCCATGCGGAAGAACAGAAGGCAGTCCGGATGCTGCTCTTTGATGGCGAGATACTGCGCCATCATCGGCGTGACCTGCCGCGGATCCGCCGCGGCCGGGCTGCGCTCACCATCGGCGATGAGCGCGGCATCCGCCTCGATCGCGTCCTGTTCCTGGGTAATGGCCGGTGTCATGGCGGGCGAAAATACCAAGCGAAGGGGGGTTTGTCTTCACGCGCTGGGCGGCGGACTGTGCATAACGGCGGGATATTGGTGCGGCATCGCGACAAGCTTCTGCCTTCAAATTTCGCAAGCAAGCCCTTGAGACGGCGCATGCGTGGGTTTAGGTTCGCCCCTCCACGAGGATCGAGCGAAGGGGCGCGACTAACATGGCAGGCGAACAGGGCACGGGCGGACGACAGCCCAGGGTTTCCGAAACCGAGGCATTGCTCTTCCATCAGCGAGGCAAGCCCGGCAAGCTCGAGATCATCGCCACCAAGCCGATGGCCACTCAGCGCGACCTCAGTCTCGCCTATTCGCCGGGCGTTGCCTTTCCCGTGCGCCGCATCGCCGAGCAGCCGGAGACGGCTTACGACTATACCGCCAAGGGCAACATGGTGGCCGTGATCAGCAATGGTACCGCCATTCTCGGGCTTGGTGATCTCGGTGCATTGGCCTCCAAGCCGGTCATGGAAGGCAAGGCGGTTCTGTTCAAGCGGTTCGCCGATGTGGACGCCATCGATCTTGAGGTCGACACCAAGGACGTCGATGCCTTCATCAACTGCGTCCGCTACCTCGGCCCTGCTTTCGGCGGCATCAATCTTGAGGACATCAAGGCGCCCGATTGCTTCATCATCGAGCAACGCCTGCGCGAGCTGATGAACATCCCGGTCTTCCACGACGATCAGCACGGCACGGCCATCATCGCCGCCGCGGGCTTGATCAACGCCCTCCACCTCACCGGCCGTGACATCAAGGACATCAAGCTCGTCATCAATGGCGCCGGTTCCGCCGCGATCGCCTGCGCCGAGCTGATCAAGGCCATGGGCCTGCCCTCTGAGAACGCCATCCTCTGTGACTCCAAGGGCGTGATCTACAAGGGCCGCACCGATGGCATGAACCAGTGGAAATCCGCCCACGCCGTCGATACCGATGCCCGCACCCTCGCCGATGCCATGGTGGGCGCCGACGTCTTCTTCGGCCTCTCCGTCCAGGGCGCGCTCACCCAGAAGATGGTGGCGAGCATGGCGGACAAGCCGATCATCTTTGCCATGGCCAATCCCGATCCCGAGATCACGCCGGAAGAGGTGGCGGAGGTGCGCGATGACGCGATCATGGCGACCGGCCGCTCGGATTACCCGAACCAGATCAACAATGTTCTGGGCTTTCCTTACATCTTCCGCGGTGCCCTCGATGTGCGCGCCCGCACCATCAATGAGGAGATGAAGATCGCGGCTGCCGATGCGCTTGCCAGGCTTGCCCGCGAGGACGTCCCCGATGAGGTGGCGGCCGCCTATCACGGCCAGCGTCCTAAATATGGGCCGAACTACCTGATCCCTGCCCCCTTTGACCCGCGCCTGATCTCGACCGTGCCACCGGCCGTTGCCCGTGCTGCGATGGAATCCGGCGTTGCCGGCAAGCACATCGTTGACCTCGCCGCCTATTCCGCTGATCTCTCCGCGAGGCTTGATCCGATCGCTGGCTCTCTCCAGGGCATCTTCGAGCAGGTTCGACAGGCTGGAAAGCGCGTGGTCTTCGCCGAAGGTGAGGAGGAGCGCATGATCCGCGCCGCCAACAGCTTCGCCAATGCAGGTCTTGGCCATGCGATCCTGGTCGGACGCGAGAATCTGATCGAGCAGTCGGTTCGCTCACTCGGCATCGAGCTCAACGAGAACGTGAGCATCCTCAATGCCCGCCTGTCGGACCGCAATGCGGAATATGCGAGCTACATCTACCGGCGCATGCAACGGCGCGGCCTGCTGATGCGCGATTGCCAGCGCCTGGTGAACAATGACCGCAACGTGTTCGGCGCCTGCATGATCGCCCTCGGTGATGCGGACGCCATGGTCACCGGCATCACCCGCCATTATGGCGTGGCGCTGGATGACATCCAGCATGCGATCGACGTGCGCCCCAACCGGCGCCTCATCGGCGTGTCCATGGCGCTGTGCCGTGGCCGCACCGTCTTCGTCGCCGACACGACCGGCCAGGACAATCCGAGCGCCGAGGAGCTTGCCGACATTGCCGAGGAAGCCGCAAGCGTTGCCCGGCGCTTCGGCTATGAGCCCCGTGTTGCCTTGTTGAGCCAATCGACCTTCGGCCATCTTCAGAATGAGCGGGCCCAGCAGAGTCACGACGCAGTCTGCGTCCTCGATAGCCGTGGTGTCGATTTCGAATATGACGGCGAGATGCAGGCAGACGTGGCGCTCAGCCGCGAGGCCATGGCGCTCTATCCATTCTGCCGGCTGACGGGACCTGCGAATGTGCTGGTGATGCCCGCGGGCGACTCTGCCAATATCGCAACCAAGCTCCTGCAGCAGCTCGGTGGCGTGATGCTGGTCGGCCCGATGCTGGTGGGGCTTGAGCGATCGGTGCAGATCGCGCCGCTCAACGCAACCGCCAATGATCTCGTCAACATGGCCGCGATCGCAGCCTACGACCTTAATGGGTGATCAGCCAAGGCAAGCCTCTGCGGCAGCAGCAGCATGGAGCGAAGCTCTTAGCATTTGATTCACCATATCGCTCCAAGCTGTTGCCGGACCGTGCAAAAGGGCGCTGGCCTCATGTAAAGCGGCAACATGATTTTTGAGTCATGTTGCCCCCCATATTCCCTGCCTGACTTGACTTTTGGCAGAGGCGAAAGCGCTTCAAAGACGCATCTGCCTTAGCCGCAGCGAATTGGCGATCACCGACACCGAGGACAGGCTCATGGCCGCCGCCGCGACGATCGGCGACAGGAGCAGGCCAAAGATCGGATAGAGCACGCCCGCCGCGATCGGCACGCCGAGCACGTTGTAGATCGCGGCGAAAAACAGGTTCTCCTTGATCGACCGCATAACCGCAGCCGAAAGCCGGCGCGCACGCACGATGCCGTTGAGATCACCCTTAACCAGGGTGACCCCGGCGCTCTCCAGCGCCACATCCGAGCCCGTGCCCATGGCGATGCCCACATCCGCCGCACTCAGGGCTGGCGCATCATTGATGCCATCGCCGGCCATCGCGACCTTTGCGCCCTGCGCCTGCAGCTCTTTCACCACCGCGACCTTGCCTTCCGGCAGAACGCCCGCACGCACCTCCTCGATGCCGAGCGTCCGAGCGACTGCCTGAGCCGTGGTCTCATTATCGCCCGTCACCATGATGATCCGCAGGCCACCATCTCTTAACGCCGCAACCGCCTCGGCCGCATTGGCCTTGATGGCGTCCGCAACCGCGAGAGCACCAACGAGCTGACCATTGCGTGCAAGCAGCACGACGGTCTTGCCCTCCGCCCTCAATGCGGCGGCCTGTTGCGCGGCCTGCTCCCCGCGAACCGTCTGATCCTGCATGAAGAGCTCATTGCCCAGGCTGATCTCGGCGCCCCCGATCCGCCCTTTCACGCCCTTGCCGCTGACCGCCTGGAACTGCTCGACCACACCGGGGGTGATCCCGCGAGCTTGCGCGCCCTCCCGGATGGCCTCCGCCAGCGGATGCTCGCTGCCCGCTTCGAGCGATGCCGCAAGCCGCAGCACATCCTGCTCGCCTGCGCCATTGAACGTGATTACGTCGGTAAGCTTGGGCCGCCCCTCGGTGAGCGTGCCGGTCTTGTCCACGACCAGCGTGTCGACATTGGCAAGCCGCTCGAGGCTCTCGGCGCTTTTGACGAGCACCCCGAGCTGCGCCCCCCGCCCCGTGCCCACCATGATTGCCATTGGTGTTGCAAGCCCGAGTGCGCAGGGGCAGGCGATGATCAGAACGGAAACCGCGACGACGAGAGCATAGGCAAGCCGCGGCTCTGGCCCGATCAGCCCCCAGGCGATGAACGCAACCGCCGCAACGGCCATGACTGCCGGAACGAACCATCCCGCAAACACATCCGCAAGCCGCTGGATGGGCGCCCGTGACCTCTGTGCGTCCGCGACGAGCTGGACGATGCGCGCCAGCACCGTATCCGCACCGATTCGTTTGGCTTCCATGATGAAAGAGCCGGACCCGTTGAGCGTACCGCCGGTCACCGGATCACCGGCCGCCTTCTCGACCGGCATCGCTTCACCGGTCAGCATGGATTCGTTCACGCTGGATGCACCCTCCAGGACGACGCCGTCCACTGCTATCTTGTCGCCCGGCCGAACCCGGATGCGATCGCCGACCTTGAGCTCTGCAACCGGCACCTCTTCATCACCACCATCGGGCCGGACGCGGCGCGCAACCGGCGGCGCAAGATCAAGCAGCGCGCGAATGGCCCCGGACGTGCGCTCCCGGGCCTTGAGCTCGAGGATCTGCCCGAGCAGCACCAATAGGGTGATGACCGCAGCGGCCTCGAAATAGACCGCGACATTGCCGTGATGATCGCGGAAGCCCTGCGGGAAGATGCCCGGCGCGAGCGTCGCGACGAGGCTATAGGCATAGGCTGCGCCGACGCCGATGCCGATCAGCGTCCACATGTTGAGATTGCGCGTCTTGAGCGACGACCAGCAGCGCACAAAGAAACTGCTGCCCGCCCATAGAACCACCGGGCTCGCCAGCACGAGCTGCAGAAGATTGGGCACCGCCGCCCCGAAGCCGCTGAGCCAATCCTGCACCGGCAGGCCGAGATGGCTGCCCATCTCGATGATCAGAAGCGCAATGGCGAAAGGCAGGCTCACCCAGAACTTGTGCGTGAAGTCGACGAGTTCGGGGTTGGGGCCGCTGTCAACCGGAATACCCTTGGGCTCCAGAGCCATGCCGCAGATCGGGCATGTACCGGGGCCCACTTGCTCGATCTCGGGATGCATGGGGCATGTATAGATCGTGCCCTCAGGCATCGGCTCGGGGGCTGGCCGCTCCCCGAGGTAACGGTCGGGATCGGCGGCGAACTTGGCTTTGCAGCCCGCCGAGCAGAAATAATAAGTCTCCCCCTCATGCTCATGGCTGTGCTTCGCCGTCACCGGGTCGACGGACATGCCGCAGACCGGATCGCGGGCAGCTTGGACGGCATGGGCTGCCCCATGGTGATCGCCGTGCGCACCACAGCAACACCCATGCCCATGAGCGGGGTCGCGAGCGGTTTCGGTGGCCGGCTTTATGGCATTGTTGCTGCTGCAGCATCCGCGATCATGATGCGGGTCGGTCATGGGAGCTCCTAACGCTCAAAACGGCGATCGCACCTCATGTAGTCCTTCCAGTCACTGGAAGGTCAAGACTGTCATCATTCTGTTAAAATAGCGGAAGGACTCGCCCGCCCAGTGCTGTATGGTCTGGCTGCGTTGGGGTTGCGCGAGCGACTTATTCCCATGGACAGCATCACCTTCGCCGCGATCATTTCCGCGGCCTTCATGCACGCGGCCTGGAACGCCATGATCAAGATCGGCTTGGACCGGTTCATGTCCATGGCCTTGATGGGGCTCTGCATGGGTGGCCTCTCGCTGGCGCTGGCGCCCTTCTTTCCCCTGCCCGATCGTGCGGCCTGGCCCTATATGATCGCATCGCTGATCTGCCACATCGGTTATAATCTCTCGCTGGTCAGGGCCTATAGCCTGGGTGATCTCGGCCAGGTCTATCCATTGGCGCGCGGCGCGGCGCCCCTTGCGGTCGCCATTATTGGCGCCCTGCTCCTGTCCGAGCATCTGTCAGTGATGTCCTGGCTCGGCATTCTTGTGCTCGTGAGTGGCGTCTGGCTGATGGCGCTGAAAGGCGGCCGCGCAATTGGCGGCTCGCTTCATGTCTCGGCCATCACCGCAGCGCTTATCGTCTCGAGCTTCATCGCGACTTACACGGTGATCGATGGGATTGGCGGCCGCGTATCCGGCAGTCCCTCCGGCTATACACTCTGGCTGCTCGCGACCGAAGGGATTGCCATGCTTGCGATCGCGGTTGCCTTTCGCGGCCCTGCGGCCGTTCTTAACTTGAGAGGTGTGTGGCTCTCCGGCATGGTCGCCGGCGCGCTGTCGCTTGGGGCCTATTGGATCGCCATCTGGGCGATGTCGCGCGCACCTCTGGGCATGGTCGCGGCCCTGCGCGAAACCAGCATCTTCTTCGCGCTCGCCCTATCCGTAATGGCCCTGAAGGAGCCGCTGACACCCTGGCGGATCATCTCGGCGGCCATGATCGTCATGGGTGCCGTGAGCCTCCGCCTCGCCTGAAACCTCTGTTTGCCGCTGCTGTCCGATACGCTATCATTGCGTGCAAACACGGACCGGGAGCTGACATGGCCGACACAAACAGCATAACGACCAATCGCAGATGGTTCGTAGCCCTGGGCATTGCCCTTCTGGTGATCGGCTTCCTCGCCATCATCTTTCCGATTGTCTTCACCCTGACGGCGCAAGTGCTGGTGGGCATCGCCATGCTCGTCGGTGGGATAGCCGTTCTCGTCCATGCTTTCAGCGAGCGTAGCTGGGGCGGGCTGATTTGGGAGATTCTGGTCGGCGCCCTCTATGTCATCGCCGGCCTTTACTTCATTTTCGATCCGCTCGGCGGAATGGTCGCCTTCACCATCGCGCTGGCGGCCTTCTTCATCGTCGACGGCGTCTTTCGCATCATCATGGGCGTTAAGGCCCGTCCTCATTCCGGCGCGGTCTGGGCGATCATTGGCGGGATTGTCTCGATCCTTCTCGGTGTCTTGATCTGGAGTGGATTGCCGGGCTCTGCCACATGGGCGGTCGGCACGCTGCTGGGCATCAATCTCGCCTTCGCTGGCGCGACCTTCCTCGCTATGGGCACCTCCGCCTTCGGGCCGCGCTAGGAGCATTTTCGAGCGAAGCGGGAAGCGGTTCGCGTGAAGAAAATGCGACCAAAGCAAAGACCCGGCATTTTCGAGCGAAGCGGGAAGCGGTTCGCGTGAAGAAAATGCGACCAAAGCAAAGACCCAGAGCATTCGCGAGCGAATCACACAGCGTTCGCGTGTTGTCATAACTGTCTGCGAAGGGAGGAGCGGCAATCAGCCCTTTTCGGAGCAGGCACGAAATATGATGGCTTTGGTTTACAATGGGGCCCGTCCCGGACGGCGCTCCGTTCATTCTCGATGGCCAGGACTGATCTGATGAATGTGTCTTTCTTCCGCGAACTGCTGGACAGTATCGTTGACCGCAGTCGTGCCCTGACCACCCTGACGCTCGGCGGAAACGGGGCACATGGCGATGCGCTGGAGCTCGGCCGCCAGCTCTTGTCAAGGCGCGGTGAATCGTCCGGCGCCATCCTCGCCCAGCGGATCGTCATGGCTTACGAGCGGCTGGACGATGCCGGCAAGCTCGCCTTTTTCACCATGCTGAGCAGCGAGTTCATGCCCGATACCGACGCGGTGCTTGCGGCCGCGGCGGCCTACTCGAACTCGCCCTCCTCCAGCACGATGCGGGCCCTGAACAGGGCACTGGAATCGCCCCGCCAGGAGTTCTTCCGCAGGCTCAATTTCGCGCCCGGCGGCACCCAGGCCATCGTGCGCATGCGCGAGGACCTTCTGCGGCTTCTGAAGGCGCACCCCGAGTTGCGCCCCGTCGATGATGACATCGTCCACCTGTTCGGCTCCTGGTTCAACCGCGGCTTCCTCGTGCTGCGCCGGATAGACTGGTCGACCCCGGCCGATATCCTGGAAAAGATCATCCAGTACGAGGCGGTCCACGAGATCAATGGCTGGGATGACCTGAAGCGCCGGCTCGATCCGCGCGATCGCCGCTGCTATGCCTTTTTCCACCCGTCCCTCGTCGATGACCCCCTGATCTTCGTCGAGGTCGCCCTGGTGCGCGACATCCCGGGCTCGATCGATGGCCTGATCACCGCCGAGGCCGCCATCAGCGCCGAAGATCCGAACACCGCTGTCTTTTATTCGATCTCCAACTGCCAGAAGGGCCTTGCCGGCATCTCCTTCGGCAATTTCCTGATCAAGCAGGTGGTCACCGATCTCGCTCGCGAGATCCCATCGCTCAAGACCTTCGTGACCCTCTCTCCGGTTCCCGGCTTCCGCGCCTGGCTTGACGGCGAGCGTCACCGCGAGGACTCGCAGATCCTCACCCCTTCCGAGATCTCGACCCTGAGCGTTCTCGATCAGGAGGATTGGCAGAACAATCCCGAATGGATGAAGCTGCTCAAGCCCCTGCTCTGCGAACTGGCGGCCCATTATTTCCTGCGGGAGAAGCGCGCCAATGGCCAGCCGCTCGATCCGGTCGCGCGGTTCCATCTCGGCAATGGCGCAAGGCTTGAGCGCATCAACTGGCCCGGCGACCTCTCGCCGCGCGGTATCGCTCAGGCGGCCGGCCTGATGGTGAACTATCTCTATGACCTCAAGGACATCGAGAAGAATCACGAAGCCTATGCGGAACACGGCAAGGTGGTTGCGTCCCCCACCGTGATGAAGCTGGCCAAGACCCCGCGGTCGAAGCGGCTGCCCGTGCCGGCGAGCTGAGCTCGCCTGCTTGTCCAGATCCCATCAGGTGGACCGACCGCATAACACCTGAAGCTTCAACAGAGGCTCGACCGGGCGTGGCATAGGCCCCGCCCGGGCTGTCCTTGCGTCACGTCTTGAACGGATTGCCCGGTGCGGTGCGTGCGTAGCTCGTGCGGTCGCGCTCGCCCCCAACCCAAAGGCCTCTCACGCTCCGCGGCTATTTTATTTACCTCAAGCCCCGCGCCCACACAGAGAAAGAATTATATCATTTAGCGTAATTCGCATTGCAATCTCTGCCAAAAACGCTTGTAATCCGGCATCTCCGTTAGGAGCCGGAGCTGCGAGGGAATTGGGAGGACACATGAACTTCGACCTGCGCCGAGGTCGCTGTATTCGCCGACAGCAAGCTCGCGCCGCAACGTGCCGGCAATCGCAGAATTTACCCGATGCTGGGCTCGTTCGATGGACGCCCGCACTGGTCTGGTCGCAGCCTCTGCCATTCGCCGATGCGGCACGGGTGATCTGATGCCGCGCACCTCTGCACGAAAGGCTCCTGCTTCCGAGGCAGCCTCAGGCAGCGCTGCCGCCGGCACGCTCGCCCGCGGCCTGGCCATCATGGATCTGCTTCTTCAGGCGCGTCAGCCGATGACCCTGGCCGAAATCGGCGATTCGGTTGATCTCGACCACAGCACCACCCTGCGGCTGCTGCGGAGCCTCGAAGACCTCCGCCAGGTGATCCGTATCGGTCAGGGCCGCAAATATGTGTGTTCGCCCAAAGCCTTGCGGCCTCTTCCCCTCCTCCATCCGCTCGAGCAGCTTCGCCGCGAAAGCGCGCCCATGCTCTACGGCTTCTCCACGGAGGTTGGCGCAACCGCCGTGCTGGTCATCTATCTCGGCACGGAACGTCTCGTGGCGCAGGTCGCGACCAGCCCCGGCACCTTGAACCCCTATTACAATGCCTGGCTCGCCGGCCCGCTGCATGGCTCGGGGCCCGGCAAGGCGTTGCTCCTGAGCCTGTCGCCGGCCCAGCGTCGCGAGCTCGTGGGCGCCGAGCCGTTCAAAGCCTATACCGAGCACACCATCCGCACCTGGGAGGCGCTCGATGCCGACCTCCAGGAATCGGCGGCGCGCGGCTACGTGCTTGTGCGGGATGAATATTATCTCGGCCTCTCCGCCATGGCCTGCAACTTTTGCTCCGTCGCCGGCAACACGGTCGGCTGCATTGCCCTGACCGGTCACACCCGTGATTTTACGCCCGAGTGGATCGCACAAAGCAGCACCAAGCTGAAAAACCTCACCCGGCTGATCCCCATGCAGATCGGATCCCTCAGCCTGATCGACACGCTTTGCGGGCGATGACCGAAGCCACACCCGAACCGCACAGCCCCAAGTCCGGCTTGCTTACCTGACGGCCGAGCCGGAGAGGCAGATCATTTCACGCGCGCGGTGACAGCCGGCTGATTGGCAGGGCTCCCGCCAAGAAAGGAAGACCAATGACATCTGACCGCCATCCCGCCAAGATCACGGCAGCGCAGCTTCTCGTTCGTGAGCTGCAGTTGCATGGCGTCGATCGGGTTTTCTGCGTGCCCGGCGAGAGCTACCTGGCCGTGCTCGACGCCTTATACGATGCGCCTGAAATCAAGGTTGTGACCTGCCGTCACGAAGGCGGCGCCGTCATGATGGCAGATGCCTATAGCCGCTTGACCGGCAGGCCGGGCATCGCCTTTGCCACCCGTGGCCCTGGCGCGACGAATGCCTCCGCCGGCATCCACATCGCCCACCAGGACTCCTCCCCCGTCATCCTGTTCATCGGCGATATCGAACGCGGAGCGACCGAGCGCAACTCCTTCCAGGAGATCGACTTCGAGACCATGTTTCGGCCGATCACCAAATTCGTAAAGCAGATCGATGATGGCCGGCGTATTCCCGAACTGGTCAGCCGGGCATTCTATACCGCCACGTCTGGTCGGCCGGGGCCCGTGGTTTTATCGCTTTACGAGGATATGCTTCTGGACGAGGTCACACCATCCCCGTCCCGCCCCTGGAAGCCTGTCGAGACCACGCCCTCGCAGGCTGCTCTGGCTGAGTTTGCAGCGCGCCTTGAGCAAAGCGCCCGTCCTGTGCTGATCATCGGCGGTGGTGGCTGGAGCGCAAAGGGCGCCTCCGATCTCCGCCAGTTTGCCGAGCGCTGGGAGATACCGGTCATCGCAAGCTTCCGTTGCCAGGACTATGTCGACAACAACAGCCCCGCCTATATCGGCAATCTCGGGCTTGGCGCCAATCCCGCTTTGGCGAAGGTGGTTCGTGAATCCGATCTGGTCGTGCTGCTTGGGGCACGCTTGGGCGAGGTTTCCTCCAACAGCTATTCTCTCCTGGAGATCCCCGCACCGAAACAGGACCTGGTCCATATCCATCCCGATCCCGAGGAGCTTGGCAGCCTCTACCAGCCCACCCTCGCCATATGCGCAACCCCGCGGTGCGTTGCGACATCGCTTGCGGCCCTCCCCGTTCCGGAGAACCGCCCCTGGGCAAGCGCGCTTCCAGCCCTTCGTCAGGCCTATCTCGATTGGACAACCCCTGCACCCGTCCATGGCAAGATCCAGATGGGCGAGATCATGACCTGGCTGCGCGAGGCCTTGCCGCAAGATGCGATAATCACCAACGGCGCTGGCAATTTTGCGATCTGGCCCAACCGCTTCCATCGCTATCGCGGCTACGGCACCATGCTGGCCCCGCGTTCGGGTTCCATGGGCTATGGCCTTCCCGCCGCGGTGGCCGCCAAGATCACCCATCCCGAGCGGCAAGTCGTCTGCTTTGCCGGCGATGGCGACTTCATGATGACCGCCAACGAGCTGGCAACCGCCCTCATGCAGCAGGCGCCGATCATCGTCATCCTCTTGAACAACGCGATCTATGGCACGATCCGCATGCATCAGGAGCGCGATTATCCTGAACGCACCTGCGGCACGGATCTCGTCAATCCAGACTTTGTCACTCTGGCCAAGGCCTTCGGCGCCCATGGCGAGCGGGTGACGAGCACGGAGGAATTTGCTCCGGCATTCGAGCGGGCCCGCGCCAGCGGGCGCTCCGCCATCATAGAGCTCGTCATCGAGCCGGAGCTGATTTCCCCGACCGAGACCATCACCTCCCTGCGTCAGAAGGCCAAGGCACGTCTTGAGGCGGCGCGCCAATGACCCACGCGATCCGCATTCACGAGACAGGCGGGCCCGAGGTCATGCGCTGGGAGAAGGTCGATCCCGGCCATCCCGGTCCTGGCCAGGTGCGCCTGCGCCACACCGCGATCGGCGTCAATTTCATCGACGTCTACTATCGCACCGGCCTCTACCCCGCCTCATTGCCGCTCATCCTGGGGCGCGAGGGGGCCGGCGTGATCGAGGAAGTGGGGGAAGGCGTGAGCGGCTTCAAACCCGGCGACCGGGTTTCCTATGCCTCCATCATGGGCAGCTACGCCGAGGCGCGCCTCATCGATGCAGCCCATCTCGTGCACCTGCCCGAGACAATCGATGACGAGACCGCCGCCGCCATCACCCTGCAGGGCATGACGGCACGCTATCTCGTGAAATCGGTCTATCCGATCCGTTCGGGCGATAGAGTGCTCGTCCACGCGGCGGCGGGCGGCGTCGGCCTCCTCCTTTGCCAATGGGCATCTGCCCTCGGCGCCGAGGTGATCGGCACCGTCTCGACCAAGGCCAAGGCTGAACTCGCCAGAGCCGCCGGCTGCGCCCATCCGATCGTGACGACCAACGAGGACTTTCACGCCCGCGTCCTTGAGATCACTGACGGCCGCAAGGTGCCAGTGGTCTATGATTCCGTGGGGCGCGACACTTTCATGAAATCGCTCGATTGCCTGCAGCCCCTCGGCATGATGGTGGTGTTCGGGCAATCCTCCGGGACGATCCCTCCGATCGAGATCAACCTGCTTGCCCGCAAGGGCTCGCTCGTTCTGACGCGCCCGATGCTTTCGGACTTCATCGCGACGCGCGAACAGCTCGAAACTGTCTCGGCCGATCTCTTCGAGGCGATCTCGAGCGGCATGCTGCGCGCCACCATTGGCCAGCGCTTTGCCTTGCGCGATGCTGCGGAAGTTCATCGGGCGATCGAGGCCCGCAAGACCATCGGCAGCACCATCCTCACGCCGTGAGCATCCGATCACAGGCAACCATCGCGCCACCGGAATGATCGAGAAGGAGCCCGTAAAAATGGCCATCGATATGAACACCGATTATCAGAGGCCGCCGGCCGAGCTGGTCGACCGTTTCCGAACCTTGGCCTCCAGCACCGTGGGCAATGTGCTCGATGATCTCGGCATCGACGGCATCATCCTCAATTTGAAGCCCGTCGTCTTCGGCACCCGCATTGTCGGGCCGGCCTATACGGTGAAGGAAATCAGCGGCGTGCGCGGTACCTTCTCGGCCGCGGAATTCGGCTTGGGCGCTGTGATCGACACGGCCCGCTCGGGCGATGTTGTGGTGATCGATAATGCCGGCCAGCAGGTCTCGACCTGGGGCGGTATCGCCTCTCTCGCGGCCCGCAACAAGGGCGTGGGTGGCCTTATCGTTGATGGCGGCGTGCGCGATGCCGACGAGATCAACGAATTCGGCTTTCCCGTGTTCAGCCGGCACGTGGTGCCCCTCTCCGGCAAGACCCGGGTGAAGGTCATCGCGACCGGTGGCGTGGTGAAGATCGACGGCGTGCGCGTCTCGGCTGGCGATATCATTGTCGCCGACAGCACCGGTATCGTCTGCGTCCCCCTCGCTAAGGCCGAGGAGATCGCCGCGCGCGCCGAAAAGCTTGATCAGGATGACCGCCGCGCCATCGAGGAAATCAACAAGGGTCTCGATTTCACGACCGCCCTGTCGAAATTTCCAAAGCTCTGAATACCCACAGGCGGACGGGGCTGTTTAGCAGCCCCGTTAAAGCTCGATCCGGAACCGCTCGATCACCTCGGGGTCGGAATCATGGCCAAGCCCCGGCCCGTCACCAATATGGAATTGCCCGTTCGCATCGGGCAGACCACCGGCCCCATAGAGCGAGGCATCGAGCTGAACGCCGAAGCATTCGATCCGGTCAATCAGCGGCGAATGCGCGGCGATCTGTAAGGTGGCAAGCAGCCCCGGCCCGAAATAGGGCGAATGCGGAGCAACACGGACGCCGCACGTCTCGCCGGCCCGCACCACCTTCATGAACTCGGTGATACCGCCGATCTTCGTGACGCTCGGTTGCAGGTAATCGAGACAGCGCCTCTGCGCGAACGGCTCGAATGCCCAGGCATTGATGATATTCTCGCCCGCTGCAAGCGGTATCGGAAACCGCTCGCGCAGAAGCTGCATCGATGTGAGATCCTCCGGCGGCCAGATCGGCTCCTCGAGCCACAGGAGATTGAGATCGACCAGCGGCCGCGCAATTTCCTCCGCCTCTCGCAAGGTCCAGGCACAATTGACATCGACCATCAGCGGCACATCCGGCCCCAAAGCCTCGCGCGCCGCCGCAATGGCCGGCAGCGTGCGCTCATGCAGCTTGACCGCTCGGAACCCGCGCGACAGCGCCTTCTCGCAGGCACCCGCCACGATCGCCGGCTCGTTGAGCTTCATGAGGCTCGTATAGGCGTCGAGCTTGCGCCGTCCGATGCCGCCGAGCAGTTCCGCGACCGAAACCCCGGCGCGCTTGCCGGCGAGATCCCAGAGCGCGATGTCCAGGCCCGCCAGCGCGAACTGCGTCGGCCCGCCGCGGCCATAGATATGGAGCGTCTTCTTGAGATGCTCCATCGTGCCGGTGACATCACGCGCATCGCACTGGAGCGCCAGGGGTGTCACCAGCCTGCGCAGCACTTCGATGGTCGCCGGGATTACATTGAACCCGAAAGCTTCCCCCCAGCCCACGAGCCCGTCTTCCGTCTCGACCCTGACCAGGAGAAAGGGAAGATTTGGCCAATCTGCGCCGCCAAACCCGGTCAGCGGCCCATCATGGCGATAGGGCAGCGCCACGGTGATGCAATCGATGGAAACTATCCGCATCCGGTCTCTCCCGTTCTTAGTTGGCCTCGTGGCTTCCAACCAGGATCCGCTGGATGAGATCGCTGGAATGCAGCTCCTCCGGAGTTGCCGACGCGGCAATCTTTCCATTGGCCATAAGAAACGCATAATCCGCGTGCCGCAATGCTTTCTCCACCAGCTGCTCGACCAGCAGGATCGCGGTTCCACCACGCGCCAGATCAGCCGCGATCTGAAGGATGCGGTCGATCACCAGAGGCGCGAGCCCCGCCGAGGGCTCATCCAGGATCAGCAGCCGCGGCTCGCCGATCATCCCTTGCGCAACGGCCAGGATCTGCTGCTGCCCACCACTGAGCCGTGAGGCGAGTTGGTGCCGGCGCTCGGCCATTTCCGGGAAGATCGAATAGATCCGGTCGAGCTTCGAGCGATCACCGCGGCTGTTCTTGGCATAGGTTCCGAGCAGCAGGTTGTCCTCGATCGTCAGCGTGGTGAAGATCCGGTGCCCCTCGAGCACATTCACAATGCCCGAATTGACGATGCTGCGCGGATCCGTGCTGCTGATGTCCTGCCCGCCGAAACTCACCCGGCCCGAACGCTTCGGGATGAGCCCGCAGATGGCATGCAGGCTGGTGCTCTTGCCCGCGCCATTCCGGCCGAGCATCACTGCAAATTCGCCTTCGCGCACCTCGAAGCTCACCCCATGCACGACTTCGGCCTTGCCATAGGCCACGTGCAGATCATCGACCTTCAGCAGGACCGGTGCCTCGCGGCGCGGCTTATGCGTCGTTGCACTCATGTCATGCCCCCAGATAGACGCTGATCACTTCAGGATCATTCTGGATCGTATGCGGATCGCCCTGCTTCAGCAGCTGCCCCAGATTGAGAACGGTCACGCGATCGGAGATGCGGAAGACGAAATCCGTATGGTGCTCCACGATGAGCACGCCAATGCCCGCATTGCGCAAAGTCAGAACGATCTTCTCGAGCGCATCGATCTCGTGATCCGTAAGCCCGCCCGCCGGTTCATCCAGAAGAACGAAACGCGGCTGCATGACCAGCGCCCGCGCGACTTCCAGAAAGCGCTGCTCCCCATGCTCGAGGAGATTTGCGCGCCGGTCGATCGCATGCCCGAGCCCTACCCCTTCGAGTAGCTCTCTCGCAAGCTCTTGAATGGCGCTGTCATGGCGTCGCGAGCGAGGTAGGGAGAAGGTGGCCTCCAGGAGATTGGCGCCGTAATCGGTCCAGCCCCCCAGCATGGCGTTTTCGAGCACGGTCAGCGCTTCGAGGAGGCGCGGCTTCTGGAACGTTCTCGACACCCCGAGCCGCGCGCGCGTCTGGACGTCGCTGGCCGTCAGGTCCGTATCTCCCAGCGCGATCCTGCCGCTATCGGCCCGGTAATAGCCGCACAGCATGTTGAGCAGCGTGGTCTTGCCACTGCCATTCGGACCGATGAGCCCGTGGATTTCGCCTGGACGCACCTCGATGCTGACATTCGACAGCGCCTTGAGGCCGCCGAAAGCCTTGCTGACATTGCTTGCGGTCAGGAGCGCCATTTAGGGGCCTCCTGCTGCAACGTCGTGCTGAGCCGCCCAAGATCAGGGCGTATCCCCTCCCGGTCCCGCGCCAGTGGCCGGATGCGGTCTCTGATGATCTGGAAGAGATTGCCGAACCCCTCGGGCACGAGAAGCACGACGAGAAGCAGCAGCACGCCGTAGAAGAAATTGCCGAGATGGGCGAGCGGGGCGACCACCTCCGGCAGAGCCGCCAGCACCACGGTGCCGATGAACGGCCCGATCAAGCTCCCGCGCCCGCCCACCACGATGCAGACGAAAAAGAACATGCTGAGTTCGAAGACGAATGTCTCGGGCGTGATATAGGACTGGTACGAGGCGAACAGCGCCCCGGCAATCCCTGCCAATACACCGCTGAAGGTAAACACATAGAGCTTCAGCCGGTATATCGGCACACCGACCGATGCCGCCGCCACCTCGCTGTCACGCACCGAGATCATCGCTCGCCCCCAGGACGACCGTGTGAGGTTCCACACGAGCCAGCTCACGATGACGCCGATGGCCAGCACCATCCAATAGAAACCGGAAGGTGTGCCCAGCTGTCCCGGAAACGCCGGGGCCATCATGCCGACACCGCCCCCCGTCAGCCATTCCCACGCGATCGAGAGCTCGGTGACGATCATCGCGAAGGCGAGCGTCGTCATCGCGAAATAGAAGCCGGGCAGCCGCAGCGACGGCAGGCCGAGCGCCATGCCGCAGGCGCCGCCGACGGCACCGGCCGCCAGCATCGACAGCCACGGATCAATCCCCAGTTTGCCCGCGAGGATCGCGAAACAATAGGCGCCCATGGCAAGCAGGCCCACATGGCCGATCGAGATCTGCCCGCAATAGCCGATGACGAGATTAAGACCCGCCACCAGAACCCAGTAGATGCCGATCAGTGTCGCGATACGGATGTAATAGATGTTGTCGGTCAGGAAGGGCAGCAGGATCGCCGCCAGGACCATGAGCCCAATTCCCGTCATTTTGCTGAATGACGTCGTCATACGTGGCGAACCTTCTTCGCGCCGAACAGGCCTTCGGGCTTGACGATGAGAATGATGATCAGCAGGCCGATCGCCATGGTGTTCTGATACTCGCCCCCGAACAGGTAGGTGACGAGCGCGCTGATGACGCCGAGCAGAAGGCCGCCGATGATCGCGCCAATATTGGAGCCCAACCCGCCGACGGCGACGGCGATGAAGCCCATCAGTGTGAGCACATGCCCCAACGCGAAGTAGGCGAAAGTGAGCTGTCCGGCGGCAAACCCCGCGAGCGCCCCGATCACACCGGCGATAATATAGGAGGCGGCACGGATTCGATTGGTGGCAACACCTCTGGCGCGCGCCGCAAACGGATCCTCCGAGACCGCGATGAACACCTTGCCGTACATCGTGTTGCGATAGAAGAGCTCCAGCCCCACCGCGATCACCAAGACGGCGATGATCGGTAGCCAATATTTTTGGTCCGCAATCCCGGCGCCGAAATCCTGCGGAATGACCCGCGGAAACGGCTTTGGCTCCGTGCCCCACCACAGCGCGACGGACTGCTGAGTGATCGTCGCCAGCGCCAGCGTGCTGAGTAGCCACAAATGCTCGTCGGACCGATTGAGCACCCGGCGAATGGCCACAATTTCCATGATGAGGCCCGCCAGCGCGCCAATCGCCAGTGCACCGACCAGGCCCAGCAGAATGGGCCAGCCCAGCGACTGGATGAACCAGGCCCCGAACACCCCACCGAGCATGCAGAGATGCCCGGTGGCGACGCTCAGCACCTTGGAGGTTGAGAACATCACGTTGAATGCCAGCGCGGTGGCGGCATAAAGTGCACCGATTGCCAGGCCGGTCACGATCACGGACAGGATCATGTCCACCTTCCCCTACAGCATTTTCGAGCGAAGTGGATACCGGTTCGCGCGAGAGAAAATGCGATCAAACAACAACTTGGAACGGATTTGCGGACCGGTTGAATGGCGCCTTGCTCCGCAATTCCCTGGAAAGCAGCAGGGCGGCACCCTTGCTTGGCCATCAACGAGCGGCCCCACTGCTGCGTCATGCATCTCGCTCGAGGTGCATGGCCTTACTGGTTGGGCGCCGCCTTGAAGCCACCATCCCGGAACGTATTGGCCAGGTTGATGACGATATCGGCATCGGGGAAGCCGTTCCGGTCCTCGGGCCCCCAGCTATAGGTCGCATAGACCAGCTTCAGGTCCTTCGTGTCCTCGAGCGCCTTCTGGACGGCCTCGCCATCGGTCGAACCCGCCGTCTTGACCGCATGCTCGATGATCTTGACGGTGTCATAGCCAAGCGCGATCCACCAGAAGGTGAAGTCGATCTTTCCGCCCAGCTTCGGGCGGACAGCGTCCATCAGCGCCTGGGTACGCTCCGGGAACTTGCCAGTCTCATCATAGGTTGTGCTCGCATAGCCTGCCGCATAGGTATTCTCCCAATACTCAGGCTTGTTGAGCAGCGCTCGAATGGGCGTTCCCATGATGGCGGGGTGGCCAACCACCGGCACATCCCAATTCATCTCGCCCCGCGTGTTGAGAATCCGCCCCAGCAATCCGGTTGCGGCCGACCATGGCATGACCACTTCGGCACCCGCGGCCCGGGCCTTGCCGAGCTCATCGGTGAGATCGGTCTTGTTGGCGTCGACCAGGGCGGAATAGACGGGCTCGATTCCGCGCTCCTTGAGCAGCGCTTCCGCCTGTTTCACCGTCGCGGTGCCATAGCCGGTGGTATCACCGATGATTGCGATCTTGCTCGCCTTCAGCTTGTCGACTGCATAGGCATTGGCGGAGCCCACCCACTGGGTATTGGTGTTGATCGCGCGAAAAGCCCGGGGGTAAAGCTGCGGATTGGTAAGCTCATCCACCGTTCCGATGATGATGTTCGGAATGCCCGCACGGCTCAAGATCGGCACAGCCGCGAGCGACTCGCCCGAATTGACGGGCCCGATCACGAAATCGACCTTCTCCGAGAAGGCGAGTTGCTGGGCGAAATTGACCGCTTTGGTGGGATCACCCATCGTGTCGCGGGTGACGAGCTCGAGCTTGCGGCCGTTGATTCCGCCGGCGGCATTGATCTCGTCCACCGCGAACTGCACGCCCACATTCTCGGCGATCGCCGCCGATGATAGCGGTCCTGTCAGCGACGAAAGCCAGCCGATCCGGATCGGCTGTGAATTGTCCTGAGCCAGCGCGGGCATCCCCCCGGCCAGCAAAAGCGCAGCGCCGAGCACGGCTCGCCTGCTCACACGAAACGTCATTGTCGCATCCTCCCTGTCGATGGCGGTATGGACCATGGCCCCCTTTGGTGGCCCAACATGACCGACGAGCACATCTCTTGCAATATCTATTTTGCTCTTTGAAATGAACTTTGAAACAGTCTCCCGCGCGCCAAAATGCGCTGGACAGCCACGAGAAACGGCGAATTACTGCACTTCTCAGTGACGGCTGATCGAGCGCCGGGGGAGCCCGGCATCATCCTCTTAAGTGCCCCTGATCATTCTCGGTCCAGTGTGAACGACCGCTTCTCTGAAATTTTTATTTCTTGTAACGACACCGAACGGACGATAAGAGGCGAGGCAGGGAGAAGCACAATGCGCATCACCAAGATGGAAACCGCTCTGGTCGATTTGCCGCTGCCGGAGCCCCTGCGAACCGCAATCCACGAAATAAAGAACGTCTGCTGCTTTTTGCTGACGCTCCATACCGATTCCGGCCTGACCGGGGAAGGCTATGGCTTTTCCTTCCAGATGAACCGTCTGAAGGCGATCCGTGACTTTACCTTGAGCCTGGAGAATCTCGTCATCGGTCGTGATCCGCACGATGTCGAAAAAATCTGGGCGGACATCCAGCGTGCCCTGAATTTCTACGGACAGGCAGGGGTTGCCGTTCTTGCAACGAACCCGATCGACCTCGCCTGCTGGGACCTGATTGGAAAGGCGGCCGGCCAGCCACTTTACAGGCTATTCGGCGCCTGCCGCGATCGCGTGCCGGTCTATGCCAGTGGGGGGCTGTGGCTGTCATCCGATTGCGAGGCTCTGGCGAGGGAGGCCCGGTCATTCCGTGCACAGAACTTCCGCGCGATGAAGCTTCGCCTTGGCTCGCCGCGTTGGCAGGACGATATTGCCAGGGTCGAGGCCGTGCGCGATGCGATCGGCCCCGATATCGCCCTGATGGTCGATGCCAATCAGGGCCTCAACGAGGCGAGAGCCCTCCGGCTTGGACGCGAGCTCGAGCGTTTCGATCTTGTCTGGTATGAGGAGCCTCTGCCCACCTGGTGCGATGCAGGTCACCGGGCCTTGGCCCAAGCGCTCGATGTGCCGCTGGCAAGCGGAGAGACCGAGTACACGGCCCAAGGCATTCGCCGGATGGTCGAGCATGCCGGCATCGACATTATGATGCCCGATCTGCAGCGCATGGGCGGCTATACCGAGATGCGTCGGGCCTGCCAGTATCTCGCCGTAAGAGAGGTGCCCGTCTCACCGCACATCTTCACCGAGCACAGCCTGCATATCGTGGCCTCGAGCCCGAACGCCACCTGGTGTGAGCATATGCCTTGGTTCTCGGCCCTATTCGCCGAGGAGATGACGATCGATGCGGACGGGATGGTCGCCCTGCCAGACCGGCCCGGTATCGGTTTCACCTTCGATCCGAACAAATTCGACAAATACCGCCTTGCGTAAAGGTGCCATCGCCGGACCGGCGTCCGGTAACCATGGAGGAGCAACGATGCCCGTAATCCAAATCACCATGATCGAGGGACGCACCCAGGATCAGAAATCCGCGATGTATCGCGAGGTGACTGACGCCGTTCAGCGAACCCTCGGCAGCCCGCCCGAAAGCGTCCGCATCATTGTGAACGAGGTCCCGCGCACCCACTTCGCCGTCGCTGGCATCGCGAAGTCCGAGTCCAGCAAGACATAAAGCGGTTGGTTATTGATTTAGCACGACAGGCGAGCCGCTAGTCTAGAGCATTGCCGGGCGAAGTGGATACCGGTTCGCGTGAAGAAAATGCGGCCAAGCGACAATTAGAGCGGTTCGCGATTCAAAGAAAATCGGAACCGCTCTAGCGGCTTCCCCACATGGCTTGGTGGAACGCGCGGGTCCGGCCAAGGCACCTATAGGAAATTTCCAGCCCGGCCCAGCGCCGGAAAGGTCACCAGGAATTCTTTGATCCGCTCGACCGCTTCGAGCAGCCTGGCCTGATCGGTCGCATAGGAGAGCCGCAGGAATCCGCTGCCATTTGCGCCAAAGCTGTCACCTGGCACGACCGCCACATGCGCACGCTCCAGCAGCTTGTCTGCCAATGCCTCGCTTGGCCATCCCGTGTCCGTAACATCGGGAAAAGCATAGAATGCCCCGCCCGGCACGCGGCAACTGACCCCCGGAATGTCATTGAGAGCGGCAATGAGCGCATCGCGCCGCTGCTGCAGGACAAGGCGGTAATTCGCGATCTCCGTCCGCGGCCCCGTGATGGCCGCAAGTCCCCCCATTTGCGCAGCCACATTCACGCAGGAATGGGTGGCCGAGATCAGCTTGCGCACATGCCCGATGAGGTGAAGCGGCCACACCCCGAACCCGAGCCGCCAGCCGGTCATGGCGAAGGTCTTGCTCCACCCGTCGAGCAGAATGGTCCGGTTGCGCAGTCCCGGATGAGAGAACAGGCTGGTGAAGTCCGAATCCTCGAACACGAGCTGCGAATAGATTTCATCGCTCAGCACCAGCACTTGCGGGTGAGCCTCGAGCC
Organism: Rhodoligotrophos sp. CJ14; assembly: GCF_038811545.1. GTDB lineage: Bacteria > Pseudomonadota > Alphaproteobacteria > Rhizobiales > Im1 > Rhodoligotrophos > Rhodoligotrophos ferricapiens. The sequence continues at coordinate 1,305,345 of NZ_CP133319.1, forward strand.
CTTGCGCCAGCACGTCGAGCTCATGGCGCGGCACCACGCCGCCCGTGGGATTGGCTGGGCTATTGACGATGATCAGCCGGGTATTGGCATTGACGAGCCCCATCACCTCCTGGGCATCGAAGGCGAAATCCTTCTCCTGGTGAATGGGATAGGGAATGGCCCGCGCACCCGATAAGCGAATGGCCTCGCGATAGCAGGGAAAACCCGGATCCGGATAGAGGATCTCAGCCCCCGCCCCGCCCAGCAGCATGGCGGCAAGGAAGATGGTCACCTTGCCCCCTGGCACGATCACCACCTCATCCCGCGAAACGCTCGCGCCGGTTCTTGTCATCACATCGACAGCCACCGCCTCGCGCAGCGCATCAATGCCTACACTCGACGTATAGCCATGCGGACCGTCCCTGAGGGCGCGAATCGCAGCCTCAATCACATGCGCCGGCGGCACGAGATCGGGCTGGCCGATCCCGAGATTGATCACATCATTGCCCGCGGCTTTCGACTGCAGCACGCGGTCCAGCACCGCGAATGCACCCTCCTCCACGATTCCGGCTGCATGGATGTTGAGGTTGAGTTCTGTCATCGAGCCCCCAAATTGTCAGTGTTTCCGATTGTCACTCTCCGCCAAGAGCCGACTGATGAAGCGCTGCGGATCCCCCGAAGCGGCCGCCTTAACATAGAGGTCCTTTATCGCTTCTGCGAGAGGCGTTGTGCACTGCATCGATTGCAAGAGCTCAATCCCATAGCTGATATCTTTCGTGGCATTCGCGACGCTGAACGCATAGCCGTCGAAATCACCGGCAACGGCTGCGTCCATGATCCGGCGTAGGGCGAGCGAATTGCCTGATCCGCACAGCATCACGTCATAGAGCTTTTGCCAGTCGATCTCGGCCTCGCGCGCGAGCCGGAAGGCCTCGATGATCACCGCAACTGTACCCAGCACATGATAGTTGCTGATTAGTTTTGCCGTATTGCCCGCTCCAGGACCGCCGAACCAGGAAACCTGGCGGCAGAAGCAATCAAGCACGGGCCGTGCGCGCTCGAAATCCTCAGCCGCCGCGCCGACCAGTGCGCCGAGCTGCCCGGCTTTCGCCTCCTTGGTCCCGCCCGCAAGCGGCGCGTCCACAAACCCGATTCCCCTTGCCTTGAGCTCACCATGAAGCCGGCGGCTCGATTGCGGCTCGGCTGTGGTCGTATCGATCACCAGCTGACCTGCGGTAAGTCCCGGCCGCATGTCGGCGACCACCGCTTCGACGATCTGCGAATTGGGCAGGCAGAGGATGATGACCTCGCTTGTGCTTGCGAGCGCCTCGGCGCTTGCGGCCTCCTCCGCGCCCAGCGCGATCAGCGCCTCGATCCGCTCCCGCCGCTTATGGCCGAGCACACGCAGCTCATGCCCGTGCTTGATCAGGTTCTCGGCCATGCCCTGACCCATGATGCCAGCGCCCGCGAAGCCAATCCGCATGATGGAGACCTCTCTTCCCCAATTCGCCTTGAGCAGGCCGCGAATCTGCCTGCTAGTCTGTTCTGACATACTTGCGGTTTTTTGAAGACCGAATAACGATCACAAGTCAGTAACCCACGCCAGGAGCGGACATGTCAGGCAGGCTTTCCGGAAAAACCGCATTCATCACCGCCGCCGGCCACGGCATCGGCAGAGCAGCCGCATTGGCTATGGCGCGTGAGGGCGCTCGCGTCTTCGCAACCGATGTCAATGCCGATGCCCTGTCATCGCTCGCCGCCGAACAGACGGGGATCGAGACGTTCACCTTGGATGTGTTGAAGCCCGACGAAATCGCACAGGCCCCGGCGCGCGTGGGCGCAACGCCGAACATCCTCTTCAACTGTGCAGGTTACGTGCACAATGGCACTCTGCTCGAAACGACCGAGGAGTGGTGGGACTTCTCGTTTGATCTGAATGTAAAGAGCCAGTTTCGTGTGATGAAGGCTTTCCTGCCGCTGATGCTGGAAGCCGGCGGCGGCTCGATCATCAACATGGCCTCGGTGGCCTCTTCGGTGAAAGGCGTGCCCAATCGCGCCGTCTATAGTGCCACCAAGGCCGCCGTGATCGGTCTCACCAAATCCGTTGCCGCCGATTATGTCGGCCGCGGCATTCGCTGCAACGCCATCTGTCCGGGTACGGTTGATACGCCTTCCTTGAACGAACGCATGCGGGCGCTCGGCGACTACGAAGCGGCCCGCAAGGCCTTCATCGCCCGCCAGCCCATGGGAAGGCTCGCGACCGCCGACGAGATCGCACCGCTGATCGTCTACCTCGCCAGCGATGAGGCGCATTTCGTGACGGGACAGATCCACATCATCGATGGCGGTTGGGCGATGTAGCGCCTCAACCCTTGGATGCAGCCCCGAGCTTGGGCTGGCCGGGTTCCGTCAACCCGCTGGCCAGGTTCCGTCAACCCGTCCACATGACAATCAGCATGTCGGTCTACGATCGAACCCAAGAGATACACGACGCCCTTTCCCACTCGGCGGGAAAGGGCCCGTTTCTGAGGCCACATGCCTGGACTTACCCCCACCCTAGAACTATTTTAAGGGTGAAAAGATGACCCAAGCGGCGCGTCGCACCTGAGCGGCGCAAGTCGCGTTCCTAAGGATCTTGCGCATGTTCATCCAGACGGAAGCCACCCCGAACCCGGCCACCATGAAGTTTTTGCCTGGCCGCACCGTTCTCGCCGGTGAGCCCCGCAATTTCCGCAACGAGGAAGAGGCGCAGATCTCACCACTGGCCCGCCGCCTGTTCGAGATTGACGGCGTGAGCGGCGTGTTTCTCGCCGAGGACTATGTCTCCGTCACCAAGTCCGATGGCGATTGGCAGCATCTCAAGCCGGCCATTCTCGGCGTGATCATGGAGCATTACCTCTCGGGCCAGCCGGTCCTGGCCGAGAATGCCGCAGCGAAGGACCAGGGCGAGCAGTTCTTTGACGATGCCGACGAGGAGATCGTCGAGACCATCAAGGAATTGCTCGAAACCCGCGTACAGCCTGCGGTCGCCCAGGATGGTGGCAATATCACCTTCCATGGCTATCGCGATGGCGTGGTCTTTCTGAACATGGAAGGCGCCTGCTCGGGATGCCCGAGCTCGACGGCGACTTTGAAGCATGGCATCGAGAACCTGCTGCGCCACTTCATCCCGGAGGTCGTGGAGGTGCGGCCGGTCTGACCTGTCGCACGCGGCTGTCCGGATTTAGCCGAGAAGCGAGCCCACTGGCACTGCGGTTCCGCGCAGGAACTGGTCGGCTTGCATCGGCGCCTTTCCCTCCCGCTGCACCAGGAGTGGGCGAATGGCCCCGCTGCCGCAAGCAATGGTCAGCCTGTCATCCAGCACCTCGCCGGGACGGCCCCTGCCCTCCACCATTTCGGCGCGCAACAACTTGAGCCGGAATGGTGCCGGGCCCGATCCGGCCATCACCCATGCGCCCGGCGCGGGCGAAAGGCCATGGATCGCGTGCAACACCTGTGATGCCGGCAGATCAAGCCTGAGATGGGCTTCGGCCTTCCCGATCTTTTCCGCATAGGTAACGCCCTGCACCGCCTGGGGTTGGCAATCAAGCCCGCCCCGCGACAATGCGGCCAGGGCCCGCACCATCAGGCTCGCCCCCACCTCCGCGAGCTGATCATGAAGATCGCCCGCAGTGGTCTCTGGCGTGATCGGCACGGTCTCGCTGAGGCAGACGGGGCCGGTATCAAGCCCGGCCTCCATGCGCATGATCGACACCCCTGTCCGCTCGTCGCCCGCCATAATCGCCCGCTGAATGGGCGCAGCCCCACGCCAGCGCGGCAGAAGCGACGCGTGAATGTTGAAGCACCCATGCACAGGGGCATCGAGCACCGGCTGGGGCAGGATCAAGCCATAGGCGACCACGACAGCCGCATCAGCGGCAAGAGCAGAGAACCGCGCCTGTTCTGCCTTGTCCCTCAGCGTGAGGGGATGGCGCACCTTGAGGCCGTTGGCCTCGGCAAACCCATGGACCGGTGATTTCTTGAGGCTCATCCCCCGCCCGGCGGGCCTTGGCGGCTGCGTATAGACCGCGACCACCTCATGCCCCTGGCCGAGCACCTCGCTCAGGGCGGGCACCGCGAAGCCGGGCGTTCCCATGAAGACGATACGCATGAAAGAACCTCGCTCAATCCGGAGTGATTTCAAGCGAAGTGAGTACCGCTTCCCCGATGAAAATGCGACGCCCGAACTCAAAAGGCGAAGGCGCTCATCCGGCCGATCAGGCCTCTTTCAACCGCTTGGCCTTCGCAAACCGCTTCAGCACCCGATCTCGCTTGAGCCGGGAAAGATGGTCGATGAAGAGAACCCCGTTGAGATGGTCGAGTTCATGCTGAACGCAGGTCGCGAGCAAGCCGGTGCAATGCATCTCCTGCTCGGCACCATTCCGATCCAGGAACTTTATCTTCACCTCGGCCGGCCGCTGCACCGGGGCCGTATAGTCCGGAATTGAGAGGCACCCCTCTTCATATTCACTGAGCTCTTCCGAGGCCCAGGTGATCTCAGGATTGATGAAGGTCAAGGGCTGCGGCGGCGCCTCGTCCTTGGCAACATCGGTCACGAAAATCCGCAAAGGCACGCCGATCTGGATTGCTGCGAGCCCGATCCCCGGCGCCTCATACATGGTCTCGAACATGTCGTCGATCAGCGTGCGGATTTCATCCGTAACCGCATCCACGGGTTTGGAGACGTCCCGCAGCAATGGCTCGGGAAGTTCGACGATGGGGCGAATACTCATGAATACCTCGATGCCTGCAGCCGTCACATAGGCGAAGGACCATGTCGGGTCAATTGCTACCTTAAGCTACAGATCTCAATAGTCTCTCCATCCACGATGTTCACGTTTTGATCTGGACCTATCCGCAAACTCTGGTAGGATCGCGCCATGTTCAGTCTAGATCAGCCTCTGTTCGTAGCGGCCGGCATTCGCGTCAGCTATCTCGAAGCGGGCCTGGCGCTCGCGATCCTCGCCACTGTCCTGCTATGTCTAACCCTGGTGTTCGCCTGGCGCTCGCTGCGCGGCGGGCGCGAGAGTGGGGAAGCCATAGCGGCTCGGACTGCCATGATGGAGCAACGCCTGGCCGAGCTGAGCGGTCAATTGCGGTCATTCGCCGATGGGATTGCCAGCCGCGATGGTCATCTGGCCCGCACGCTCGACCAGCGGCTCGATCTTGTCGCACGCCGAACGGGCGACGGTCTGGGTCAGATCAACGAGCGCCTGGCAGTGATCGATCGTGCCCAGCGCAATATTGCCGAGCTCACCTCCAAGGTGGTGAGCCTGCAGGATATCTTGTCAAACAAGCAGGCCCGCGGCGCCTTCGGCCAGGCCCGCATGGAGGCGATCATCCGTGATGGCCTGCCGATGGGTGTGTATCATTTTCAACCCACCCTCTCCAACGGCACCCGCCCTGACTGTCTCGTCGATCTGCCGGAAACCGGTCGCAGGCTCGTCATCGACGCAAAGTTTCCCTTGGAAGCCTTTTCCGCGCTAAAGGCCGCCCGGACTGAGGCCGATAGCCGGGCGGCGGCCCAGCGTCTCCGCCAGGACGTGGCGAAGCACATCAAGGACATTTCCGGCAAGTATCTGATCCCCGGCGAGACCCACGACACGGCCGTGATGTTTGTACCCTCCGAGGCCATCTACGCCGATCTTTACGAGCATTTCGAGGATGTCATTCAATATGCCCATCGCGCCAGGGTGATCATCGCCTCGCCCAATGTGATGATGCTCGTGGTCCAGACTTTGCAAGCCGTCTTCAAGGACGTGCGCATGCGCGAGCAGGCCGGGCTGATCAAGGCGGAAGTGTCCGCCATTCTCGAGGATGTCGGCCGGCTTCATGCGCGCGTGCTCGACCTTCAGAAGCATTTTGGCCAGGCGAATCAGGATATCGAGAAGATCACCATATCCGCCGAGAAGATCGCCAAGCGCGGCTTCCGCATTGAGCAGATGGATCTGCCTGCACCGGAAGTGCAGCCCACCATGGCTGGTCCGCGGCTTGCGGCCGGTGAGTAGTTTCTTGCGGTAGCGCTCGGCAACATCTCCGAAAGTCTGGTTTGGGAAAACGACTGTCCGTGTGCCAGCAACATCTTTATGGTCGGCGCGCATGATTGGTCATTGAGGGCAGAAGCAGAATGAGCGCAACCGACGCGAGACGGACGGAGCGGATCGCAAGCTGGCTCAAGGCCTTGCGTGTCTATCTCGAGCCGCGCGTCCTCATCGTGATGTTTCTGGGCTTCTCCTCGGGTCTGCCATTGGCGCTGTCGGGCTCGACCCTTGCGATCTGGATGGCCGATCGCGGCGTTGATCTTGCAGCCATTGGCCTGTTCGCCCTGGTCGGCCTGCCCTATACCATCAAGTTTTTATGGGCGCCTATCGTCGATGCCTGGAACATTCCCCTTCTCACCCGGCTGTTGGGGCGGCGTCGCGCCTGGCTCGTCCTCTCCCAGCTCCTACTGATCGCGGCCATCCTCTTCCTCGGCAGCCTCAATCCCGTGATCTCCCCGTGGCTGGTTGCGCTCGGTGCCATCTTGCTGGCAGCCGCTTCGGCAACTCAGGACACGGTGATTGATGCCTTCCGCGTCGAAAGCCTCAATGTCGACCAGCAGGCGGCCGGAATGGCCGTGTTCGTGCCGGCCTACCGGGTCGGCCTCCTGATTTCCTCAGCCTTTGTGATTGCGCTGGTGGGCTGGCTCGAACACGAGGGCGTCGCCGCGAGCAGTGTCTGGTTCTATGGCTATGCCGCCATGGCTGTCTTGATGGTGGTCGGCATCGCCGCGAGCCTGTTGGCCACCGAGCCCGAAGCCTCCGAGAAAGCTCAAGCCGAGGAAATGGCGGCAACCGAGCAAGGCGAGCATCCCGGCAATCCCGTGGTGAAGCTGTGGAGTGCGGCCTTGGGGGCCTTTGCCGATTTCCTCACCAAGCCTCATGTCGCAGCAATCCTGCTTTTCGTGCTTCTCTATAAGTTCTGCGACGCCTTTGCCGGGGTCATGACCGGACCCTTCGTGATCCGCATCGGCTTCGACAAGACGGCCTATGCTGCGATCGTCAAGGGGGTCGGCTTCTTTGCCGTGCTACTCGGCGGCTTTGTCGGCGGCGTTCTCGCGCGCGCCTATCCCATGGCAGCCTGCCTATGGATCGCCGGTATCCTGCAGACGTTTTCGAACCTCGTTTTTTCCTGGCTCGCCTGGATGGGCACTGACCTCACCGCTCTCGGGGTGGCCATATCGGTTGAGAATTTCACCGGCGGCATCGGCACTGTGATCTTTGTTGCCTATCTGTCGAGCCTGTGCACCAGCCCGCTCCATACGGCAACCCAATATGCATTGCTGTCTGCCCTTTCCGCTGTGGGGCGTACGGTGCTGGCGTCAACCTCGGGCTATGTCGCGGAAATGACCGGCTGGATCTGGTTCTTCGTGCTGACGGCCCTGGCCGCCATTCCATCCCTAATACTCCTGGCATGGCTTCAATCGCGCGGCCATTTCGAGGAGATCGCGGCCGCCTCACGCTCAACGAAGCGATGAGAGCGCCAGCCTTTCAAGGGCCTCGAGCAAGCCCAACCAATGCTCCTGCTCGGCCAGTGCTGCCTTGCTTGTGACGTCGAAGACCGTGAGCCCCTGCTCGGCGAGCTTCGGATAAACGCTCCGATCGGGAATGCGGGCGGCAATCTCATAGCCATGCCCGAGCATCAGGCGCTCAAGCCTCCTAGCCTGGAGGCTTGCGGCACGAAACCGGTTGGCGACCAGTAGGATCTGCTTCTTGCCGGATTTGATTTTCTTGAGCTGCTCGATATCGTCGAGAAACGCCAGCGTTGCCCGCTCGTCATAGACGGAGGCCTGCACCGGCACCACGACCGCGTCCGCCTCCCGGATCACCTCCTGCGATCGCGCCACCTTCAGCGAGGCCGGGCAATCGATGATCAGGCGCTGCACATTGCGGCCCACCGCGCCGAAATCTTCGCGCCAGTCGAGCACCTCTATCCGCGCTCCCTGCTCGCCGCGCAATTCACCGAAGATGACAGCGCTCTTCTGCTTGTCATAATCCGCAAGCGCCGTCACGAGGCCCGAGCTGGCGAAAGCCGCTGCCAGGTGGGTGGCGATGGTCGTCTTCCCGCAACCGCCTTTCGTGTTCATCACCGCAACCGAGAAGGTCATCGCTGGGCTGATCCCTTGCGCAACGGAAATCCCTCCTTTTCGAAGCGACGGAAGGCGCGACCGGCGCCTGCGATGAATTCGTCTTCCACGCGAGCGCGCCAGTCCTTCAGCACGGCGAGCGCGCTCTTGAGGCTGCGCCGACGTTGCGGTGCGGCGGTCTTGATCACCTTGCTCAGAAAGTCTTCGGCCACATGCAGGTCGTTGAGGTGTCCAAGCTCGCCTTGAATGGCCTCGACCGTCTTCCGATACCCATCTGCGGCATCCCGCGGCAGATCGAGCGTGGACAGGAGCGGTTCCGCAGCATAGCGCAGCTTCTTTGCGGCAATCCGCGCCTCATGCCAGTCATCCAGCACAATCGAAAGCCGCGCCGCCTTTCCTTTTTTCAGCAGCCGCTTATGGAGCTTGCGCAGCCTCGGCGCTGCAAAATCCCCAACCGGGCGCTGAGCGAGCAGCCTGTCGACGGGGCTGTCCTGCTTCAGCCACGCGCCACTTTCGATCCAGCCATAAAGCTCAATCACCAGCCGCGCGGTCGCCGTGCTGGCCAATACCGCCGCGAGCTGATCCTGAGCCTCGCGCCGATAGCGCCCCGTCTCTTCGCGAACCACGTCCACCAATCGCGGCGTCATCCCCGCCGCGGCCAGCTCCGGCAGGTTTTCCGCAAGGAAGACATCCGCCTCGCGCACCGTGCCGAGCACGGTGAACAATTTCTTCACCCCCGCAATCAGACCATCTGCGCCCGCCGTGTTCATCACCGGAGAGAAGGCGGAGATTGTCGAGCGAAACCGGCGCAGGCCCACGCGCACCTGGTGTATGCCCTCCGGCACGCCCGCTTCGGCGGCGGCGAAATTCTTGAGGAAATGGGTGAAGCTATGCCGCAGCATCAGCCGGATCGCATCGGGCAGAACGAGATCTGGCTCCAGGAACAGCTTCGGCGAATGGGTGACATCAGGCCCGGCGCCCGTGACCAGCCGATAACCGCGCGCTGCCTTGCCACTGGCGATCAGCGAGGCAGGAACATGGTCGAGAAAGTCGAGAACGACCTGGATGAAGGCCGAAAGATCGTTCCCCTTGAGCTCGGCTTCGACCTCGAGGATGGGCACCTGCTGATCCCCACGGGTGATCTCGCCCCGATCGAATGCCAGTTCCACAACCCCATCGGGCCCCGCGCGATGCCGCCGCCGAATGAAGCGTGTGGTGAAAATGGGAGAAAGCTCGCTTGCGGCAATCTCTTCGCGCAGCGCCTCCGGAATGGCGGAAAGCAGATGGTCCAGCTTGAGCGTGGGCCTCTTGATGGGAATCTCGTGCTCGGCCCTGGTCAGCGCGCTGCCCTGATCATCGGGCAGCTTCACTGTCTGCAGCAGCGCATCGCCATCGCGGCGAACCCGCACCTGGATCCCGTGCTGCCGCAACAGGAGGTCGGGCGTATCGAAATAAGTCGACTCCACCTCCGCGGGCGGGTCCTGGGCGAATAGCCCTTCGACAGCGGCGAGTTCCTCCGCAGGGATTGCCAGCTTGATTTCGGTCTCGTCGCTCAACAACCGTCCCCGACGCCCCGAAGGTCGATAGTCCGATCCGTTCGGTTTCGTGCGCCAAAGTACCAGACCGGACTCTGTCCGCAACTGCGCATAATGCTTGCCCGCCTTTTATGACAGTTGTGTAACAGGACCCCTGTGGATCTCTCATTCTCCTTTCAGTTCCGCTTCGAGCTTGCGGGTAACGTGAGCGCGCGGCCGGGTGAGCCGTGCCAGGAGGTCATAGAGCACCGGCGTGAGGTAAAGTGTCAGGGCGGAGGCGAAGCCGAAACCGCCGATGATCACCATGCCGATGGCGATGCGGCTCTCCGCGCCAGCGCCCGTCGCGATCGCCAGCGGCACCGCGCCGAGGATCGTGGCGATGACCGTCATCAGAATGGGCCTCAACCGAACGACCGACCCTTCCGTGATCGCATCGCGTATCGACATGCCCTCATCGCGCAGCTGGTTTGCGAATTCCACGATCAGAATGCCGTTCTTGGCCATGAGTCCCACCAGCAGCACCAGGCCGACTTGGCTATAGATGTTGAGCGAACCGCCTGTGAGCCAGATGGTGATGAACGCACCGGTCACCGCCAGCGGCACCGAGAGAATGATCGTGAGCGGATGAATGAAGCTCTCGAACTGCGCCGCAAGCACCAGATAGACGATGAGGATCGCGAGCAGGAACGTGATATTCGCCCCGCTCGAGGTCTCGAGATACTCCTTCGACTGGCCCGCAAAGCTCAGGCGGCCCGAGATCGGCAGCACCTGATTGGCCATTTGCTGAAGCGCGGTAATGGCCGTGCCGAGATCATAGCCCTCCGCGAGCGAGGCCGAGAGCGTAATCGAGGGCAGACGGTCATAGCGCGACAGGCTCGGCGAGGCCGCCTCGGACCGGAAGGTGATGAACGAGCTGAGCGGCACGAGCTCGCCCGACGCCGCCCGCACGAAGGATGCGCCGAGATCCTGCGGCGTCTGCCGATCCTCGTCATTGGCCTGCACGATCACCGGATATTCGCGGCCCCTGTCGATATAGGTGGTCACCTCCTGCGAGGCGAACAGCGCCTGCAGGGTCTGCGAGATGGTCTGAATGTCGATGCCGAGATCGCGCGCCCGCTCCCGATCGATCTCCACCCGGTATTCCGGCTGGTTCTCCTCATAATTGAGCTCGACATTCTGCAGGCCTGGATTGGCGCGTGCCCGCTCGAGCATCTCATTGGCCCAGGTCTTGACACTGTCAAAATCAGGCCCGCCGATCACCGCGCGCACCGGATTGCCGGAGCCACGCAGCCCCAGCCCGGCGAGCTGGATGGGGAAGGCGCGAACCTCGGTGATCCGCGCAAGCTTGGGAATCAGCGCCGCCACGATCTGCTGCTGGCTGCGCTGGCGATCTTTCCAGTCCGCAAGCCGCACCACCACTGTAGCGGTTGACGGATCATTGCCGCGGCCCACCATGCTCGTGATGGAAAGCGCTTCCCCGCTCTGAACAAGCGGCTGGAGCACCTCCTCCACCTTCTTCGTGGCGGCATCCGTATAGGGAAGATTGGCGCCCTGCGGTGCGGTGATCGCCACGATGAACAGGCCCCGGTCCTCGCGGGCGGTAAGCTCCTTGGGCAATGCGCCATAGAGCGCCACCGACATGCCGGCGATAGCGAGGCTCACCCCGATGATCACCACCGGATGGCGCAACGCCCAGCGCAGGCTTGCCCCATAGGCGCTGTTGACCTTGTGCGTAATCCGCTCGACTGCCCGCTCGAGCCGGCCTTGCTGCGCGGTTGGCGGCAGGATGATTGAGCACAGCATCGGACAAAGCGACAGCGCCACCACCATGGAGACGAAGACGGCGACCGCCATCACGATTCCGAATTCCGCAAAAAGCCGCCCGACCGTTCCCTGCAGCATCGAGATCGGCACGAACACGGCAATCAGCGTGAGCGAGGTCGCGATCACCGCGAAGGTCACCTGCTTGGCCCCAAGCACACTGGCCACCAGCCGGCTCTCGCCGAGCTCCATGCGGCGGCGGATATTCTCCAGGACGACGATCGCGTCATCGACCACGATACCGATCGCGAGCACCAGCGCAAACAGCGTGAGAATATTGATGGAATAGCCGAAGAGCGCGATGCCCCAGCAGGCGCCGAGCAGTGAGATCGGGATCGTGAGCGTCGGCACCAGGGTGCCGCGCAACGAGGCCAGGAAGCCGAAAATGACCGCAACCACCAAGAGCACCGCGATCACCAGCGCCATCACCACCTCGTGAATCGAGGATTGGATGAACACCGCGTCGTCACTCGCGACCGAGATCTTCATGCCCTCGGGCAGCTGTGGCTGCAGTGCCGCGATTTCCGCGCGGATGGCTTCAGAGATCCTCACCGTGTTGGCTTGCGATTGCCGCAGCACCCCGAGCGTCACCGAGCTCTGGCCGTCGCTGCGCACGATCGTGTCATCATCCTCGACGCCCCGCTCCACCCGGGCAATATCGCTCACACGGACGGGATAGCCATTGCTCGTCTTTATGGTGATCGCGGCAAAGGCTTCGGGCGTGTTGAGCCGTGTGTCCGTGCGCACCTGGAAGCGGCGCTTGGCCGAGATCACTTCGCCCGCCGGAAGCTCCACGTTATTGGCCTGGAGCGCCGCAACGATATCGCTCACTGTCACGTTTCGTGCCGCCATGGCCCGGCGGTCGAGCCAGACGCGGATCGCATAGACCCGCTCACCCATGATCTCCACATCCGAGACACCATCGACCGTTGCCAGCCGATCCGTGATGAAGCGGTCTGCATAGTCGGTGAGCGCGGCAGCATCCATCCTGTCGCTGGTGAGGCTCAGCCGCATCACCGGGCTGTCATCGCTGTCGCTCTTGGTGATGCGCGGCTCTTCCGCATCCTCAGGCAGATCATTGACCACGCGCGCCACCGCCGCGCGCACGTCATTGGCGGCCTCATCGATATTGCGCGAGGTGTCGAACTCGATCACCGTGCGCGCAGATCCAAGATTCGAGGTTGAGGAGATGCTCTTGACGCCCGCGATGCCGGCGACAGCCCCTTCCACAACCGTGGTGATCTGCGTGTCGGTCACCTCGGGCGCCGCACCCGTATAATCCGTGGTGACGGTCACCACCGGCGTGTCCACATTCGGCAGCTCACGAACCGGCAACCCGTTCAGGGCCGCAAGTCCGAACAGCACGATGACGAGGCTGATGACGACCGCGAAGACCGGTCGCCTGATGAACAGTTCGGAGATGCTCACGATCGTGCCCCCGTCCGCGGCTGGGCGGCACTGTCTGCCATGACCTTGACGGCCGTGCCGTCCCTCAGCGTTTGCGTTCCGCTGGAGATGACGAGATCCGCCTTGTCGACGCCCTTGCGCACTTCGACGAGCCCTTCGGCGGTGCGCGCCCCCAGTTCGACCGGCCGGCGCTCTGCCTTACCGTCGGCCAGGAGATAGACGAAGGTCCGATCTCCCGAGGTCATCACCGCTTCCTCCGGCACCGCGATCGCAACGCGCTTGTCGAGAGCCACGGAAATGTTCACGAACATGCCGGGCTTCAGGGCAAGATCCGGATTGGGAATGGACGCACGCACCGTGAAGGCCCGCGAGGCCGGGTCAATGCGCGTATCGACCGCTGAGATCTCACCCTCGAAAATGCGTCCCGGAAATCCCGTCGAGCTTGCCTCGATGGCAAGGCCCGTCTTGATCTCGCCGAGCAGGCGCTCGGGTAAGGCGAATTCGAGCTCGACCGTGCTCACATCATCGAGTGTGGTCAGCACCGTCGAGGTCTCGACCCACGCGCCGAGATCCGTCCGGCTGAGGCCGACCACACCCGCAAAAGGCGCGACGATCTGCTGGCGTTCGAGGTCCCGTTCGGCCCGTTCCACGGCAGCCTTCGCCTTGGTATAGGTGGCAAGCGCCTGTTCGAGGGCCGCTTTCGTCGCGACTTTGGACTGCACCAGCTTCTTCTGCCGCTCATAGGCTTGCGCTGCTTCCGCGAAAGTCGCCTTTGCCTCCTCCAGGGCGATGCGCTGGTCGCGGTCATCGAGCTGCACGAGCACCTCGCCGGCTTTGACCTTCTCGCCGGCCTTGAACCGGATCTCCTGAATGCGACCGGCCGCTTCCGGCACGATGGTGATGGATTGGTTGGCCCGCAGCGAGCCCACCGCCTCGACCTTGTCCGTGAAGCTTGCCGTTTTGACTTTTGCCACCTCAACGGGCACGACCCGCGCACGATGCTCGCCGCGCGCAGGAGGCTCCTGCTTGCTTGGTGCGGCCATGGCCGGCACCACCGAGGTCCAATCCACGTGCAGCTGGGAGAGATCGACTGTCTTTGAGAGATCAATCAGCTTGTCCAGCGGCTTTCCCCCGGCGCCGATCGCAACCCCGGCGCACAGGCTCAGCGCGGTGAGGGCAATCACGAAACGGGCTTTCATGAGCAGGCTCCTTGGGAATCCCGGCGCGGCAGCCGGACGATGGCGCGAAGGCCGCCTTCTGGGCGGTTTTCGAGAACAATGGTGCCGCCATGGGCAAGCACGACGGACCGTGCAATGGAGAGGCCAAGTCCGACCCCGCCGGTTTCACGACTGCGCGAAGTCTCCAGCCGAACGAAGGGCGCAAAGACCTGGGTGAGCTGATCTTCGGGGATGCCTGGTCCATCGTCATCGACGATGACCGTGATGCCGTCATCGCCGCTATCGAGCTTCACCCGCGCGGTATTCCCATAACGCACCGCGTTCTCGATGAGGTTGGCAAAGGCCCGTTTCATGCTTGCGGGCCGGCAGCGATATGCGAGCGGTGCGCCTTCCGCGAAAGCGACGGGATGACCAAGATCGGTCATGTCATCGACGATGCTCTCGATGAGCGCGGTAAGGTCAACCGCTCGGCTAGGCTCTTCGGTCGCCTCATCTCGCGCAAATGACAGCGTGGCCTCCGTCATTTTCTTCATGTCATCGAGATTGGCGATCATTGTGCGGCGGGTTTCGTCATCATCGATGAACTCCGCCCGCACCCTGAGCGCCGTGATCGGCGTGCGCAGATCATGGCTGATCGCGGCAAGCATGCGCGTTCTGTCCTCGACGAAGCGAGTAAGGCGCGCGCCCATCTCGTTGAAGGCTGCCGTCAGCCGCCGGATCTCGTCCGGCCCTGTCGGCTCGAGCTGTGGCATTGCCTCGCCGCGCCCGAGCCGGTCCGCGGCGGTGGCGAGATTGCGCAGCGGCTTGGTGATGCTGCGCACCATCAGCACCACAACGGCTAGAATCGCGATACCCATCAGCGCCGCCGAAGCGAGTGGCAACAGCGCCCACGAGACCGATGGCCTGCGCAACGGCAGCTCCACATTGAGCCACCGACCATCGCGCAGGGGCACATCGATGACCATCACCGATTCATCGTCATCATCATCATTGGGCCAGCCGAACAGGGCGCCGGTTGCCTGATGCAGCCACCGGACGACCGCCGGCGGACGCTCCTGTCCATCGCCCCTCGAGCGCAGACGAACACCGGCCGCAGCCTGCGGATCGAGATAGGCGCCAAGCCGGCGGGTAAGCTCGATATCGTTGGCGCTGCTGGGGCTGCTGTCATCCCGCGGCGCGGGCCGCACCCGGTAGACCTGCCAGCGTGAGCTCACCGCCGAGGTGATGGTATCCGCGCTCCCCGGCGTATCGTCGATCACCTTGGCGACGGAAGCGACCCGGCTGAAGAATTCCTCACGCCAGGCCTCGCGCACGGCCTGATCCCGCTCGCCGAAGAACATCGCGACCGTGACCACCTGCGACAGCACGAGCGCTGCAAGCAGAAGGAAAATGAGCTGTCCACCGATGGTGCGCGGGAACCAGCGCGTCACGTCAGCTCCTCCACATCGACCGCCAGCACATAGCCGCCACCCCAGACCGTCTTGATGATGGTGGGATTCTTGGGATCGACCTCGATTTTGCGCCTGAGCCTGCTGACCTGATTATCGATGCTTCGGTCGAACACCTGCGCGGCGCGGCCCGCTGTCAGGTCCAGCAGCTGATCGCGTGACAAGACCACATGCGGCCGCTGCAGGAAGGTTTGCAGCAGACGGAATTCTGCCGTGCTGAGCGGAATGGCGATGCCGTCCTCGGCCGAGATCTCCTGCCGGCTCGCATCGAACACCCACCGGTCGAACCTGGTGCGTCCCGGATTGATCCGGTCCCTCGGGCGCGTGCCAGCCTTGACCCGGCGCAGCACCGCTCTGATCCGCGCCAGCAGCTCCCGTGGGTTGAACGGCTTGGTCACATAGTCGTCGGCGCCGATCTCGAGCCCCACCACCCTGTCCGTGTCCTCGGCCATCGCCGTGAGCATGATGACGGGGATGTCGCTGGTCTCGCGCAGCTGCCGGCACAGGGTAAGGCCATCCTCGCCCGGCATCATCAGATCGAGCACCACCAGATCGACCGCCCCATTCTTGATCGCGGCGCGCATTTCAGGGCCGCCATCCGCAGCCGTCACCCGCATGCCGTTGCGCACGAGATACTTGCTGACCGCATCCCGGATGTCGCGGTGGTCGTCGACGACAAGAATATGTGGTGTCTGTTCCATGCTCATCTTTGACACTGTCTCGATCCTCTATATGTCGCCTCTGGCTCTCCCTGCTCGCGCAAAAATGTATCAAACGATGTCAGCACCGGCCCATGACACAGCTCGCGACAATAAGGCTCTAAAGCGGCGTAGTTCTGCGACAAATCCCTGTCAGAACAGGCCTCATCGAAAGTGCACCGAGGAGGATTTCAGATGGCCTATCGCTCGAGAATGTTGCTGGCCTGTGCGGCACTGGTTGGCCTGACTGCGGGAGGACTGACCCTGATCGGGCTGGGCGCCGATGCAAACGCGCAGGACGGTCGTGACGGGCTCCACCACATGCGCGAGGAATGCCGGGCTGCTTGCGGCTACATGAAGCACATGCGCGGCGACCGTTGGCATCGGTGGGATCGCCACGACGGGCGCGATTTCCGGGCCCATCGCTTCGATCGTCGACGCGGCGGCTTCGTTGCGAGCCTGTTCCAACGGTATGATCCCGATGACACCGGCCGCATCAACATCACCGATATGATGACCATTCGCGGTGATGAGTTGAAGAAATTCGACAAGAACGGCGATGGCCAGCTTGACCTGCAGGAATACGAGGCGCTCTGGCTCGATCGTCATCGGGTTCGCATGGTTCGCGCCTTCCAGCATTTCGATCGCGACGGCAATGCGCAGGTGACGACCGATGAGTATAACCGTCCCATCGAGCGGCTGGCCAAGCGCCTCGACCGCGACAAGGATGGTGTGATCGAGCGTAAGGACCGGCGCGGTGGTCCACGCGCAGGCCGCACCGATGACACTCGGGCAGCCCCGATGCAGGACCAGGGAGATGATGCGGCGCGGCCGGCTCCGATGGATGACGACGCCGATGGGAACCAGCCTGCTGCCGATTGATTAGGCTAAGGCCCGCGAGATCATGTTCTGTTCACATTCGGATGCGCATGATCTCGCCAGATGCCTAACAGGACGTGAACACCATGCCTTCTCTGATGAAGTTCTCAGCGCTTGCAGCCGTTGTTGCGCTTGGTCTCGGCGCATCCAGCGGCATGTCTGAGGCCGCACCGCTGTCGAACGCAACACTCGCGGCCCCCGTCTCCGCAACCGCCACATCGGGCTTTGATGGGGCACGCGTTGAGCTGGTTGGTGGACGCCACTGGCGTCACTGGCGCGGCCATCGCGGTGGCAACGGGGCGGCCGTCGCATTGGGCGCTGCCGGTGCGATCATTGGCTTCTCCGCGCTCGCTGCAGCCAATTCCCAATATGCCGATCCCTATTATGCACCCCCGGTCGTCTATGACGCACCGCCTCCGGCTTACGTCTATGACGACCCCTATCTCGATGACGAGTTCGACGACCCCTATGAAGATGAGGTGGTGGTCTATGGAGCGCCGCCGGCCCGCGCGACAGCGCCGCTTGATGCCTATGCGCCGCCGCCTCCACCAGCACCCGGCCGGGTTGCGAGAAGCCGGACGGTTGCGAGCATCGATAGCTCGCCTGAGCCGTGGAGCTCGGCCTGGTACAGCTATTGCTCCAGCAAATATCGCAGCTTCGATCCCGAGACCGGCTACTACAAGACCTATTCCGGCGAGCAGAAATTCTGCCGCTGACAGAGCTGGTTCGTTCCACTGAAAAAGCCCCGGAGCATCAGCCTCCGGGGCTTTTTGTCTGGCGCCCCTATACCCGCAACTTGGCCATCCACGCGGTTAATCCTCGAGACTGTCCTCGATCGCAAAGCCGAGCTTGAGCGTCACCTGGTAATGGGCGATTTTCCCATTCTCCACATGGCCGCGCGTTTCCACGACCTCGAACCAGCGGATCTGGCGCACGCTCTCCCCGGCCTGATTGATCGCGTTTTCAATGGCTTCCTCGATCGAGTTGGCGGCCGAGCCCACCAGCTCGATGACCTTATAGACGTGATCGCTCATGCGTGATCCTTTCGAAGCCGGAAACTGCCTTACCAGCTTCGAAACGCCGCGAGCCCGTCTTGCGTTGCGCGCCTCGTCCAGAAGATCTGCACGGCATAGATGTGATTGCCCACCTCGATCACGCCCGTGCTGACCTCCTCATAATCCGGCGACAGCATGTTCCGCCTGTGCCCGCGGCTATCGACCCACTGCTGGAACAGCCGCCGTGCCTTCGTCTCGTCCGCCGGCCCCGGCAGACGATCCCGCGCGGCATTCTCGGCTGATGCCCTGGTCTCGCCGACGAAGGCCTCGACCCTCTGCGCAAACCGGTAGCCGCCCGCGGATTGGTGGCCGACGAAATTGCCGATGAGCATTTCCAGCGCCTGACTACGCGCCGCAATCGTCGCAGCATTGCTACCCGCAAGCGCCGGCCTCCCCTGCGACTTGCGATAGGCATTGAGCGTCTTCAGCAGAAAGGCCTCGAGATCCGGCCGCAACCTGACCCCGTCAGGCGCATTCGACAGGAGCTTCTTGGCATAGGCCTGATAGGCGCTTGCCGCCCGAACGCTGTCCGTGGCGCCAAAACCCAGGCCAAAGCACAGCGCGATAACGAGAGAGAGGATCCGCAGCATCATGGATGAGGTTCGCGCGTCAGCGGCCTTTCCATTCCGGCGGGCGCTTTTCGGCAAAGGCCCGTGCACCCTCCATCATGTCCTCGCTCTCATAGAGCCTTTTGACGGTTGGAAGCTTCTTCCCATTCAGCAGGTCGAACACCTCTTGAGCCGGCAGATGGGCCGTCTCGCGCACCGTCTCCTTGATGGCCGCGAAAACCAGGGGCGGCCCCTCGGCCAGGAGATCGGCCAGCGCTCGTGCCGTGGTCATCAGCTGATCCGCCGGCACCACCTCCTTAAGCAGGCCCCACTGCTTCGCCTCGGCTGTGTCCATCCAGCGGCCGGTGAGCAGGAGATCCATGGCCACGTGATAGGGAATGCGCCGCGGCAGCTTGATTGTGGCGGCATCCGCCAGCGTTCCCGCGCTGATCTCGGGCAGGGCAAAGCGCGCATGATCTGCCGCGACAATGAGATCCGCCGCCAGCGCGAGCTCGAAGCCTCCCCCGACCGCGATCCCGTTGACGGCCGCGATCACCGGCTTGTTGAGGCCCGGCAGTTCCTGTAGCCCTCCAAACCCGCCGACGCCGAAATTGAAATCGGCAACGCCCGCATCGGCCACCGACTTGAGATCCCAGCCCGCGCAGAAGAACTTCTCGCCACCGCCGGTGATGATCGCAACGCGCAGCTCGGGATCATCCCGGAACGAGGCGAAGACATCGCCCATGATCCGGCTGGTCGGCGCATCGATGGCATTGGCCTTTGGCCTGTCCAGCGTGACTTCGAGAACCCGCCCACGGCGGACTGTCTTTATAGGCCCGTCATCCGTCATATCCCTCTCTCCCCTCAAGCCAATTCCAACAAAGGGAACCGGTGTTCCGCCTGGAATTCCTGCATCATCGATCGCGAACCCGTTGCAGGGGGCCATGAGCGCGCCCTGACGTCAAGGCGGAACCATGCGGGGATTGCTGCTTAAGCAGCTGTAAGCCGGCCGGCGAGCTGACGGTCGAGCCAGTCCGGATCCATCTCCGGCACCGATGCCAGGAGCTTCATCGTATAGCTGTGCTGAGGTTGGCTCAGCACCTGCGATTTCGGCCCCTGCTCCACCACCCGGCCGCGAGTCATGACGACAATGTCGTCAGCGA
Organism: Rhodoligotrophos sp. CJ14; assembly: GCF_038811545.1. GTDB lineage: Bacteria > Pseudomonadota > Alphaproteobacteria > Rhizobiales > Im1 > Rhodoligotrophos > Rhodoligotrophos ferricapiens. The sequence continues at coordinate 1,325,220 of NZ_CP133319.1, forward strand.
TCGCGCGCACCGTGCCGATGTCATGGGTGATGAACAGATAGGAGACCCTGAGCTCCTGTTGCAGCCGAAGCAGCAGCTTGAGAATGCCTTCCGCAACCAGGGGATCGAGGGCTGAGGTGACCTCATCGCAAATGATCAGATCCGGCTCCGCGGCGAGCGCCCGCGCGATGCAGATCCGCTGCTTTTGCCCGCCGGAGAGCTCACTGGGAAACCGGTCGAGAAAGGCCGGCCCAAGCTCGATCATCTCCATCAAGGCCTTGAGCCGGGCATCGCGCTCACCACCCGTGAGCCCCAGATAGAATTCGAGCGGCCGTCCCAGGATTTCGCGGACCCGCTGTCGCGGATTGAGCGCCGTGTCCGGCATCTGATAGATGAGCTGGATCCGCCTAAGCGCGTCCTTGTTGCGATGCTTGAGCATCGCAGGCATGGGCTTGCCCTTGAACAGGATCTCGCCCCGCAAAGGCGGCAGCAGCCCGCAGATCACCCGCGCCAGTGTCGACTTGCCCGAGCCGGATTCGCCCACCACCGCCACGGTGCGCCCGCGCGGCACCTGAATGGTCACGCTGTCGAGCACCTTGATGATGCCCCCATAGGCGGCCGTCACATCATGCACGCGCAACAGCACATCCAAACCGGCTTCTTCCGCCTTGGCCGCTGCGCGAACCGCGAGCAGACGCCGGGTATATTCTTGCTTGGGGTTTTCGAGAATGTCCCTGGTGGGCCCTTCTTCCACCATCTGCCCGTGCCGCAGCACCATGATCCGGTCGGCAAGCTGGGCGACCACCGCCAGATCATGGCTGATATAGAGGGCAGCCGTGCCGGAATCCCGCACGATATCCTTGACGGCGGCAAGCACCTCGATCTGCGTCGTGACATCGAGCGCCGTCGTCGGCTCGTCGAAAATAATGAGGTCTGGCGTGCAGGCCATCGCCATGGCCACCATCGCCCGCTGCAGCTGGCCGCCGGACACCTGATGCGGATAGCGCTCGCCGATCATCTCCGGCTCGGGCAATCGCAATCGCCGATAGATCTCGACCGCTTCCCGGCGCGCTTCCGCCTCGCTCTTCACCCCATGCCGGACCGCGACTTCCACATATTGATCGATCAGCCGATGTGCGGGATTGAATGAGGCCGCAGCGCTTTGCGCCACATAGGCGATGCGGGCGCCCCTCAACCGCCTCAGCTCGCCATCCCCGAGTTTCCTAAGGTCACGCCCATCGAACAGGATCTCGCCGCCGGATATGCGGCAGCCCCCCCGTGCATAGCCCATCGCCGCAAGCCCAATGGTCGATTTTCCAGCGCCCGATTCCCCGATCAGCCCGAGGACCTCGCCGCGCGCGAGCCGCAGACCGATACCCCCGACGATCTCGTGCCAGCCGTCATCGCCGCAGCCCTCGATGCGCAAATCCCGCATCTCGAGCAGAATTTCGCGATCGCTATGGTCATTGCTCATCACGCAACCCGCTCGTTTTGTGCAGGAACCAGTCGACCACGAAATTCACCGCGAGCGTGAGCACGGCGATCGCACCGGCCGGCAGGAGCGGTGTGATATCGCCATAGGTGATCAGCGTGGCATTGTCGCGCACCATGGAACCCCAATCGGCCGTGGGCGGCTGAATGCCGAGCCCCAGGAAGGACAGAGCGCTGATCGTCAGGAACACGAAGCAGAACCTCAGGCCGAACTCCGCGGTGAGCGGCGGCATGATATTGGGCAGAATCTCGCGGCGCATGATCCAGCCGAGCCCCTCCCCGCGCAGGCGCGCCGCCTCCACGAAATCCATCACCGCCACATTCATTCCGACCGCGCGCGCCAGCCGGAACACCCGCGTCGAATCGAGCACCGCAATGACGATGATCAGCACCGGAATGGAGGTACCGAAGATCGTCAGCAGCAATAGCGAGAAGATGAGGCTCGGGATCGCCATCAGCACATCGACGATCCGCGACAGGATCTGGTCGGTCCACCCCCCGACCGTGGCCGCCATCAGCCCTGCTCCACCGCCGATCAGGAAGGCAAGGATGGTGGTGAGAAAGGCAATGCCGATCGTGTTGCGCGCCCCATAGATGAGGCGCGTGAACATATCCCGGCCGAGATTGTCGGTGCCGAGCAGGAACTGATCGCCCCAGGGCTCGAATTGCAGTCCGACCACCTCGGACTCGCCATAAGGCGTGAGAGCCGGCGCAAACAGCGCCACGAAGACATAGGCAATGATGACGACGAGCCCCAGCTTAGCCGTGATGGGCGCCTGGCGCAGCGCCTTCCAGATCGCGGTTCCGCGGGCACGCCACGGGTTTGCCGCAAGCGCCAGCACAGCGGCTTGCTCATCTTCCGGTGCTCCCGCCTCCGGCGTGAGTCCCTGGGGTCTGAGGCCTGTCTCATCTGCCATTGCGGGTTCGCTCATCGCGGATGCATCAGCCTTGGATTGGTGAGGATGGACAGAATATCGGCGGAGAGATTGAGGAGAATATAGGTTGCGGCGAAGAGCAGGCTGCAGGCCTGCACCACCGGCAGATCCCGCTTCTGCACGGAATCGACCATCAGTTGGCCAAGCCCGGGATAGACGAACACCACCTCGACCACCACCACCCCCACCACCAGATAGGCGAGGTTGATCACGACCACGTTGATGATCGGGGCAAGCGCATTGGGCAGCGCATGATGGAGAATGATGCGGCTGCGCGACATGCCTTTGAGCGCCGCCATCTCGATATAGGGACTGGCCAGCAGATTGAGGATCGCCGCCCGGGTCATCCGCATCATATGCGCGACCACCACCAGCGTCAGGGTAAGCGCCGGCAGTGCGACCGCATGCAGCCGTTCGATCAGCGGCATGCCGGGACTGAGATTCGATATCGACGGGAACCAGCCCAGCCTCACCGAGAGGAACATGATGAGGATATAGGCGACGAAGAATTCCGGGAACGAAATCGACGATAGGGTTGAGACATTGATCGCCCGGTCGAACCACGAGTTGCGATAGAGCGCGGCGAGAACGCCGAGCGCCAGCGCCAATGGCACCGAGATGATCGCCGCCACCCCTGCCAGGAACAGCGTATTGATCATGCGCGAGCCCAGGAGTTCGGCGATCTCTCGCTTATTGGCCAGCGAGTGCCCGAAATCCCCGTGCAGCATACCGCCGAGCCATTCGAGATAGCGCGTATGCAGCGGCAGATCGAGCCCGAGCTCCCGACGCAACGCCGCGACCGTTTCCGGAGTTGCCGATTGGCCGAGCATCTCGGTCGCGATGTCGCCTGGAAGGAACGACACCGCGAGGAAGATGATCAGCGAGACAATCCAGAGCACAAGGAGACCCAGCGCCAAACGCTGGGCCGTCATCTTCGCGACCTTGTTCATTTCGCTCCGGCCATGGCTGCAGCCTGCATCAAGCCCTCATGCCTCGGTGAACCACCAGCGCTCGGCCGGGCGCAGACCGTCGAGATCCCAGTTGTTCCCCATTTTGCCATGGCCGACCGTCTTCGATAGCGCATTGACGTAATTGGCATACATGGGCACCACGGTGCCGCCGTCATCCCGGACGAGACGCTGCATTTCCGCATACATCTCCGCCCGTTTCTTCTCATCGAGCTCCGAGCGCGCCTCAACCAGCAGCTTGTTGAACTCCGGGTTCTTCCAATGGGTGTCGTTCCAGCTCGCATCCGCCGAATAGGTCAGTGAGAACATCCAGTCTTCGGTCGGCCGCCCTGACCAGTAGCAGAAGCACCACGGCTTCTTGATCCAGACATTCTCCCAATAGCCATCATTTGGCTCGCGAACCACATTGATGTCGATGCCGGCAGCCGCTGCATGCTCCTTGTAGAGCACAGCCGTATCAACCGCTCCGGAGAACGCGGCATCCGCCGTCGACAGGTCGATACGCAAGGTCTCGAAGCCGGCTTTCTTCAGATGAAACTTGGCCTTGTCGGGATCATAGGCCCGCTGCTCGAGATCCTTGGCGAAGAACCGGTTGGCCGGGCTGATCGGGTGATCATTGGCAACCGCCCCGTAGCCGCGCAGAATGGTTTGCACCAGCTTTTCGCGGTCAACTGCATGCTTGAGCGCGAGCCGCACATCCACATTGTCGAGCGGTGCATGATCGACAAGCATCGGCAGTGTGTAATGCTGGGTGCCCGTGATGGATATGATTTCCAGCTTCGGGTTGCGCTCGAGCAGATGGATCGTCTTGAGGTCGCAACGGTCTATCGCGTGGATCTGCCCGGTCGTGAGCGCATTGGTCCGCGCAGCCACATCCTTGATGGCCAGGAACTCGACGCTCTCGAACCAGCCGCGGCCGCTCTTCCAGTAATTGGGGTTCTTTTTGACGACAGCCGTTACGCCATAATCGATGCGCTCGAGAATATAGGCGCCGCTGCCGACCCCGCTCGCATCGGCTTTGCCGTCCTTGGTCGGCAACACCGCCAGATGATAATCATCGAGCAGGTAAGCGAAATCCGCATTCCCGCCTTTGAGGGTGAACACCACGACGTCCTTGCCGTCCGCCTTCACATCCTCGATCGCATCGACAATGCCTTTGGCGGCGGATTTGGAATCAGGCCCGCGGTGATGGTTGATCGAATTGACCACATCCTCCGACGTGAGCGTCTTGCCATTATGGAATTCGATGCCTTGCCGCAGCTTGAAGGTCCAGGTCTTCGCATCCGGCGAGACATCCCAGCTTTCTGCCACTTCCCCGGTCAGCTTGCCTTCGGGATCAACCTCGGTCAGATAGCTGAACACCGAATGCCCGACCGACTGCATATAGGTGTCGAGATAGGTCTGCGGGTCGATCGAATCGGTGGTCGAGCCCGCGCCGATACCGATCTTGAAATGGCCGCCGGTCTTCGGCTCGGCCCGCGCGAGGGATGCGAACAGAGTGCTCGCCGTGCTCGCGGTCAGTCCTGCGGCAACCGCCGCCACGATGAATTCCCGACGGGTCACCCGGCCGGTTTTCACCTCCCGGCCAATGCGCTCGAGTTCTTCGCTCATGAACAAGCCTCCCCAATCCCATACGGGTCGGGTCCCAGTCGGAGGATCGAGCTGGTGCCTCTGGCTTTATGGGCACCTTGAACCCGCGATCTGTGCCGGCTTATTCGATAGTGTCGGAGCCGGGCGGATGTCATCCGCACCCGTTCCGGGTGCCGTCCTCCGTGGATCCTTCCCTCACCACGACATACGGTCACATGCCGCGCGGATCCGGTCAACGCCAAATCGGCACCGCACAATGCGACCAAAGTCGGGCTATATCTGGAAATCTGGCGGAAAAACCGTGGAGAAACCGAGGGTCAAAGCCGCAGGATCGGCTGCACGAGGCGGAGCAGACCTCTGAGCCGCCAGGGCCGTTCGCTGCCGATCAGGCATATGCAGTCGGCCCCTGAATCAGTCACCGGCTTATGCTCGATATCATGGCCGAGATCGGCAATATCACCCATCGCGAAGCGTCCCACCTCATCCCGATAGGCACCCCGCAGCACCATGGTCATCTCGCCCGCAGAATGGCCATGACGGGGCAAAGCCTTGCCGCTCGCGATTCTCATCAGCATCAGGCGGCCGCGCGCGCCGCGCGCCAAATTGATCCGATAGACCGCCACGCCGGGTGCAATGCGCCGCCAGGCAAGCTGGTCGAGAGACCGGCCCAAAAGCCGGCAGAGAGGGCGCGGCAGGCCCATCCGATGCGCTTCGCCCGCAAGCTCCGGCGCACAGTCCCGGGCCCTGGCCTCGCGGCACTCTGCATCGATGCGCTGCAGCACTGCATCGAGACAGCCCGGCTTGACGGGAACGGCCTCCATGCGGTCGATGATCGCCCCGCCCGTCTCCTCATGGCACCGAAGCTCCCGCTGGCATTGCGGGCACCAGGCCACATGGCAGGCCACCACCATCGTCAGGGCTTCGCTCAGCGTGCCGGAGGCATAGGCCATCAGCGTGGCGCAGTCCGGGTGATGATGCACCCTCACGACTGGCCTCCCAGCGCATCCCTGAGCTTTTGATAAGCAAGCCGCATTCTCGATTTCACCGTACCCAGAGGAACATCCAGCCGCTCCGCAATCTCCGACTGCGAGAGGTCATCGACATATGATAGAGAGATGACGTCGAGCTGCTCTTTCGGCAAGGCCTCGATCGCACTTGCGATCTGCGCCTCGCTCTCGTTCTGGATCAGCCGCTCCTCTGTGCTCGGTTCTGCCGAGGGCTCATCAAAATCGTCGATGTCATAGAAGGTCTGGGCCGGCTGGCGTCGCAACCTGTCGATCCGCAGATTACGCGCGATCGTATAGATCCAAGTGGTGACACTGCCTTTCGCGGGAGAGAAGCTGGATGCCCTGTTCCACACAGCCAGCATGGTCTCTTGCACCAGCTCCTCGGCCGTCTCGGGATCGGCGCTCCGACGCAGCATGAAGCTTTTGAGGCGCGGTGCATAGTAATTGAACAAGGTTGCAAAGGCTTCGCGGTCACCCTTCGCGATGCGCGCCACCAGCGCCGCCATCTCGTCCTGCAACCTGCCATTGCCCTGAAATTGTTTGATGCTGTCTGTCATATTCAGCGCTTGGTCGCCCGGCCCCCTGACGGATCGATGTGGGCCGCTGACTGCCCCCAGCATAGACCCGCGAGGGTATCGATGGCAACGCAAGGGGCGGTTCAGGGTTGCTAAGCTGGTCGTTGGTTCGGATAGCTGTTGCTTGCACGCAAGGCGATTTGACTTTACACAAGTCGCGCCAGGCCGGGCCCCTCTGGCAGTCTACCCCGCAGGCTGCGATGTCGGACTGGACGACCACAGAGTGGCCGGCTGATTTTCCTTCGCGCGCTGCGGACTCAGAGGCGAATGCTCGTTGGGTCTGCGCTGCTCCCGAAATCGGTTTGCCGCGTCTGTACGTCTTGTGGACAGCGACGGACCATTTTCATGTTCGATTTCATCACGCCCGAACTCATCACCGCCTTCTTCCAGGTGATCATGATCGACTTGGTGTTGGCGGGTGACAACGCGATCATCATTGGCCTTGCAGCCGCCGGTCTTCCCAAGGACCAGCGCACAAAGGCCATCCTCATCGGCATTCTTGCAGCGACCGCCCTGCGTATCGTCTTTGCTCTGCTCACCACTCAGCTTCTGCAGATTATCGGCCTTTTGTTGGCCGGCGGCGTGCTTCTGCTTTGGGTGTGCTGGAAGATGTGGCGCGAGCTCCGCGCCGGAGGCCATCACGAGCCCGACGCCATGGAGGCGCTTTCCGAGGCTGATCTGAACAAAGACGGCACCGTCGCCGGCAATCCGCAACGCAAGACCTTTGCACAGGCCGCATGGCAGATCATCATTGCCGACGTATCAATGTCCTTGGACAATGTCTTGGCTGTCGCGGGGGCGGCTCGCGAGCACCCGATCGTGCTCATCTTCGGACTTGTCCTCTCGATCGCTCTGATGGGCTTGGCCGCGAGCTTCATCGCCCGCTTGCTGCACAAGCATCGCTGGATCGCCTATGTGGGCCTTGCCATCATCTTCTATGTCGCCTGTGAGATGATCTATCGGGGTGCGTTGGAAGTGTGGCCCCATCTCAGCTAGCGCAGATCCGAAGCATGTAAACCGCAATATCTCTACACAGACGGTTGACCAGAGATACAAATCTGCAACTATTCCCTCGACAGGACACAATGCGGCTTCTTTCGAGGGGTGGGGGAATGTCGTTTACACGTCGAAGCTTTATGACCGGCGCGCTCGCTCTGACCGGCGCCGGCCATGCATGGCCCGCTCTCAGCCAACCGGCGAACACCCAAGCCTTTTTCGGCCCGCCTGTGGTCGATAACGGGGTGACCTACCGCTCGACCAATTTGGCGCGGATCGACCGCAAGTGGCGCCGTCAGATCGTGCCTTATGACAGTATCGAGCCTCAGGGCACTGTCGTCGTCGATACGCAGAATCACTTCCTCTATGTGATTTTCGAGAACAGCACGGCGCTGCGCTATGGCGTCGGCGTCGGCAAGGAAGGGTTCAAGTGGTACGGGCGCGCGCGCATCGATCGCAAGGCCATCTGGCCGAGCTGGACGCCACCGCCCGAGATGCTGAAGCGCCGGCCCGAACTGCCGCGCTTCATGGAGGGCGGTGCCGACAACCCGCTGGGGCCGCGGGCCCTCTATCTGTATCGAGACGGCAGCGATCTCGGATATCGTATTCACGGCACGGTGGAGCCTTGGAGCATCGGCCATGATGTCTCGAGCGGCTGTATTCGGATGCTGAACGAGGATGTGATTGATCTCTATCAGCGTTGTCCGAAGGGCACTGCTGTTCTGGTGCTGAAGCACTTGGGTTCGATGGATGCCTGAATGAGCGGCGCGTTGCCGCCACGCTTCTGAGGCGGGGACAGACAGGGGGGATTGGGGATGACGGCATGCGCGATGACGGCGGCGGCCCGCGTGGCCTTTCTCATAGCCATGGCCTGCGGGCTGGCGGCTTGCGGCGGCGCGACCACCCAGGGCCCGCAGCTGCCGGCCCCGCCGGTCTTGTCGGAAGGCGAGCCCAGCGCCGCCCTCACTCAGCCCGGAACGGAAGAGGACTTCATGGTGAATGTCGGCCGGCGCACCTATTTCACCGCCGGCTCGGCTACCCTCGATGAAACGGCCAAGGTGACGCTCCAGAAGCAGGCGGAATGGCTGAAGCTATATCCGCAATGGCCCGTGAAAATTCAGGGCTTTGCCGACGACCCCGGATCAGCCTCGGCCAATCTCGATCTATCCAAGCGTCGCGCCGAGGCGGTGCGTGATTATCTCGCCTCGCTCGGTGTTTCCCAGGAGCGTATGACTGTTAAGGGTTATGGACGCGACCGTCTTGTTCGCGAATGTGCGGATGTTTCCTGCGTATCTCAGAATAGGCGCGTAATCACCAATCTGCAGGACGAGCCCGTGAGTTAACCGCATCACAGCGAACTCGCTGTAGCCTGGGCGCACTTCTTGCCTAAACCGGTAATTCACGGCAGCTCAAGCTCACGGAGACGCAGCCCATGAAAGGATTTACCCTATTTCGCGTTGCAGGCGTCGGCGTAATGCTCTTCTCCTTGTTCGGTGTCTTTTCAGGAACCGCTCATGCCGCGCAATGCGAGCCGCCAGGGGGCTTTCCCGCATGGGTGAAGAGTTTCAAGGCTGAGAATGCCAATCTGTCCCCTCGAACCCTCTCGGCGCTCGACGGGCTGACTCTCAACCAGCAAGTTCTGAAGCTCGATCGCAACCAGAAGCATTTCAAGCAGTCCTTCGAGCAATTCGCCAATTCCCGCATCACCGCCGGACGTGTCCAGAAGGCCCAATCCATGCTGAGGCGTCATGCGTCCCTGCTGAGGCGGATTGAGCAGCGCTATGGTGTGCCCCCTCAGATTGTCGTTGTCATCTGGGGGCTTGAAACCGATTTCGGCACCAATATGGGCAAGCAGGATGCCATTCGCGCACTGGCAACCCTCGCCTATGACTGCCGCCGCACGGAAATGTTCCAGCGTGAGCTCTCGGCCGCGCTGCAAATCATCGAGCGTGGCGATCTCCGGCCTTCACAGATGCGTGGCGCTTGGGCCGGAGAGCTTGGCCAGACCCAGTTCCTTCCGAGCAACTATCTGCGCTTCGCCGTTGATTTTGATGGGAATGGCCATCGCGACCTGATCCGCAGCGTCCCCGACGTGTTGGCATCGACCGCCAACTATCTCAAAGGTTATGGCTGGAGGCCGGGTGCTGGCTGGGAGCCCGGTGAGCCCAATTTCGCCGTGCTGAAGGAATGGAACCGCGCCGATGTCTACGCGCGCACCATCGCCCTCTTCGCAACCCGGCTCTCCCCGACCAATTAACGTAGCGTCGACAGAGAAGGTTTGTCCGATGAGAACCTTGCATGCCGCGCTCCTGGCGGGCGCGATGGTGCTGGCGATTGCTCCAGCAAAGCAGACCATGCGCCCACCTCCGAAGAGAGGACCAGGATCGAAGCCAAGCGGAAGGAGCTTGGCTTCAGCTCTTGGGAAGAGATCGAACTGGAAGACAATGACACAGTCTGGGAGGTGAGCGACGCCATAGGATCCGATGGCGCCGAATACGAGATCAGGCTGGATCCCAACACACTCCAGGAGAAATCTTGCGTGCGTGATTGATGGCGCAGCGGTTCTCTTCCACTGGCGCGACGAACAATGCGGATGCCGATCACCCGTATTGTTCTCGGGTCTTCTAGAGCATTTTCGAGCGAAGCGGATACCGGTTCGCGTGAAGAAAATGCGACCAAGCAAGAACTAGAGCGGTTTCGCGATTCAAAGAAAAAGCGGAAACGCTCTAGGCGATAACCACCTCGTAGTTCTCACCCTGCCAGCGCTCCTGCTCGAGCCACTTCAATGTGAAGCCGATACGGGTTCCAACCGGCGCCTGTTCCGTCGGAAGATCAACGAGATAGATCCCAAAGGCCGCGGCCTCAACCGGACTGTCTTGCGTGGTTTTCCAGTCGTCTATGGTCCAGTGGACGATTGCCGGCGCCATGACCTCCACGCGCAGCGTCTTGCCCTGAGGGATGGTCCGCACACGATTATTGGACCGCCACGAACGGAAAGACGCCGTGATCTTGCGATGCTGATAGCGCTCGACCGGCTGTGGCGGCATGTCGAACACCCGGCCGTCATGCAGCGACCGCAACAGCTTGATGTGCTCGCTATGGGCCCAGACCAGCGGCATGGCACTTCCCGAAGGCTTGCCCCGATAGAGCCCGCGCTCGGGAATGTCTTCGCTGTCCCAGACCTGCTCGGGAATAAGGCCGCCCTCATTTGACGAGCTTTCCAGCGTCTTCAAAAGGCGCCCCGCCTCCTCGCTCCGGCCGGCGGCGATCTCGTAATGCGCTCTTTCGCCTGTGAGCAGCGGCCAGGCTCGCCCGACGCCGATCCCATCGAAGGACCGGCCATCCTCCTTCTCACCATAGCCATCGCCATTATACCGGTACCAGACAGGGCCCTGCGGCAATTCCACCTTCAGCATGTCATCGATCACCTTGACGGTGTCGAGGATGCGAGGATCATCCGCCGCGCGCAGGCCGAAGCGCACCAGGGCCAGAGCGTCCGGGCTCACGATCTGGCTGGCCGGCTGGTCCGTGCTCTCGGGCGGGCGGTTCTTGATCGGGACAAAGCCATGCATCGCAGATGCGGCCGTTCCCTGCTCGGGTGGTGCGATCCGCACGTAATAGCCGGAAATGCCAAGCCTTTCGGAGATCGGCGTGTCGGTCGCGAATGTCCACCGCTCGATCTCGTCATTCCAGCAATCAGCCGTATCGCGCGCATATTGCGCATCGCGCTTATGGCCCGCCAGCTCGAGAATATCCGCGCCCGCAAGCAGACCCGCGATCTCGACCGCGAGCGTGAAGGGAGAAAAGCCCGCATCCTCTTCCCAGCGGTCCTGGCCGGTAACCGGGCCGTTGCAGACGAGATAGCGGACCGCCTTCTGCACCATTGGCGTGAACCGCTCGAAATCATCGACCGACAGGTGGCCTTCTCGGCGCAGCATATCCATGAGTAGGATCGGGAAGGCGCATTCGTCCATCTGCACCCCGCGCCAATAGGGCTCGCCATCGAGCCACATGTTCTGTGACCAGTGGCCGTCCGCCTCCTGCACCGTGTGAAGGTAACGCAACACAGCCTTGGCCTCGTTCACCGCGCCAGCCGCGAGGAACCCGCCCGCCGTCTCGACGAGATCCCGTGGCCACACCAGGTGATAGCCGCCAAGATCCTCGTCGCCCTTGTCGGTCCCCCACGGCACCGACAGGCTGGCGATCACGGCACCGGGAAATGAGACGGGTGAATGAACCGCAAGAACCGAGGTGCTCACCCGGTAATGGTTGATGCGGCCGGCCTGAGGCCGGTCCAGGGGGAGAAGGCTATCCTGCCAGGCCCGCCATCCCGTGGTATAGCCTTTGAGTGCCGCCTTGAAGCCCGCTTGCATCGTGGCGAGCGCGCGATACGCAGCCTCCTGCGGCCGGCTGGCGATCGAAAGCGCGAGCAGAAAAGGCTCGCCACCCGTCGCTGCCAGGTCGATCTCGCCGGTCATGGCGACATTCCCGTCGGGCGCCTCGCTATAGCAGCTCACCAACTGCTTATGCTGCGCGAGTTGCTGCCATCCATCGGAACTGCCGACATAACCGACCGAGCGGGCGCGCCAGGGGATCGAGCAGGCGACCGCCAGCGAGGCACCGAACAGGCCGCGCGCAAACAGCATCGGGGTGCCCTTGTAGTCGTCGATCCACGCGGTGTTATGCGCCCCCGCATTGACGAGATGCGGCGCGATCAGCGCAAAGAGCCGGTAATCCCGCAAACTGCCGTGCAGGGGCTCGAATCTCACCTCCTGCAGCACGGTGTCCCTGAGCGGATCCGTGATAATCCGCTTCTCGATCCTGTAGCGGCCGTCGAGCGCGAGATTGGTGACATGGAAGCCGGGCACGCCCTCGTCGATCATCTCGATGTGATGCTCGGCATGGCGCTTTTCTTCTGAGAAGTAATCGCTGCCATCGGTCACGATCAGGCCGAAGTCGCGGGTACAGGCGGTATCGACCCGCGGAAAATAGATCTCGTTGAGAATCCCGTGGCTGATCGTGAACCAGATCCTGCTATTCGCAGTCAGCGCCGTGCCAACACCACTCTTGGCGCTCGACGTCCACCGGGCCTCCATCCCCGGCCCCCCAGGTGCCTGCATGCGCGTGCTCCGTTGTGAGATTGTCCGCGAAATCGGTAAAGGCTCGTCGATTGGCGCCCAGCCAGCCTGACAGGGAACCGCGACCCGCCCAACAGGGTTCTGCGGGCTGATCGGCAATGTCACGGATTATTCGCGCGCGCCGCTTAATATGCCGTTTCCCGATAGAGACGGAATACCGGCACGCCGACACGCAGCGGCCGCTCATCAGTTGACAGCGGCGCGCCTTCGCACCTAGCATTTGCACGCCACGTCGACTGGAAACAATAAATACTGTTTAGAACACAGTCATTATTGTTTCACCTTAAATGCACCAGAGAATAGATCCCACAGGAGTGCGGAATGACTTTCAAAGGCGTGGATGCAGGCAGAACACCCCCGGCATCATCCATCGCTGGCCCGGCATCTGGGCTGAAGCCTCAGGATAAAATCGACCTCCTGGCCATCAACACCATCCGAACCTTGTCGATGGACGCGGTGCAGCAGGCTGACTCAGGTCATCCCGGCACGCCCATGGCCATGGCGCCCGTAGCCTATACTCTGTGGCAGCAATTCTTGCGCTTTGATCCGGAAGATCCGATCTGGCCCAATCGCGACCGCTTCGTCCTATCCATCGGCCACGCCTCGATGCTGCTCTATTCCTTGCTCTATTTGAGCGGCGTCAAATCGGTGAACCCGGACTACGAGATTCTTGGCGCACCGGCGGTCACCCTGGACGACATCAAGCATTTCCGCCAGCTCGACAGCAAATGTCCCGGCCATCCCGAATATCGCCTCGTCTCGGGCGTTGAGACCACGACCGGCCCCCTGGGGCAAGGCGTCGCAACCTCCGTCGGCATGGCGATCGCCGAGCGCTGGCTTGCTGAGCGCTACAACCGTCCTGGCTTTCCGCTCTTCGATTATCGGGTCTATGCGCTCTGTGGTGATGGCGACATGATGGAGGGCATTTCCGGCGAGGCAGCCTCCATTGCCGGCCACTTCCAACTCTCCAATCTCTGCTGGATCTATGACTCGAACCACGTGACCATCGAAGGTCACACCGACCTGGCCTTCAGCGAAGACGTGGCCGCCCGGTTCCTCGCCTATGGCTGGCACGTGCTGCGCCTGTCCGATGCCAATGACACCGATCGGCTGGCCCGGGCGCTGGCGACCGCCGCCGAGACCACCGACCGCCCCACCCTGATCATCGTCGAGAGCCACATCGGCTACGGCGCGCCCAACAAGCAGGACACGAGCGCAGCCCATGGCGCGCCCCTCGGCGAAGACGAGATCCGCCTGGCGAAACGCGCCTATGGCTGGCCGGAGGACGCGAAATTCCTTGTGCCCGATGGCGTCCGCGAGCGCTTTGCCGAAGGCATGAATGCCCGCGGCCGCGCGCTGCGCACCGCCTGGGCGGATTTGTTCGAGCAATATCGGGCCGCCCATCCGGACCTCGCCCGTGAGATCGAGCTCATGCAGTCCCGGGGGCTTCCCGATGGCTGGGATAAGGACATCCCCACCTTCCCCGCTGATCCCAAGGGGCTGTCCGGCCGTGACGCCTCGGCGAAGGTGCTCAATGCCATCGCACCAAATTTGCCATGGCTTCTGGGCGGTGCCGCCGACCTTGCCCCCTCGACCAAGACGAGGCTCACCTTTGAGGGTGCGGGCGATTTCGAGGCTGGCAGCTATCTCGGGCGGAATTTCCATTTCGGCATCCGCGAGCATGCCATGGGCGCCATCTGCAACGGCATGTCGCTCTCCAAGCTGCGGTCTTACGGTTCGGGCTTCCTGATCTTCAGCGACTATATGAAGCCCGCCATCCGCCTTTCGGCCCTGATGGAGCTGCCGGTGATCTATGTCTTCACCCATGATTCGATCGGCGTCGGCGAGGACGGGCCAACCCACCAGCCGGTCGAGCAGCTTTTGGCGCTGCGCAGCATTCCGGGCCTTCTCACCCTGCGTCCGGCGGATGCCAATGAGGTCGCCGAATGCTGGCGGGTGATGCTGAGCGGGCATCACACACCGGCCTGCCTCATCCTGTCTCGCCAGAATCTTCCGACCATCGACCGGCAGAAATTTGCCTCTGCCGCAGGCACTGCCAAAGGCGCCTATGTGCTCGCAGATCCTGACCAGGGCGAGCCCGAGGTCATCCTGATCGCCACGGGCAGCGAGGTCTCGCTCTGCCTCTCGGCCTTTGAGCGGCTCACACAGGAGGGCATTCGCGCCCGGGTCGTTTCCATGCCCTCATGGGAACTGTTCGAGATGCAGGATCAGGCGTATCGTGACGAAGTGCTGCCGCCGCACATCACGGCCCGGGTCTCGGTGGAGCAGGCCTCCACCATCGGCTGGGACCGGTATGTCGGCAGGATCGGCACCAAGATCGGCATGCACACTTTCGGCGCGTCAGCGCCGCTGAAGGCGCTGCTGACGAAATTCGGCTTCACGCCGGAGAAGATCTACGAAGCCGCGCGCGCCCAGATCGCGCAACGGTGAATAAACCGTATGAGTTTAGCCTGGGGCTCAGGGCGAGCGCGGCAGCCGCTTCCAATGCCTGCCGCATGGAGTAGTTGATGACGACCGCACAACATCCGATCACGACAGAAAATCCGCTGCAGCAGCTTGCAAATTTCGGCCAGTCGGTCTGGCTCGATTATGTCCGGCGCAGCTTGATCGCATCCGGCGGGCTCGCCGCGCTCATTCGCAACGACGGCCTGAAGGGTGTGACCTCCAACCCCTCCATCTTCGAGAAGGCGATCGGCGGCAGCACGGATTATGATGAGGATTTCGCCCGTTTCGTTGCGGAAGGCGACCGGTCGGCTGGGGAGATCTACGAGCACTTGGCCATCGGCGACATTAAGGCGGCGGCGGATACCCTGCGCGGCGTCTATGACGAAACCGGCGGCACCGACGGCTTTATCAGCCTGGAAGTCTCGCCCTATCTCGCTCTGCGCACGGAAGACACGGTCATCGAGGCCCGCCGCCTTTGGAACGCGGTCGATCGCCCCAATCTTATGGTCAAGGTTCCCGGCACCGAAGCCGGCGCACCCGCCATTCGCACCCTCATCGGTGAAGGCATCAATATCAATGTGACCCTGCTCTTTTCGCAGGAAGCCTATAAGGCCGTGGCTGAGGCTTATCTCGCGGGGCTCGAGGACTACCACGCCAAGGGCGGGAATATTTCTCGCGTGGCGAGCGTCGCAAGCTTCTTTGTCAGCCGCATCGACACGGCGATCGACAAAAAGATCGAAACACGCATCGCCGCCGGTGACCCCAAGGCCGAAGAGCTGGCCGCCGTCAAGGGCAAGGTTGCGATCGCCAACGCCAAGCTCGCGTACGAATATTATCAGGAGCTGATCACAACGCCGCGCTGGCAGAAGCTCGCCCAGCTTGGTGCAAGGCCTCAGCGCCTGCTCTGGGCCTCTACCGGCACCAAGAACAAGGCCTATAGCGACGTCCTCTATGTCGAGGAGCTGATCGGCCCAGACACCGTGAACACCATGCCGCCCGCCACCATGGATGCCTTCCGCGACCATGGCCGCCCGCGGCAAAGCCTCACCGAGGACATTGAAGGCGCAAAGGCCGTGCTCGCGTCCGCCGAGCGGCTCGGGCTCGATCTCGATGGCGTCACAAATCAGCTCGTCACCGAGGGCGTGCAGCAATTTGCCGATGCCTTCGATGGCCTCTTGGGCGCCGTTGCCGGGAAGCGGCGGCAGAGCCTTGGCACCAAGCTCAATGGCCAGACCTATAGCCTGCCGCCGGCCATGAACGAGGCGGTGAAGACGCGGCTTGATCAACTGCGCATTGCTGGCCTGCAGCGGCGGCTCTGGGCGCGCGATGCGAGCCTCTGGACCAATAGCGATGAAGCGAAATGGCTCGCCTGGCTCGATATTGTCGGCATCGAGCAGCGCGATATTAAGGTCTTGACTGACCTTCAGGCGGATATCCGCAATACCGGCTTCAAGCACGCCCTGCTCCTCGGCATGGGTGGATCAAGCTTGGGCCCGGAGGTTCTCACGCGCACCTTCGGCAAGAAGGAAGGCTATCCCGAGCTGCTCGTGCTCGATTCAACCGATCCCCAGCAGATCGCCTCATTCGAGCGCCGGATTGACCTTGCGAACACCGTTTTCATCGTCTCGAGCAAATCCGGATCAACCCTCGAGCCGAATATCCTCAAGGACTATTTCTTCGACGCCGTAGGCAAGGCGATCGGCCAGGACAAGGCCGGCAGCCGCTTCATCGCCGTGACCGACCCCGGCTCGCACATGCAGCAGGTGGCCGAGGAAGACAAGTTCCGCCATATCTTCTTCGGCGATCCCGGCATTGGCGGACGCTATTCCGTCCTGTCGAATTTTGGCATGGTCCCCGCGGCCGTCATGGGGCTTGACCTCGACCGCTTCCTCACAGCCACCGCCATCATGGTCGAAAGCTGCGGCCCCGACGCGCCACCGCTGGAGAACCCCGGCATTCTGCTCGGCACCATCCTCGGTATTGGCGCCACAACCGGTCGCGACAAGGTGACGGTGATCGCCTCCCCGGGCATTTCCGATGTCGGCGCATGGCTGGAACAGCTGCTCGCCGAATCGACCGGTAAGCAGGGCCACGGCATCATCCCCGTCGATGCCGAGCCTTTGGGCGCGCCCACCGTCTATGGCAGCGACCGCATCTTCGCCTATCTGCGTCTCGACAGTGCTCCCGATGAGGCACAGGATGCTGCCATCGCGGCCCTTGAACAGGCTGGCCAGCCGGTGGTCCGCATCAGCTTGGCCGACCCCTATCAGATAGGCCAGGAATTCTATCGTTGGGAAGTCGCGACCGCTGTTGCGGGCAGCGTCATCGGCATCAATGCCTTCAATCAGCCCGATGTCGAGGCGAGCAAGATCGCAACCCGGCAGCTCACGGATGAATATGAGCAGACGGGCAAGCTTCCCGAGGAGACGCCCTTGCTGTCCGCTGACGGGCTCACCCTCTATGCGGATCCGAAGAATGCAGAAGCGCTCAGCGCCGCTGCCGGCGAGAAGACGGTCGATGCCGTGATCAAGGCGCATCTCGCCCGCGCCAGACCTGGCGATTATGCGGCCCTCCTCGCCTATATCGACCACAATGCTGAGAACACGGCGACGCTCACGGCGCTGCGCACCCGCATCCGTGATCGGCTGAAGGTCGCAACCTGCGTCGGCTTTGGCCCGCGCTTCCTTCACTCGACCGGCCAGGCCTACAAGGGCGGACCCAATTCAGGGGTGTTCCTGCAGATCACGGCCGATCCCTCAGCGGATCTTGCCGTGCCAGGCCGCAAATACAGCTTTGGCGTGGTTATTCTCGCCCAGGCCCGCGGGGATTTTGCGGTGCTTGCCGAACGTGACCGCCGTGCCCTGCGCGTCCACCTCGGCAGTGATGTTCAGGGCGGACTGAAGCGGCTTGCCCGAGCGATCGATAACGCACTCACCTGATTCGACTCTCACTGATTTCCATAAAAGGGACTATGGCGATGCAGCTTGGAATGATCGGTTTGGGACGCATGGGGGGCAATATTGTCAGACGGCTGACCCGTGCGGGCCACCATTGCGTGGTTTACGACCGCAACGCAGCTGCAGTCACGGAACTGGCCGGTGAAGGCTCCACCGGCGCCTCGGGCCTTGCAGATCTCGTGGCCAAACTCGACGCCCCGCGGGTGGTCTGGGTCATGCTGCCCGCCGGCGCGCCAACCGAAAGCACAATTCAGGAGTTGTCGGGCCTCATGAAGCCCGGCGACATCATCATCGATGGCGGCAATACCTTCTATAAGGACGATATCCGCCGCGGCGCCGCCCTCAAGGAAAAAGGCATTCACTATGTGGATGTCGGCACATCGGGCGGGGTCTGGGGTCTCGAGCGCGGCTACTGCATGATGATCGGCGGTGCCAAGGAAGCGGTCGACCACATTGATCCGATCCTCGCCGCCCTCGCCCCCGGCATCGGCTCGATCGAGCGCACGCCGGGCCGTCAAGGGCGCGACCCCCGCCCGGAGATGGGCTATATCCATACAGGTCCCATTGGCTCCGGCCATTTCGTGAAGATGGTCCACAACGGCATCGAATATGGTCTGATGCAGGCCTATGCCGAGGGCTTCGACATCCTCAAGAACAAATCTTCCGAGGCGCTGCCCGAAAATGAGCGTTACACGCTCGACATGGCCGACATCGCCGAGGTCTGGCGCCGTGGCAGTGTCATTTCATCCTGGCTGCTCGACTTGACCGCCCAGGCGCTCGCCGAGGACAGCTCGCTCAAGGATTATCCCGGCGAGGTGGCCGATAGTGGTGAAGGCCGCTGGACGATCAATGCGGCCATCGAGGAAGCGGTTCCTGCGGAGGTGCTGACCGCAGCCCTTTTTGCCCGCTTCCGCTCCCGCCTCTCCCACACCTTCGGCGAGAAGCTCCTGTCCGCCATGCGGTTCAAATTTGGCGGCCACACCGAATTCAAGCTGAAAGATTGAGCCTATGGACGCGCCAACCAAGACAGCTGCGGCATGCCTGCCCAGCAATTCCAAAACCGCGCCGCCGTCCACCCTGGTGATCTTCGGTGCTGGCGGTGACCTGACGAAGCGCCTGCTCATTCCGGCCATCTATAATCTGGTCAATGACCAGGCGCTGGATGATAAATTCCAGATCATCGGCGTTGATCTCGTTCCCAATGATGATCAGGGCTTCCGCAATCATCTCACCGAGAACATGCGGGCGCTGATCGCCTCGGGACGCGGCGAGTTCGCATCAGCCGAACTGGACGATCAGGCTTGGAACTGGCTGATCAGCCGCACCTTCTATGTCTCCGGTGATTTCGGCAATATCGAAACGTTCACCAAGCTGAAGGCGCTGCTGGACCAGCGTGAACAGGCGAGCGGCTGCGGCAACGCGGTATTCTACCTCGCCGTGGCTCCCCGCTTCTTCGGGCCAGTTGTCGAGCAGCTCGGTCGTGCAAACCTTCTTGACGAATCCGGCGCCCACTTCCGCCGGGTCGTCGTCGAGAAGCCCTTCGGCACGGATCTCCAATCGGCGAAAGCCTTGAACAAGCAGATCCTCAAGGTTGCCGACGAGCGCCAGGTCTTCCGGATCGATCATTTCCTCGGCAAGGAGACTGTGCAGAACATCATGGTTCTGCGCTTTGCCAACGGCCTGTTCGAGCCCATCTGGAATCGCGACCATATCGACCATGTCCAGATCACCGCAGCCGAGACCGTAGGCGTTGAAGATCGCGGCCGCTTCTACGACGCCACCGGCGCGCTGCGCGACATGGTCCCCAATCATATGTTCCAGCTTCTCTCCATGATCGCCATGGAGCCGCCCAACTCCTTCGATGCGGATGCCATCCGGTCCGAGAAGGCCAAGGCGGTCGAGGCAATCCGCAATCTGACGCCCGAAGAAGCGGTGAGGAACGCCGTCCGCGGCCAGTATCGCGCGGGCAAGGTGCTCGGCAAGCCGGTCAACAACTATCGCGACGAGCCCAACGTCTCACCCACCAGCATGACCGAGACCTATGTCGCCATGAAGTTCATGATCGACAATTGGCGCTGGTCGGGCGTGCCCTTTTATGTGCGCACCGGAAAATCCCTGTGCACCCGTCGCACCGAGATCGGCATCCAGTTCAAGCAAGCCCCCCATGTGCTGTTCCGCAATCTGAATGTCGGCGAGATTCAGCCGAACATGATGGTGTTCCGCATTCAGCCCAACGAAGGCGTCTCGCTGCGCTTTGCCGCCAAGCGGCCCGGCCGCGAGGTCGAGATCGAGGATGTGCGGATGGATTTCCGCTATTCCGATTATTTCAAGGCGGAGCCGTCTACGGGCTATGAGACGCTCATCTATGACTGCCTCACCGGCGATGCCACCCTGTTCCAGCGCGCGGACAATATCGAGGCCGGCTGGGCCGAGGTTCAGCCCTTGCTGGATGGTTGGGCGGCCAATGATGCGCCTCTTGAATTTTATGAAGCGGGCACCGCTGGCCCCGCCGCCGCTGATGCGCTGCTTGCGCGTGACGGCTTCAAATGGTTGCCGCTGACATGAACGAGCCATCGCAACGAACTTCCGGACAGGAGGGATCAGGCCTTGCCGCCCGGCACGGCGGCAAGATCTCCATGCTGGTGACCGATGTGGATGGCTCGCTCGTCACCCGCGACAAGCTGCTCACCCCAGCAGCCATCGCCGCAGCCCGGGATCTGAAAGCTGCCGGTATCGCCTTCACCGCCGTGTCGAGCCGGCCGCCCCGCGGCATGGCCATGCTGATCGAGCCGCTGGGTCTGAGCCTGCCTTTGGGTGCCTTCAACGGCGGCACCATCTTCATGCCCGATATGGCGATCATCGAGCAGCGTTCGGTCCCACGCGAGGCGGCCGAGCACGCCGTCAAGGTCATGCGCGACTATGGCGCCGATATCTGGGTGTTCAGCGGCGACAAATGGCTGATCACCAATCCTGACGGCGATTATGTCCCGCGCGAAAAGCGCACCGTGCAGTTCGAGCCGACCGTCGTTGCCGATCTCGCCCCCTATCTCGGCAGTGCGGGCAAGATCGTCGGCTCTTCCAAGGATTTCGACCGTCTGCACCAATGCGAATTGGTGTTGGAAAAGGAATTGCTTGGCATAGCCACCGCCCGCCGCTCGCAGAACTACTATCTCGACATCACCCCGCCGGCGACGGACAAGGGCTACGCAGTGCGCACCCTCGCCCAGGCCGTCAATATTCCGCTCAACGAAGTCGTCGTCATCGGCGATATGGTCAATGATCTGCCGATGTTCCGGGTGGCAGGCCTCGCCATCGCCATGGGCAATGGCAGCGACGAGGTGAAGGCGGCCGCCGATCATGTGACCGACACCAACGACAATGACGGCTTCGCCAAGGCGGTGGCGAATTTCATTTTAGCCCGCAGCAGAGGGAGCGCGGCATGATGCCGAATGTCTATGTGGCACGGGATGCCGACGGCCTCGCCGTCCAGGTCGCGGACTGGCTCATTGCGCGTATTGCAGCCGCATCAGGCAATTTCGCCCTGAATCTCTCCGGCGGCTCGACGCCGAAACGGCTTTATGCGTTGCTCGCCAAGCCGCCTTATCGGGACCGCATTGACTGGTCACGGCTGCATCTCTTTTTCGGGGATGAGCGCTACGTCCCCCATGACGACCCCGAAAGCAATTACCTCATGGCCGAGGAAACCCTCATCGCCCATGTGCCGGTACCCCGCGAGAATGTCCACGCCGTGCCGTCGGGCCCCTCACCCGCCGGGGCCGCGAGCGCTTATGAGGCGACGCTGAAGGCCTATTATGGTGCGCAGGAGCTCGACCCCGGCCGCCCTCTTTTTGATGTGACCCTATTGGGCCTTGGACCGGATGGTCACACCGCGTCCCTATTCCCCGGCAGTTCGGCGCTCGATGAGAAAGAGCGCTGGGTTCTGCCCGTCATTGGCGCCAAGCCGCCGCCGCAACGTATCACCATGACCTATCCTGTGCTCGACAGCAGTGCGGCCGTGGCCTTTCTCGTCACAGGCGAGGAGAAGGCTCCCATCATCGAGCGCCTTCATTCGGGCGACAAGTCTCTGCCCGCAGGCCGCATAGCGCCCGTGGGTGAATTGCATTGGTTCCTGGATGAGGCGGCCGCTGGTCAGGCGTCGGCCTCATGATCCTGGTCGCCATGGGTGTGTCAGGCGCGGGCAAGACCACCATTGCGCGCGCGCTTGCGGAGCGGCTAGGCTGGACCTTTGCCGATGGGGATGACTTTCACGACGCAAGCGCTCACGCCAAAATGGCATCGGGCATCCCCTTGACCGACATCGATCGGGCACCCTGGCTCGATCGGGTGGCCGCATGGATCGATGCGCGCCTTGCGGAAGGTGTCGATGGGGTGATTGCCTGCTCGGCGCTTAAGCGCAGCTATCGGGACAGGCTGACCCGCGGCAATCCTGATGTGCGCATTCTTTATCTCCGCGGAAGCCGCGCCTTGATCGCGACGAGGCTTTACCAGCGGAAGGGGCATTTCATGCCGGAAACCCTCCTCGACAGCCAATTTGCAACCCTTGAGGAGCCAGGCCCGGATGAAGCCCCGATCATTGTTGATGTGGATAAGTCCGTGCCCGAGATCGTTGATGATGCTATCGCCGCGTTGAACGCGATCGAACGTGGCTGATCAGGCGAGACCGCCCACCGTTTCCCAAATCCGATCATCCCAAAGCCGGATCCCACCGGTGATCCCTGCATCATTGCTCTCGATCCGGACATTCTTCGGCAGCGGCCCCGTGACATGGCCCGCATTCCCGCCACCGAGATGCAGCGTGTCGAAATTCGTCAGGACGGAAAGAATCTCGATCATCCTGAGCACCCGCTTGTTCCACTTCTTTTTGCCGACCTTCTTTCTTGCGGCCTCGCCGAGATATTCGTCATAGGTCATGTCACCCTTGATCGGGTGATGCGCCAACTCGAGATGCGGCGTCAGCCGTCCATTGGCGAAGATCGCCGATCCGACCCCGGTCCCCAGCGTGATGACGACCTCGAGCTGATGGCCTGTGATGAGACCCAGTCCCTGCACCTCGGCATCATTCAACAGCCGCGTGGGCTTGCCCAGAGCCTTGGCAATTTGATTCTGTAGCGGAAAGCCATGCCAGAGCGCGGTATCGAGATTTGGTGCCGTGATTATGGTGCCATCCCGGATCACACCGGGAAAGCCGACCGAAATACGATCATAGCTCGGCAGGGGCTTAACAAGCTCCTTCAGCGCTGCAACCAAGGTCTCAGGCGGGCATGGATGGGGCGTGGGGATTCTTACCCGGTCAGCGACCATATTTCCGGAAATATCGAGAACGGAAGCTTTCAGCCCCGTCCCGCCAATATCAAGGGCCAATGTATGCACCGCCTTTGTATCAGCGGATTTATTCTTCGTTTTTCTCACGGTCGTCATGAATTGATCCCCTGATTGTCCCGCATTTGCTTACTATCTGACATCGCTCTCCGCGCCACAGCTTACCCGTTTTCAGTTTAAAAAACGATTGCACTGATGCGAGAATGGATTTTGCTAAATCCCCGTCCACCTGTATGATGCATAATTCTCAAAGGGCGCGAAGTTTCGCTTGACCGGTCAAGCGGAATTGCGACGATAGAGATGTGTTTAGCTTCTGGGAAGGTCGATGAGCCGCTATAAAGATTATCGAGAGCCGCGCCGGCGCGGCTTCGATGATGACTTCAGTCCGAAAAGCCGTCGTGGATCGGACGACATGCCGTCATTTCGTCAGGGAGGGCAACCCTCCTTCGCTTCGACGGCGGCGCCTACAGGTGCAACCGTGAAATGGTTCAATGCCGACAAGGGCTTCGGATTTGTCGAAGTCGATGGCGGCTCTGAAGCCTTTCTTCACATCCGCCCCGTGGAAGCCGCTGGTCACACCAGCTTGCCCGATGGCGCGCGCCTGACGGTTCGGATCGGCCAGGGCCAGAAAGGCCCGCAGGTCACCGAAGTGCTGGATGTAGACCTGACCACCGCCGCGCCTAGACCCGCACGGGCCCCGCGCACCAGCAACTCCTTCAATGACGCACCGCTCTCCGAGGAGCAGCAGGGCGTGGTGAAGTGGTATAATCCCGATAAGGGCTTCGGCTTCATCGCTCTCGATACGGGAGGCAAGGACGTGTTCGTGCACGCCACGGCTCTCGAGCGCTCTGGAATGACCCGCGTCTCCGAAGGCCAGCGGGTTGTAGTTCAGGTCGCGCAGGGCCAGAAGGGCGTCGAAGCCCGCACGATTCGCGCGGCTGACTGATCACGGCGAGCCAGCGGCGCAGCACTGGCTCGGCTTGTCGTCTTAAGCGCGACGGCTAAATAGTGCAAAAATGCGTTTCCGGGAGTCCGCCCCCGGAAGCGCTTTGATGTCTTACGCCTTCCCACAGAATATCTGTACCAGGCTCGACACGCCTCTCGCGCCCGTGCGCCACCTTGCCGCTCGCGCGACTGCCGTTCCCGCGATCTGCGACCGCCGTGCGATTGCCATGCGCGCGTCAGCCCAGCCCGCGGGGGCATGCCCCGCACCTGCGCTTTCATCTCGGTAAAAAAGAAGGGCCACCCGAGGGCAGCCCTTCCATTGTCATCCGCGTCCCGGCGCTCTGCCGGGTGAAACCTCAAAACGCGTGCGCGACATCCCCGACAGAGGCAAAGACCCGGCTCGCATCATCGGTCCCTCGCGGATTTTGACAATGAGACACTGGATCACCTCCTTTCGAACTATTGACGACATCTGCAGGATAGCTGTTCTTTTCCCTCGCCGTAAGCTTAAGTTTTGTGCATTCAGGCCGTTGACGGATAAGGTGACGGTGTCGACATGGCAATTTGGGGAATTACGTGACACACACGGCGCTGGTTACTGGAGCAAGCCGCGGCATAGGCGCAGCAACCGCCAGGCTCTTGGCAAAGCGGGGCTATGATCTTGCCCTCACCTACGAGACCTCCGCGAAGGATGCCGAGGCCGTGGCCCGCGAGGCGGAGGCTCAGGGCGTCCGGGCCAAGATCTATCAGGTCAATGTCGCCGAGGAGCAGCAGATCCTTGCCCTCTTTGACAAGATTGACCGCGATTTGGGTCCTCTGACCGGCTTGGTCAACAATGCCGGGATTACCGGACCGGCGGGGCGGATGGAGGACCTTCGCGCCGCCGATCTCATGCAGGTCCTGGCCGTAAACGTGTTCGGCAGCATGATCACCGCGCGCGAGGCAGTGCGGCGCATGTCGACGCGTCACGGTGGCAAGGGCGGGTCAATCGTCAATCTCTCCTCCGCTGCCGCGCGAATCGGCAGTCCCAACGAGTTCATTCATTATGCCGCATCGAAAGGCGCGATCGACAGCTTCACCCTCGGGCTTGCCCGCGAGGTGGGCGAAGACGGTGTGCGCGTCAATGCGGTGCGCCCCGGCCTGATCGAGACTGAAATTCACGCCCGTGCAGGCATGCCGGACAGGCTCGCGCGTCTGGCACCACTCAACCCGATGAAGCGCGCCGGCACGGCCGATGAGGTCGCGGAAGCGATCGTCTGGCTCCTGTCCGATGCCGCTTCCTATGTGACCGGCACCCTGGTCGATGTGGCCGGTGGTCGCTGAACCCCGTGTGACCCCGAGGAGACCTAAATGAAGGACTACCAGCAGGCAATTGCAGAATTCGACCTTGCGAAACAGGTAAGCGAGACGCTTCAGGGCAGCCTCGATGAGCTCAACGCCTGTGTCGAATGTTGCGATCGCCATGCACTCCCGGGCCGCATCGCCCTTTTCTGGGAGGGCCGCGACGGTCGCAGCGAGATCTTCACCTTCCGCGATCTGAAGAAACGCGCAGCCCAGCTCGCCAATTTCTTCGCGGCGCAGGGGATCAAACCAGGCGATCGGGTGGCGGGTCTCCTGCCGCGCGTCCCTGAGCTGGTCATCACCATCCTCGCGGCCTGGCGCCTGGGCGCGGTTTACCAGCCTCTCTTCACAGCCTTCGGCCCCAAGGCGATCGAGCATCGCATCCATACCGCTGATACCCAGCTGGTGGTCACCGATCCAGCCAATCGCAGCAAGCTCGACGATGTCGCCGGTTGCCCGCCTGTCATGGTCGTCACCGGCCCTAAGGGCACTGGCCTGCGTCGTGGCGATTTCAGCTTCTGGGCGGAGGTCGAGGGTCAGAAGGCTGACTTCGCCCCCGTTATGCGCTCGGGCGATGATCCCTTCCTGATGATGTTCACCTCTGGCACCACCGGCGCGGCAAAGCCCGTGCCAGTGCCATTGAAGGCGATCATTGCCATGATCGGCTATCTCCGCGACGCGGTCGATCTGCGGCCGGAGGATTCCTTCTGGAATATCGCCGATCCCGGCTGGGCCTATGGCCTTTACTATGCGGTCACCGCCCCGCTCGCCATGGGTCATCCGACCCTGCTCTATGACGGCCCCTTCTCGGTCGAGAGCACCTACCGCATCATTCAGAGATATGAGGTCACCAATCTGTGCGGCGCACCGACCGCCTTTCGCCTGATGCTCGCCGCGGGTCCCGATGCTGCCGCCCCGATCAAGGGCAAGCTTCGGGTGGTCAGCAGCGCCGGCGAGCCGCTCAATCCGGAAGTGATCCGCTGGTTTTCGGAGCACCTCCGCACGACAATCCATGACCATTACGGCCAGACCGAGCTTGGCATGGTGGTCTGCAACCATCATGGCCTTCGCCATCAGGTTCAGCCGGGCACCGCAGGCTATCCCGTTCCCGGCCACCGCGTCGTGGTTCTGGATGAGCAAGGCCAGGAGCTTGCCCCCGGAACGCCCGGCATCTTGGCACTGGACCGCAAGAACTCGCCGCTCTTCTGGTTTGGCGGCTATATGAACCACGACAGCCAGCCCTTTATCGGCGATTACTACCTGAGCGGCGACACCGTGGAGCTGAACCCGGATGGCAGCATCAGCTTTGTCGGCCGGTCGGATGACGTCATCACCTCCTCGGGCTATCGCATCGGGCCATTCGATGTTGAAAGTGCTCTCATCGAACATCCCGCGGTGATGGAGACGGCCGTGATCGGCAAGCCCGATCCCGAGCGCACCGAGATCGTCAAAGCCTTCGTTGTCTTGAAGCCCGGTCATCAACCGACGCCGGAGCTGATCGAGGCGCTCCAGAAGCATGTCCGCAGCCGCCTCTCGGCTCACGCTTACCCTCGCGAGATTGCCTTCGTGGAAGGCCTGCCCAAGACGCCGAGCGGCAAGATTCAACGCTTCATTCTCCGCAAGCAGGAGCAGCAGGCGGCAAGCGCATAGACGGGGTCCGGCGCCCATACAGGTGCGGGAATGTGAGGGAGTATGGGTATGAGGGGCGCGTTTATCGCAGGTCTGGCGCTGATGCTCAGCGCCTGTGCCGCAGCTTCAGCCGGTGGGCTCGCCGAGCCCGCCAATGTCGGCATCGCCAAGATCGCCGCCACCCGCTACCACGACAGCGGCGCCTATGCCCGTGATCTGGAGAAGGTTGCCCGGCTCGCAGAAGCCTGGATCCTGCGCCGTGCCCCGCGAGTGAACAAGCCTGCCCTGGTGCTTGACATTGATGATACCTCCCTGTCGAACTGGCCGGAGATCCTTGCCAATGACTTCGGCCGCTTCGTTGATGGTCCCTGTCTCGCCGGTCCCCATCAGCCCTGCGGCTGGCGTGATTGGGATCTGAAGGGCGCAGATCCCGTCCTTCCCACCACCTTGCGCGTGTACCAGGCAGCACGCGCCGTCGGCGTCACTGTTTTCTTCATCACCGGCCGGCCCGAGTCCCAGCGTCAAGCCACTCTGCGCAACCTGCGTCGCGCCGGCTATTCCACCTTCGCTCGTCTGGACATGGTGCCGGAAAATGCCCGTTTTGCCTCGGCCGCGGATTTCAAAGCGCCGCGCCGACGCGCGATCGAGGCTGAGGGCTATACGATCATCGCCAATATGGGTGATCAGCATTCCGATCTCGCCGGTGGTGCCTCGGAAAGAACATTCCTTCTGCCCAATCCCTTCTACTACATCCCCTAAGTTTCCCCTGGCGGCGTTCCCAATGATTCCGGATTTGACTCTGTTCACGACCCAATTTGCCACCCTCTGGATCATGCTCGATCCGGTGGGCCATTTACCGCTGTTTCTCGGCGCAACCGGCACCCTGAGCACCAAGGACCGCCGCCTGACAGCGCTCTATGCCGCCATCTTCGCCTTTCTCATCCTGGTCTTCTTCGGCTTCGCCGGCCAGGCGCTGCTGCATGCCATGGGCGTGTCGCTGCTGGCCTTTCAGATTGCCGGCGGGCTGATCCTGCTTCTCTTCTCGATCAATATGGTGCTGGGCGAGAGCAAGCCATCAACCCAGCTTCCAGATTCCGCGGCCGAGGGGCGCCCCATCAACCTGGCCGTGTTTCCCTTGGCCACCCCGATCATGGCAGGCCCCGGCGCCATTCTCACCATCGTGCTGCTGATGGACAACAACCGCCTGTCCTTTGTCGAGCAATTGGAGACGGTGGCGGCCCTCGCCCTGGTGCTGGTCTGCTTGACCTCGGTCTTCCTTCTGGGCGACTACATCATTCGCCTGATTGGCCAGCCAGGCATCAATGTCGCGAGACGCATCATGGGCATGGTTCTCGCCGCTGTGGCCGTCAACCTGATTGTCACAGCCTTCGCGAAATGGCTGTCACTGCCACCGATCTGAGGGGCACAGGCGAGACGTCCAGATCACCCTTGCGCGGCGAGCATTGCAAGTTCGGCGCGCAATTCCGCTAATCCGGCACCCTTCTCGGCCGAGGTGATGTGCAAGCGCGGATGTGCCGCCGGACGGCGGGCAAGCCCGCGTTGGACATCATCGGCCACCCGCTGCAGCGCGCCAGGTTTCATCTTGTCGGATTTCGTGAGCACCAGCTGATAGACCACAGCCGCCGTATCGAGCAGCTCGAGCATCTCCATATCCGCCGATTTGAGACCATGCCGGCTGTCGACGAGCACGAAGACGCGCTTAAGCTCGCGCCGCCCCCGCAGATAGTCCCGCAGCAGTGACTGCCATTGCGCCACCAGGGACTTCTCCGCCTGCGCATAGCCGTAACCCGGCATATCGACCAGGCACAGCTGGGAGCCGACCGCATAGAAATTGAGCTCCCGCGTGCGCCCCGGCGTGCCAGAGGTGCGCGCCAATGCCTTGCGCCCGGCGAGCCCGTTCAGCAGGCTGGACTTCCCCACATTGGAGCGTCCGGCAAATGCGATCTCGCAGGCCATCGGATCGGGTAAGGCATCAAGGCTCCTGACGCCGCGCAGGAACGTGATCTCGCCCGCGAACAGTTTGCGCCCGGCCTCGATCGCCTCCTCGGTGAAGAGATCTTCAGGCTTTTCCCGAAAGTCCGGTGCCGACATTTCGTGAACCCAGCCTTCCTCAGCAAGTGACCAGACCGGGCTTAGGATTTCGGCTCGCTTTCCGCCTCGGGTTTCGAGCCGTCCTTCTTCCCGAAGGTCAGCGCGTCCCGCATGTTGCCGAGCAGATCCACGTCTACACCCTGGCGCCGCATGATCACATATTGCTGCAGCACCGAAAGCAGGTTGTTCCAGGACCAGTAGATCACCAGCCCGGCTGGGAACGAGGCGAGCAGGAAGGTGAAGAACACCGGCATCCAGTTGAAGATCTTCGCCTGCACCGGATCCGGTGGGGCCGGATTGAGCCGCATCTGGACCCACTGGGTGATCCCCATGATGATCGGCCAGGCGCCGACCATGAGCATATGCGGCGGTGTCCACGGAATGAGGCCGAACAGGTTGAAGATCGTGGTGGGGTCGGGCGCGGACAGGTCCTTGATCCAGCCGAAGAACGGCGCATGCCGCATTTCGATCGTGACGAACAAGACCTTATAGAGCGCGAAGAATACTGGGATCTGCACCACGATGGGCAAGCAGCCGGAGACGGGTGAGACCTTCTCCTTCTTATAGAGGGCCATCATGGCCTCCTGCTGCTTCATCCGGTCATCCGCATAGCGCTCGCGGATCTTGAGAAGCTCCGGCTGCAGCTTCTTCATCACGCTCATCGATTTGTACGACTTGTTGGCGAGCGGGAAGAAGACCAGCTTCACCAGGACGGTGGTGATGAGAATGGCGACGCCGAAATTGCCGAAGATTCGGTGGAAGAATTCGAGCAGTGAGAACAGCGGCTTGGTGATGAAATAGAACCATCCCCAGTCGATCAGGAGATCGAAGCGGTCGATGCCGTACTCATGGCCGTAGCGATCAACGATATTCACCACTTTGGCGCCGGCGAACACGCGGCTTTGATAAGTGCCGGTCGCCCCCGGCGCGAGCGAAACCGGCGTCTTGCCGAGAAAATCGCTCTGATATGCCTCACGACCGCCGACCTTATGGCTGAAGAAGCGCCCCTCGATCTGCGATTGCTGGTCGGGAATGACCGTCACGGCCCAGTATTTGTCAGTGATCCCCAGCCAGCCGCCGGTTGCCTGATGCGAAATCGGCTTCTCGGCCTCGAGGAGGTCTTTGTAATGCAGCTCGATCAGCCCGTCCTCGCCGAGCACGCCGAGCGGCCCCTCATGCAGAATATAGAAGCCCGCCGTGTGCGGCGTGCCGATCCTGGAGACGAGCGCATAAGGGTAAAGCTGAACGGTCTGCGATCCATTGTTCACCACCTCCTGACGGACGGTGAACATGTAGTCATCGTCGACAGAGATGATCCGCCGGAAAATAAGGCCTTGGCCGTTGTCATAGACGAGCGTGACGGGCGCATTCGGTGCGAGCGTCCCATTGCCCTCGGCGGTCCAGACCGTATCTGACGTGGGAACGGTGATGCCGCTGCCCGGGGTCACTGCCCATCCTTGGTCGGTCCAATAGGCATCGGAGGAGCCTTCCGGCGAAAGCAGGGTAATGATCGGGCTCGTGGGCTCGACCGTCTCGTGATAGCGCTTGAGCCTGAGATCGTCGAGACGCCCGCCCTTGAGATTGATCGAGCCGGTGAGGCTCGGCGTGTCGATCTGGACCCGCGGGCTGGCAGCAAGGGCCTGGTCGCGGGTGAGCGTGCCCGGCGCCGATCCGGCTGCTGCGCCAACGCCGGTCCCTGGGGCACCGGGCGTGGTCACGCTCGGCGAGCTAGACGGAGCGCCGCTTTGACGGTCGGCCTGCTGCTCCTGGGGTGCATCGACCCGCTGCTGCTCCATGTGCGGCACGCCGATGAAGTACTGCCACCCCAGTATAACCAGCGCGGAGAGCACGATCGCCAGGAGGAATTGCTTGTTATCGGCCATAATTACGCGTTTCTCGACAGCTCATGATCTTTCGACGTCGCCAGCCGGGCGGCGCTGCTTGCCTGGCTTGGGCTTGGCCGCTTCGCTCGGCTCCAGCCGCGGAATGCCCGGTTTGCGAGCTTTCGACGCGGCATGAACCTGTGCTGCGGCCCGTTTTAGATCGGCCTGCAAATCTTGGAAGGCGCGCTGAGCTGTAGCACTCCGACCGATGATCACATAATCATACCCGGCAAGCGCGCTATCTCGAAGCGCTGCCTCCGCCGCCGCCCGCAGGCGCCGTTTGATCCTGTTGCGGAGGACGGCTTTGCCGAGCTTGCGCGTGGCCGTGAACCCAACCCGTGCTGCGGCATCATCGCCGCGATCCCGTGCCTGCAGCACCAGCCCCGGCATGACCGATGAGAGCGCCCGCGCAGCAGCAACAAAGTCGCGGCGCCGCTTGATGCGTTCCATGGCCATGGGACAAGCCCTGGAGACACTTGCGAAGCGTTCGGCCCGCATCATGGTTCCTCAAGCAACATCCAGCCTCGGCTCCTCCTGGCACGATGCTGGGTTGCGAGGCGCCAATCCTCGGCTCCGGGCCGTCTCAGGCCGACAGACGCTTCCGCCCGCGCGCCCTGCGCCGTGCCAACACCTTACGACCACCCGGCGTCGCCATGCGGGCACGGAACCCGTGCCGGCGCTTCCTGATGAGGCGGCTTGGCTGATAGGTCCTTTTCACGATCGTCTCCGCAAAATCAAATAATGCTATCCTGGAATGGCGTCGATCAACGCCATGCCGGGATAGCGATGTAACCTGTGACAGCTGCCAAAATGGCAAGCAAATGGATCGTGCGGGCTTATAAGGAACGCCGGTCGGTAAGTCAACAAAGCCCCGTGCGACCGAGGGCGGTCTGGCCCGCGCCCTATGGTCGCTTTGTCCCAATCTTGCCGGATAGGCGAATATATAAAGCCTGTCCCTCAAGGATTAAATGTAGAGATCTCATGGCCAGCTTGAGCTGGCTCTTATGGCGGAAGATGGGTTGCCGGTGAGCAGTAGCGGAGCACGTGTGGACCCCAAGGTCCCGGAGAGCGCACCCGCCTCGTCGACGAGAGCGAGGGGGAAGCCCGGCGGCATGGGCCAGCGCGAGGTGCCGAGCCCTCGGCTCATGCAAGGTCTTTCCGCCAAACTCCTGGTGCTCACGGTTCTCTTCGTCATGGTGGGCGAGGTTCTGATCTTCCTGCCCTCTATTGCGAATTTCCGCGTGACCTGGCTTGAGGATCGCATCAAGGCGGCGCAGATCGCAGCCCTCGTGGTAAAGGCCGCCGCCGGCCAGCCCCTGAGCGAGCAACTGCGCCGTGCATTGCTGGACCGGGTCGGCGTCGACGCGATCGCCTTCAAGAGCGGAGAATCACGTCATCTCGTGCTCGCAGGCAACGAGTTTCCGACGATCGACAGACACTACGACCTCCGAAACTTCACCTGGACGGAGGCGATGGTCGATGCGCTCGAAACCATTCTTGCCGGCGATGGTCGCACGATCCGTGTGCTGGGTCACGCCGCCTCCCCGCGTGGGCAATTCACCGAGATCGTGCTCGACGAGGCTCCCCTGCGCAGGGCGATGCTGGATTTCTCCCTGAACATCGCCAAGCTGTCGATCCTGCTATCGCTGATCGTTGCGGCATTGATCTACTACACGCTGCACGTGATTTTCGTGCGGCCCATGCGGCGGCTGATCCGCAACATGCTCTATTTCAGTGAGGATCCCGAAGATAAGAGCCGGATCATCGCGCCCTCCGACCGCAATGACGAGATCGGCGTGGCTGAGCGCGAGCTCAATCACATGCAGACCGAACTCTCCTCCACCCTGCACCAGAAGACACGCCTCGCCGGCCTTGGCCTTGCCGTGAGCAAGGTGAGCCACGATTTGCGCAACATGCTCTCGAGCGCTCAGCTCATTTCGGACCGGCTGAGCCAGATCAATGATCCGACCGTGCAGCGCTTCGCCCCGAAGCTCATCGCCTCTCTCGATCGCGCGATCAGCCTATGCATGCAGACCCTCAAATATGGCAAGGCCCAGGAGGCGCCCCCCGCCCGTGAACTGTTCCAGTTGCGCGATCTCCTGGAGGAGGTGATCGACACGGTGTTGCCGGAGGCATCGAGCCGCGTCGTTCTCTACAATGACGTGCCGCCGGAGCTGAACGTTGATGCCGATCGCGAGCACCTTTTCCGGGTCTTTATGAATATGTTGCGCAACGCCGTTCAAGCACTGGATGAAGCAGGCGCTGCCAAGCTCCCGGCCATTGAGGATGGCTTCGTGCGCATCAGGGCCTGGCGCGAGGGCGCGGTGGTGACCATCCAGGTGGTCGATAACGGCCCCGGCATCCCCGACAAGGCGCGCGAGCATCTCTTTGAGGCCTTCCGCGGCGCTGGCCGCAGCGGTGGCACGGGGCTTGGCCTTGCCATCAGCGCTGAGCTGGTGCGCGCCCATGGCGGTGAGCTGCGGCTGGTCGACAGCGAGATCGGTGCAGACTTCCGCGTGATCATTCCCGATCGGGTGATGAGCCTGCGCCCCGGCAGACGTGGCGAGCGCCACAAGAGCACCTCCAACATCACCCGATTGCCGCACTGAACCCGTGGGGGTTCGCGATCAATTCGCCTGTTCGAGCTCCAGCACCACGCCCTCCCGGCGCGGATCAGCCCCGCCCACCAGCCGGCCATCTTGTCGCGCGATGCCCTGCAACCCGCTGATGGAGCGCCGTGTCATCACTTGATGCCCCATGGCCTCGAGCGCTGGTGCGAGATCAACGATCGGGGTGTCCTTCTCGAGCTCCACCGGCCCGTTGCGATCGAGCACCCTCGGCAGATTGATCGCCTCCTGGATCGGCATGTGCCAATCCATGAGCGCAATCAGGCTCTGGACGACATAGCCGATGATTCGGCTCCCCCCGGGCGATCCGATCGCGGCGAACAAGCGGCCATCATCGTCGAGCACGATAGTGGGCGACATCGACGAGCGTGGCCGCTTGCCGGGCGCGACGGCATTGGCCGCCGGCACCCCTTCATCGTCATTGGGCACGAACGAGAAGTCCGTGAGCTCGTTGTTGAGGAAAAAGCCGGCCGCCATGATATGCGCGCCGAACGGCCCCTCGATCGAGCTCGTCATCGAGACTGCATTGCCCTCGCCGTCCACGATTGACAAATGACTGGTTCCGGCGCGGGCGCGATCAAGCCCGGGCGCACGCTGCTCGGCCCCTTCCGGCACCCCCGGCTCCGCCTTGCCAAAGGCGCGCTCTGGATTGATCAAGGCAGCCCTGCGCGCGAGATACCGGCGCTCGAGCAGGCCATCGACGGGCACCCGCACGAAATCCGCATCCCCCATGTAGCGATCGCGGTCTGCAAAGGCGAGCGCGCTGGCCTCACTGAGCAGATGGAGCGCGGTCACGCCCATCGGCTGCAACTCTCCCATGCGGAAATGTTCGAGCATGCCGAGGATCATCAACGTGGTGAGCCCGCCCGAGGTCGGCGGCGGCATGCCGCACACCTCGAAGCTGCGATAGGGGCTGCACAGGGCATCCCGGCGGATCGCCTTGTACCCGGCAAGATCCGCCAGCGTCATGCCGCCGGCATTCGGATGGGACTGGACGGCGGCGACCATGGCCTCGGCAACCGGCCCCTGATAAAAGCCATCCGGGCCCCGCTCGGCGACACGCTCGAGCGTCTGCGCATAGGCCTCATTGGTCAGCACAGTCCCCGCCCCAACCGGCAAGACCCCGTCCGGCACGCTCAGGTCAGGCCTTGCGAGATAGGCGCGTGCGGCGGGGTCCCGCAGCAACGGACGCGCCTCCGCGATCTCTTCGGCAAGCCTGGGGCTTACCTCGAATCCCTCGCGCGCGAGCTTGATGGCCGGCGCAAACAGGCGGCTCCAGGGCAGCTTTCCATGCGCCTGATGCGCCATCCACATCATCGCAACGACGCCCGGCACGCCGACCGAGCGGCCGCCCACCACCGCATCCATGAAGTCCATCGGCTGGCCATCGGGCAACAGGAAGAGATCGGGTCTCGCCGAAGCTGGTGCGGTCTCGCGCCCGTCATAGGCATCGAGCCGGCCAGATGCCGCCTGCCAGTGCAAAAGGAACGCCCCGCCGCCGATGCCTGAGGATTGCGGCTCGACCAGCCCCAGCACCAGCTGCGCCGCAATTACCGCGTCAACCGCCGAGCCTCCCTCCGCGAGCACCGCCAGCGCAGCCTCCGAGGCACGCTTGTCCGCTGTTGCGACGATCGCCTGCTGCGGCAGCCTTTCGCAGCTTGCCACGACAAGAAGGATGAGAAGCGCGCTGAGGCTTTGGAGGATTCGATGCATGCTGCCCCCGTTCGAAATTCGTGGCGGGACGCTATCATCCTAACCGTGCTGTGCCTACCGAGCCCTCTATGATAGGTGCAGGAGAGCAGGCACAATCACCTGCCCCGAACACCTATGCTCCTCGCCCATGATCGCGAAAAGAGAGGCAGATCGCCAATGTCCTATAGCCAAGGCCCCACGAACCTGATCACCGATGTCGAAGGCCTGATGGTGGGCAATGCGCATGACCAGGGCGTTCGCTCGGGCGTGACGGTCATCCTGCCGACCGAGCCGGCGGTCGCGGCTGTGGACGTGCGCGGCGGCGGCCCCGCAACCCGCGAGACCGACGCGCTCGACCCGAGCTGCATCGTTGATGCAATCCATGGCCTCGTGCTCGCGGGCGGCTCCGTCTTTGGGCTGGATGCGTCGAGCGGCGTCACACAATGGCTGTCCGAGCGGGGCCGTGGTTTCATCTTTCGCGAGCAGCCGCGCGCTTGCCCGGTTGTGCCCCAGGCGAGCCTTTTCGATGTGCTCAATGGCGGGGATAAGAGCTGGAAGGGCGAATCACCCTACCGTGCTCTCGCGCTTGCCGCATGCGAGACGGCCGCGAGCACCTTCTCGCTTGGCAATGCGGGCGCAGGTTACGGCGCTTTGGCCGGCCGCTATAAGGGCGGCCTTGGCAGCACCTCGGCCATTTACGAAGGGCTGACCGTCGGCGCGCTCACCGCGGTCAACCCTTTCGGCTCACCGGTGATACCTGGCACCGACAGATTCTGGGCGCATGCCTACGAAATCGATGGCGAATTTGGGGGCCGCGGCGGGCCCATCGGGACCTTACCCGCGCAGGCACGCTCCCTCACCGCCGAGACCAAGGCCGATTTGATAACAGAAAGCGCGGCAGCGGGCGCCAACACCACCCTGGCCGTAGTGGCGACCGATGCGCGCCTGACCCCAGCCGAGGCGAAGCGCCTCGCCATTATGGCCTCCGATGGCATGGCGCGCGCTCTGCGCCCCATTCACACGCCCTTCGATGGAGATATCGTCTTCGCCCTGGCCACCGGCCGGCGCGAGATAAGGGAGCCGCGGCCATTCGTCCTGGCAATGCTCGGCAGCCTTGCCGCGGATTGCCTTGCCCGTGCCATTGCCCGCGGCGTCTACGCGGCAGAGGACCTTGGCCCCTGGCGGTCCTACCGCTCGATCCACCCGGGCAGCTGATGGCGGAAATCTATGGGTCTCCAGGCAAATATGCTGGAATTTGCGATCGGAAGCTTGCCTTTATCGGTTTGTCGTATTAGGAGAACGCCACCTCACGGGAACGCGTTTCGCGTTGGCGCCGGTAGCTCAGCTGGATAGAGCACCAGACTACGAATCTGGGGGTCGGGAGTTCGAATCTTCCCCGGCGCGCCAACAGACCCAATCACTTGAGCCCTCCCTGGTTTGCAGACGGTTTGGAAACCTTGTGCTCGTGGCGCTCTCAGGCAACATCACCACCTCCGCCGCG
The DNA here is from genome assembly GCF_038811545.1 of Rhodoligotrophos sp. CJ14. Taxonomy (GTDB): domain Bacteria; phylum Pseudomonadota; class Alphaproteobacteria; order Rhizobiales; family Im1; genus Rhodoligotrophos; species Rhodoligotrophos ferricapiens. The sequence goes on from NZ_CP133319.1 coordinate 1,362,392, forward strand.
AGCACCCGAGTGCGGGCACAGTATTCGTCGAGAATCATCGCCACTGTCTCGAGCGATCGTCCTGGGCCGAAAGGCTGACGGACTGGGAGAAGCAGTGGAACCGGGTGAAGAAAGGGCCTGAGCAAGGCCCCTTCATCGCTCCTGGTCAGATACGTGGCAAACCTTTTGCGTAACCCTCTGTGCCTAAGCCAGGCGTAGGATCATAGACGAGGGCTATGAGGCTCAGACAGGCTGAACGCCGTCTCGATAAGAAAGCCCAGCAGAAAAAGGCGGAGGGACTGGCGAATGATTTCCACCACCGGGCCCAGATCAAGCGCCCTCCAGAGCATCCGGGGGCCCAAAAAGCGAGGCCGTCGATAATCGACGGCCTCAATGCACATTGCCGAACGTGAGGCCATCTAACCTTATTTCTTGATGTACGGGCACTCGCTTTCAGAGAGCGGACGGAAAGCCTCGGCGCCGGGAACTTTCCCGACCACCTCGAGCAGATCCCATTCGCCTTTGACTTTGGCCGGATCCTTGGCCTGCAACACATACATATCGCGCAGCAAGGAGCCGTCCTCCCGCAACTTGGCATTCTCGGTCATGAAGTCGTTGACCGGCAGCTCGCGCATCTTCTCCATCACCTTCGCCGCATCGAGCGTGCCTGCGGCTTCGACCGCGCGAAGATAATGCAGCGCGGCACTATAGGCGCCTGCCTGCATGCTGGTTGGCGGCGTTCCATTATGCCGCTCGGCGAAACGCTTGGAGAACTCGCGGGTCTTCTCGTTCTGGTCCCAATAAAAGGCCTCTGCGAAGGTGAGGCCCTGCGTGCTTTCCAGCCCGGCTTCCTTGATATTGGTCAGGAACGCCATGAGCGCGACCAGCTTCTGATTGGACGCGACATTGCCGAACTCATAGGCCTGCTTGACCGTGTTCACGAGATCCGCGCCGGAATTCGCCATGCCAAGGATATCGGCCTGCGATCCTTGCGCCGTCAGCAGATAGGAGGAGAAATCCGGCGAGCCCGAGGGATAGAACGATACACCGGCGACCTTGCCGTCGCTCTTTTCGATGAAGCGCGTGGCTTCCTTGACCATCGAGTGGCCGAAGGCATAGTCGGGGGCAATGAAATACCAGGACTTCTTGCCGTCCTTCTGAGCCTCGGCTGTCGCTACCTTGGCCAGCGCGTAGGTATCGAAAACCCATTGCGCGCTGGTGGGCGAACAGCTTTTGCCGGTGAGCTCCGTGGTGCCGACATTGGTGTTGAGCTGGACGCGCCCCTTGGCCCGTGAAACTTCCTGGACTGCCAGCGCCACGGCGGAGGTGGCACCGCCGATGATCACCTGGACATTGTCGTCATCATACCATTTACGGGCGATCTGCGATCCGAGATCGGGCTTGCTCATCGGGTCCGCTGACAGGACCTCGATAGTCCGTCCCAGGACCTTGCCACCGAAATCCTCGACCGCCATCTTCACGGCCACGACATCACCCGGCCCCTGCTGGGCCGCCAGGATGCTGCTCATTTCAGAGAGGACACCAAGACGGACAGGCCCCTCCTGCGCCTGCGCCAAGGACGACATTGTCAACGCGGCCAGGCTCACCAGAACTTTCATAACGTTGCGCTTCATGGCGTAATTCCTCCACGACCGGCCAAACCTCCCATACCGCTTGGCCCATCGCCCTTATTGCGAATAGCATTGTTGGATAATCAAAAATACCAAGGCAGCAAACCAAAATAGTTTATTATATGCTGCTATTATTTCAGTTATAAAAAAATTTAATTTCTAAATAATTCCCGAGTTACAAGCGAATTTATTGCGATTATCGCGAAAGAAATCCCCAAATAAATGCAGATTTAGAGTGCCTTGGAGAAGCAAAACCACAATTCCAGACAGAACGGTCGGCATTCAAGGGCGATATTGTCGGGATAGACGCAGCGAATATTCGGCGCGATCGGCGTCGCGATGGCGGTCGCGTCGATGGGATATGTGCTTGCGTGCCCCGAAGCTTTTTCGGGTCAGGTCACTTCAGGACGGCGTCGGGCCAATGACCGCCCTTGACCAGATGGATCATCTCTTCCCGAATAACGCGCATGGTGAGCTGAGCCGCTTCGGTAAGCGGGCGCAGATTGGAATAACAGATCGAGACATCCCAGCTCAGATCCTCCTCGATAGGCACCGCCACCACATAGCCCGCATCGATGGCCTCGGTGACGCTGCCATGCGGGAGAATAGCGCTTCCCTTTCCCGCGCGCGCAAGGCCCACCATCAGGGTGATGGAATCCACCTCCAGAAGCTTCGGCGTTTTGCCGGCGCGCATGTCGAGCATGTCGCGGATCACATGCGGCTCATGCGGCACAATCAACGGCTTCGAGATCAGCTCCGGCAGCGAAATTGCCTTGCGGGCGCGGTTTTCGTCGGTGGCCTGCATGATGGCGAACAGCTTCTCCACCAGAACGACCTCCCGGTCCAGCACCCTATGGACTTTGGGCCCATAGAGAATGGCCAGATCGATGCTGCCGCTGATGAGCCACTCATGGATCAGGGCGCTGAAGCCCTCGACCACCCGTAACGACACGCCGGGCATCATGGCGGCGCGATCATTGGCGACGAGATTGGTCAATATGCGGGCGGCCGGCACCGGGATGCCGACGCCGACAGTCCCGGTCACCATCGCCATCTTCGCGCTCGAGGAAAAGTCGACGCGGATGCTTTCGAACTCGTTCAGAAGGGCGGTGCAGCGTTCGAGAAGCGCGAGCCCGTCATTCGTCACCCAGATCCCGCGGCCGGTGCGATGGAGGAGCTTCGTGCCCAGCTCTTCCTCAAGCAGGCGCATCTGCCGGCTGAGGGCCGGCTGCGAGATATTCAGGAACGACGCTGCCTTCGTGAAACTCTTGAGCTCGGCGACATGAACGAATGTACGTAACTGGCGAAGGTCCATTCCGGCGTCTTACAGTCTGTCGACAGGCATGGAAGCGCGAATTCCTGAGGCAAATCCGCCAGACCTGCCGGAGAATTATCGGCCGTCTATAGCCCAAGCTCTGCAGACTGTATAGATCCGGCGCTGGGGTCCGCTGCTTCCGCCACGAGGCGATCGAGGCGGCAACCGTGGCCACCGACCTCGATCTCCGCTCGCATTACGAGCCGGCGGTGGCGACCGTCTGCGTCGCGTCGTCTTCCGTTGTGCTTGCGCCGAACTCGGCGCCCGCGAGGCGCTCGAACCGCTTGATCAAATTGGCGCAATCGAGCGCCCCCTCTCCATCGGCGATCGCAGCCGCCAGGAATGCCCGCGCGGCATGAGCCATATGCAGGGGCGCGCCCATGGCTTCGGCCTCGTCTATGCCGAGCCTGACGTCCTTGAACAGCAATTCCGTCGCGAAGCGTTGCGGAAAGCTGCGGTCGAGCACGCAGTCGGGGACGCGATGGGTGGTGATGTAGCTGCGCCCCGTGGAGACATTCATGATATCGAGGACCGTCCTGGGATCGAGCCCCGCCTTGGCGGCCATGACGAGCACCTCGAATGCGGCAATGGCATTGGCGGCAAAGAGCAGGTTGTTCACCAGCTTCATGCTCTGCCCCTGTCCGGGCGCTTCCCCGACATAGAAAATGTTCTTGCCGATGAGCGCCAGAAGGGGCTGCAACGCCGTGAACACGTCGTGCCGCCCGGACACCATCAAGGTCAGTGTGCCGGCCTCGGCAGCGGAGACCCCGCCGCTGACCGGGCTGTCGAGAAAGTCGATGCCGGCCTTACCGAGCTGAGCCGCGATCCTGGTCGTGGCGGATGTGCCCGTGGTCGACAGATCCACGATCGTGCGCAAAGCACCGCCATGGATGAGGCCGTCGTTGCCGAGAGCAACCTCCGACACGATGGCTGGCGTCGGCAGCGAGCAGAATACGACGCTCGCTGCTGCCGCCACTTGCGCCGGCGATGCGGCCGCCCGAGCCCCAAGCCCCGTGAGCCTGGCGACGGCTTTCTCGTCCGGATCATAGACGATCACGGCGCGATCTGCGGCGACAAGCCGGCTGGCGATGCGCGACCCCATTGCCCCGAGGCCCACGAAACCGATCGTGTCAGCCATCATCGTCAATTCGCTTGGCGAGGCATTGGATCGGGTGGTCACTCGGCAGCCGCCTGTTTCGGCTGCTTCAGGGCGGGCATGACCTCCTTGGCGAAGAGCTCGAGCGACTTCATCGTATTCTCGCTGCCGTAATAGGGCGGGAAGTGAAGCATCATAGACGTGAACCCGGTCTTGGCGTGCAGATCCTTGATGCGGTCGCGCACGGTCGCCGGCGAACCGTGGATGATCGTGGTCTGGTTGATGTTGTCGTAGGTGGTTTCCTGCACCTGTCCGCTCTTTGAGCGGGTGGTGCCGAGATAGCCCACCGTCTGCTTGCCGTCGAAGGCGGCGAAATGCCGGAGAATGCCGGCCTCGCTGTCGCGCTTGGCCTGCTCGTCGGTCTCGGCCACATAGACCCAGCGCGCGACGTCGATGTCACCGAAGGCCGGGTTCTTCCGCAAATGCGCGGGCGCCCGCTCCAGCGCTTCCTTGTATCTCGCCACGTCCTTTGCCAGGTCGGCGATCGGCGTCAGCGACGACAGCATGAGCCCGAAGCCCATTTCGCCCGCCGTGGCCAGCGACCGCTCGGTCGCGGCGGCGAGATAGAGCGGCGGATAGGGTTGCTGGATCGACTGCGGAAAGATCTCGAATTCGTCTGGGATTGTGATGTTGAAATACTTGCCCTTGTGGGTCGCGCGCCGGTTGGAGAACAACTCCAGGATGAGCGGCAGCGCTTCCTCTTGGATGTCGCGGCGCTCTTCGAAGGGAACACCCAGACCCTCGAACTCATAGGGACGGTAGCCGGATCCGAAGCCGATCGCGACGCGGCCATTGGTGAGAATGTCGAGGAGGGCGGCATTCTCGACGACGCGAACCGGATTGTTAAGCGGCAGTGTGACGATGCCCGCGCCGAGCTTGATGGTCTTCGTCAGGCCGGCGAGATAGCCCATATAGACGTTCACGTCCGGCATGATGCCGTATTTGTTGCTGAAGTGATGCTCAGCCAGCCAGGCGCAATCATAGCCCAGCTTGTCGGCCGCGATGATCTGGCTGGTCACCCGCGCGTGGACGCCTCGATGGGGATAGGGCTCGATATCGATATTGGGATGCGACGTAAAAAGAATGCCAAAATCCATCTGGGGCTCCGGTTGATGCGCTGATGGGTTATCGTTGCGGCCATTGGGCCGCTCCGGAAGCCGCTCTTGCCAATATAATTTTTTTGTATCGGTTATTGAATCGCCTTATCCACCCCGCGCATCGCCGCGCGCGGCAGCATAACCGGCATCGATATCAGAAGAATATTATTTCTATTTGCCGTCCCCCTCCCGACCTTTCAAACACAGAGCAAGACTGTATCCGCTCCAACGACGGGGCGAGGAGAGACAATGACACGTCGCGTTAAATACATCGTGGGCATTGGCGGCACGCTTCGCGTCAATTCCTCGACAGAACTTGCCGTCAGGCACATCCTGAAGCATGCATCTGATCTGGGGGCGGATACCGAGATGTTCCCGGGGGCCGATCTCACCTTTCCTCTTTATGATCCGGGCGCTGTCCTGCCGGCGTCAGCCTCCCGCCTGATCGGCGCGGTGCGCAAGGCCGATGCGATCGTCATCGGATCGCCTGGCTATCACGGCAGCGTTTCCGGCCTCATCAAAAACGCGCTCGACTATGTGGAGGCAACGGCTCGCGACCCGCTCCCCTATTTCACTGGCCGCCCGGTCGCCTGCCTGGCGACAGGATCCGGGTGGCAGGGGGCGAACACGACCTTGAGCGCCCTGCGCAGCATCGTGCATGCGCTGCGCGGCTGGCCCACGCCCCTCGGCGCAGCGCTCAACTCGCAGATCAAGCTGTTCACGCCAGAGGGCGAGTGCCTGCTGCCGGAGGTCGACAGCCAATTGCAGATCATGGCCCGCCAGCTGATGGAATTCCATGGCGGTCAGTGGGCGCCGGTGGCGGAAAGATCTAAAGCCGGACGGGTGATGGCATGAAAGCAGCCGGCTCCACGTGAAGGCGGCTTTGCCCGTGAGCCCAGCTTCGGCTCGCGATGGCGATCAGATCAGGTTTCTTTCCTTCAGAACGTCCTCGGCGACCCGATTGGCCTCGATGCCGGCCGGAAGGCCGCAATAGATCACGCTCTGCAGGATGACTTCCTTGATCTCTTCCACCGTGCAGCCATTGGTGATGGCGCCGCCGACATGCAGGCGCAGCTCGGCGCTTTTTCCCATTGCCGTCAACATCGCTATGCAGAGCAGGCTGCGCGTCTTCGGCGGCAATCCGGGCCGCTGCCAGATCTCGCCAAAGCAATATTCCTCGGAAAGCGCGCGCAGATCCTTGTTGAAATCATTCGTGGAGGCTTCTCTCTTTTGAAAATAGCTTTCCCCGATGATTTTTCTCAACAGACCGCGGCCCATCTCGCGTTTGCTCACACCTGCACTCCTCAGATCCGCCGAACACAGATTAGACAATCGGAGATGATTAGGAGCGAAACGGACGGGCCTCCAAATAAAAAGAAATGATATCTCGTATGACCGTTCCGTTCTTGACCCTGTGACGAGAGACATGCTGCCTCCGATGGAATATCGAGGCAATTGGTCATGCATTTTGTTGATGTGGCATCGGGGCTGCGCTTCCCGGAAGGGCCGGTGGCGATGGCCGACGGCTCGCTGCTCGTAGTCGAGATCGAACGGGGCACGCTGACGCGGATCGGCGCGGATGGCGGACAGACGGTTGCCGCTCAGCTCGGCGGCGGACCAAACGGCGCGGCGCTCGGCCCGGATGGACATTGCTATGTCTGCAACAATGGCGGCTTCTCCTGGGTCGAGGACAGGTTCGGCCTACGCCCGCAAGGCATTTCCACCGATTATGAAAGAGGCTCCATTCAACGCGTCGATCTTAAGACGGGCCGCGTCGAGACCGTCTATGACAGCAGCGACCGGGGTCCTCTGAACGGCCCAAACGATCTCGTCTTCGATGCGGCCGGCGGCTTCTACTTCACCGATTTTGGCAAGATACGCCAACGTCATCTGGATCGGGGCGCCGTCTTCTACGCGACGGCGGACGGCAGCATGATCCGCGAGGTCATCTTTCCGCTGCTGACGCCGAACGGCATCGCCCTCTCGGCTGATGAAACGACGCTTTATGTGAGCGAAACCGAACCGGCCCGCGTCTGGGTCTTTGATCTCGAAGCCCCCGGACAGATCCGCAAGCAGCCATGGCCTTCACCGAATGGCGGACGCCTCCTGGCGGGTTTCGGCGGCTATGAACGGCTCGATTCCATGGCCCTGGACCAGGACGGCAATATCTGCGTCGCCGCGATCGTATCCGGCGGCATCTATGTGATCGGCTCCGGCGGCGCCTATCGTCACGTGAAGCTCCCGGGCACGTATGCAACCAATATCTGCTTCGGGGGCCCTGACCTCAGAACGGCCTATGTAACCCTGTCGAGCACGGGCCGGGTCATCGCATTGCCCTGGCAGACGGCAGGACTGCGGCCGAATTTCTCGAGCTGACTTCTTTCGTACCCAATTTCCAGTGATCCAATCGGCATCAAATGGAAGGGCAGATCGATTGGCAATCGCCATTACCTGCAAGGTAATCGATTTGCCTTCCGATCTGGCGTCAAATCTCGCCATCACGAACTGGAGATTAGCAATGACGCTCAACAAAATCCTTAGCTTCGATGCTCTGACCTGCGCGCTGATGGGTCTGGGCCTGGTCTTGTTAGCCCCCGCGCTCTCGGCGATGATGGCGCTGCCGCAGAGCCTCCTCTTCTATGCAGGATGCTTGCTTTTCCCGATCGCCATCTTCATGGCGACCTTGGCCAACCAGGACCGTCCCTGGGCTGCCGGACTATGGATCGTCATCCTCGGCAACGCTGCCTGGGCAGTGGCCAGCCTCGCCGTCTTGGTCCTCGCAGACCCCAACCTTCTTGGCGCGGGCTTCTTGATCCTTCAGGCCTTGGTGGTGGCCCTCTTGGCCCTGGCCGAATTTCATGCGGGCCCCCGCCATCCGGCAGCCATTGCCTGAAGGCGGGCCCCAGCTCGCCGTCAGCCCGCTGCAGACGGAGCAAGCCCCAGAACTATGGAGAGCCCCAATGAAGGTCCGCGATTTCTATCCACTCATCACCACGCCGCATCTCGCGGACGTACGGGATTTCTATGTCGCCCAATTCGGGTTCCAAGTGGTCTTCGAAGCCAGTTGGTTCGTCTACCTCATTGGTCCGGGCGAGGACGGCACACGTGGAGCGACACTTGCGTTCATGCACCCAGACCATCCCACCCGCCCGCCTGGCCCGGAAAGCTTCAACGGTCTGGGCATGATCCTTACGATCGAGGTCGGCGATGCCGCATCGGCTTTCGATCGCCTGAAGGATGGCGACGCGCCGATTGTTCATCCCCTGACTGACGAAAAATGGGGCCAGCGGCGGTTCATGACGCGGGATCCCGCCGGGATCCTGGTCGATGTGGTCGAGCAGATTGAGCCGGCTGCAGGATTCTGGGACCAGTATATGGCTGAGGACTAAGACAGCGACGGCGAGCAGAGGTTATTGAGACCAGGGGTAAAATGGCAGATGGCACAGCAGACGGCGATCAGTGTCGGCGATCACCTTCGCGCCTGGCGGGAGCGGCATCGCCTCAGTCAGCTCCAATGCGCGCTCGAGGCTGACATTTCGCAGCGCCACCTGAGCTTCCTCGAAACGGGACGGGCAAGGCCCAGCCGCGACATGGTCATCCACCTGGCTGAACGGCTGAATATCCCGTTGCGGGAGCGCAACGCCGCCCTGCTCGCCGCCGGCTTCGCCCCTGCCTATACCGAGCGGGACCTCGATGACCCCGAAATGGAAGCAGCGCGGTCGGCCCTGCAAATGATCCTGAAGGGGCACGAGCCTTATCCAGCACTCGCGGTCGACCGTCATTGGCAGATGCTTCATGCCAATGCCGCTATTGGCCCGCTCCTCACCGGAGTTACTGACGCAAAGCTGCTCGAACCGCCGATCAATGTGCTTCGAGTGAGCCTCCATCCCCAAGGCCTTGCTCCGATGATCGAAAATCTGGGCGAATGGCGTGACCACCTGCTCCATCGGCTCAGCCGGCAGATCGCTGCGACGCGTGACGACGTATTGATCCGGTTACAGGCGGAACTGTTGAGCTACGGAAACGGCGAGACCAAAGAAGTCGGAAGTCCTGCGAGTGTGCTGGTGCCCTTCCGGCTCAGAACGCCGGGCGGAACCCTGTCATTCATCTCGACCACCACCGTCTTCGGCACTCCCAGAGACGTGCTGCTATCGGAGCTGGCCATCGAAGCCTTCTTTCCGGCCGATCAGGCGACTGCACAACTCATCGGGAAATAAAGAATTTTCGAGAAGAAAGCTTTTTGGGGTGAACCCAATGCCATGGGCATTTCTGGCCCTAGTCCTCGAAGCGGTTCGTGGCGTCACGGTCCCGCTCGTACTGTCTCTTGAGCGGAAATGGTGGCAACCACGACTCGCGACGAATGGTCCAGCTTTCATAGCTTGGCGTGAGTTGGTCAGGGGCATCGAGGGACCCTAGGTTCACTTCGATTTCGTCTGCGGTGCGTGCGAACACCGAGGAACCGCAACGCGGGCAGAAAAACCGTCCGGCATAGTCGCGTGTTTCGCCTTCGATCGTCACCGCCTCCTGAGGGAAGATCGCCGACGCGTGAAACAGCGCGCCGTGATGCTTGCGGCAGTCGAGACAGTGACAAAGGCCGACCCGGTATGGCCGACCCGACGCCACGATTCGCACATTCCCGCACAGGCAACTGCCGGTGAACCGGTCCATTCCTGCCTCCCCTCCAAGTCAAGCTGCCAAAATGATTAGAACCAACAGCACGCTCATGACAATCGCCCCCTGCGGGCGCGGAGCGCCTGATGGCGGCGCAGCAGCCGTCCTGCGTTCCGCGCTAGAGCAGCTTGTCCGGCGTGACAGGCAGCTCCCGGATGCGCTTGCCGGTTGCGTGGAAGATCGCGTTGGTGATGGCCGGGGCGACACCCACTAGGGCGATTTCGCCGACGCCCTTCACCCCGAGCGGGTTCACATGGGGGTCGTGCTCCTCGACAAACAGCACGTCCATCACCGCTGGCGCATCCGCATGCACCGGCACCGCATATTCGGCAAAGTTGGCGTTCGGAACCCGCCCATTGCGGGCATCCACCACCGAGTGCTCCATCAGCGCCATGCCGATCCCGCCGATCATGCCGCCGATGCACTGGCTGCGGGTGGTCTTCGGATTGACGATGCGGCCGGCCCCATAGGCCCCGACCATGCGCCGCACGCGCGTCTCGCCGAGATCGGGATCCACCGCGACCTCCACGAAAACGGCCCCGAATGCATGCATCGAGAACCGCTTGCTCGCATCACCCGGTTTCACGTCCGCCCGGGCCTCGATGGGCTGGCCGAGACGCTGCATGGCCTCCGCCAGCTCATTGGCCCCGCCCCGGGCGAGTGCCTCCTCGCGCGCCTGCCGGCACGCCGCCTGAACGGCGCTGCCGACGCTTGCCATGGTCATCGAACCGCCATGCACCGGTGCCCGCGGCAGACGGGTATCGCCGAGAGTGAACTTCACTCGCTCGACGGGCAGCCCGAGCGTCTCGGCCGCAACCTGGGTCATGGATGTCCAGGTGCCCGGCCCCATGTCGCTTGCCGCGCTCGTCACCTCCGCGGTGCCATCAGGCAGCAGCCGGGCCAGGGCCGAGGCAGGGGCATAGTTCATGGGATAGGTGGCCGTTGCCATACCCCAGCCGATCAGCCAGCGGCCATCTCGCATCGAGCGCGGCTGTGGAGAACGCTGGCTCCAGCCGAAGCGCTCCGCCGCAGCCCGGTAGCACTCCCGGGTCGAGCGACTCGAGAATGGAAGGCTCTTGTCCTCGTCCTGCTCCGGCTCGTTGCGCAAGCGCAACTCGAGCGGGTCGATACCGAGCGCCATGGCAAGCTCGTCCATGGCGCATTCCAGCGCGAATACGCCGCTCGCCTCGCCGGGTGCGCGCATATAGGTCGGCGTGTGCACATTCATGGGCGCCAGCCGATGCCGCGTGAAGACATTCGGACTGGAGTGAAGAAACCGGCTCGCGTTGAGCAGCGCTTCCGTATACTCCTCGTAAGTCGAGGTCTCCTGATATCCCTCATGTATAACGGCCGTGAGCTTGCCATCCCCAGAGGCGCTGAGGGCGACTCGCTGCACCGTGTGCGGACGATAGCCCACGCCGTAATACATATCCCGCCGCGACAGCATCAGCTTGACCGGCCGTCCGACGACCCGGGCGCCAAGCGCGGCCAGCGTCACATGCGGCCATACCCGCAGGCCTGAGCCGAAGGCGCCGCCGACAAAGGGCGAGATGACGTGAACATTCTCGGCTGGAATGCCGAACACCGCCGCGAGCTCATCCGCAACATTGTGCACCCACTGCGTCTTGTCCCACAGGGTCAGGCGGTCGCCATCCCATGCAGCGATGGTTGCGTGCATCTCGATAGGGTTATGATTCTCGCGCGGGATGACATAGGTCTCGTCAACCCTGACCTCCGCCGCGGCCAGCGCCCCTTCGGGATCGCCGCGCCGTGTCTCGTCCGGCCTGGCCTCGCCCTGGTCAGTCTTCTCATGCGTTGGGTCGGTTGGTTTGGCGCTGCTGATATCGGTGGTCGCTACCTGAGCTGCGTAGCTGACGCGCACCAGCCTTGCGGCATGGTTTGCCTGTTCCAGGCTTTCGCCGATCACCAGAGCGATCGGCTGGCCTTGATGGTTCACCCTGTCGTCCTGCAACACGTGCAGACGCTCGCCGGTAACGGGATCAGTCATGCCCTTATGTGGGCGATAAGCGAGCCGAGGCGCGTTGCGGTGTGTCAGAAGAGCCAGAACCCCGGACGCTCGTTCAGCCTCCGCCGTGTCAATGGACGTGATGCGGCCGCTCGCGATCGTGCTTCGGACCACAGCGGCATAGGCGAGGTTCGGCACCTCGAATTCGGCGGCATAAGTGGCGGTGCCGGTAACCTTCTGGCGGCCATCGACGCGGCTGACCGGCTTTCCGATGACTGCGGTGGTCATGCGCGTGCTCCTGCGATTCCAACCGCGCGCACGATGGCGCGCTGCATGAGCTCGATCTTGAAGTCGTTATCGCCGCGCCCCTGTGCGCCTTCCGCTGCGAATGCCGCCGCCTGTCGCAGCGCAGCCTCATCGAGGCTGGCTCCGGCCAGAGCCGCTTCCACGCGTGGGACGCGCCAAGGCTTGGTTCCAACCCCGCCAAGGGCAATGCGCGCTTGGCGGATGCGTGAGCCATCCATGTCGAGCGCAACCGCCGCCGAGACGACCGCGAATTCGAACGAAGCCCGATCGCGGACCTTGAGATAATGGGAGCGCCGCGCGGCCGGATTGGCCGGTACAGTGATCGCAGCAATCACTTCCCCGGGCTCGAGCACTGTCTCCATATGCGGCGCATCTCCCGGCAACCGGTGCAACTCCGCGAGCGGGACAACGCGCTGACCGCTAGGGCCAAGCACCTCGACCGCAGCATCGAGCGCGATGAGCGCGACCGCGAGGTCGGACGGATGCGCGGCGATGCAATTCTCGCTCGTACCCAGCACCGCGTGCCAGCGGTTTTCACCGCCGATCGCGGCGCAGCCCGAGCCTGGTGCGCGCTTGTTGCAATCCGCATAGCCAATGTCACGGAAATATGGGCAACGAGTGCGCTGCAGGAGATTGCCACCCATGGTCGCCTGATTGCGCACCTGTGGGCTCGCTGAGTTCAGCAGCGCCTCGGAGATCACCGGATACTGCTCCATGATAGCAGGATGAGCCGCAACCTCCGCCATCGTGGCGGCAGCGCCGAGCCTGAGCCCTTGCGATCCGCTCTCGATGCGGCCGTCGAGAAGCCCGGCGAGGCTGATGAGCCTGTCGGGCCGGCGGACGTCTTCCTGGAGCAGTTGCACCATATCGGTGCCACCCGCGATATATTCGGCCGGCGCGTCGTTGCGCCCGGCCTGAGCACCAAAGGCGAGCGCTGCGGAAAGATCGCGGGGCCGTTCTAGGGCAAAGGGATGCATGGGTTCAGCCTCCCTGCGTCGAGCCAGTTACGGATGCCGCGTCTTGGATCGCTGCCACGATATGATCATAGGCGCCGCAACGGCAGATATTGCCGCTCATCCAGTCCCGGATCTCCTGGGGCGAGCCGGCATGCCCCTCCGCGATACAGGCAATGCCGGACATGATCTGGCCCGGCGTGCAATAGCCGCACTGGAACGCATCACGCTCGATGAAGGCGGCCTGCAGCGGGTGGAGTTCTCCCTCTTGAGCGAGCCCTTCTATGGTCGTGATCTCGCGACCCTCCACGAGCGCCGCAAGCGAGAGGCATGACTTCACGCGTTTGCCGTCCATCAGCACCGTGCAGGCGCCGCACTGGCCGAGACCGCAGCCCTTTTTAGAGCCAGTGAGGTGTAGGTGCTCGCGCAGGGCATCGAGAAGCGTCGTCCGCGGATCAAGCATCAGCTGGTGCTCGGTTCCGTTGACATGGAGCACCACATCCAGCGCTGCAGACCCTTTCACAGTTTGTTGTGCTGCTTCTTGCGCAGCCGCGGGTGGGACGACACTGGACATGAGCGATCCTCCTGCAACCAAACCGCTGCCCGCGGCCGCGAGTCCCAGCACCTCTCGTCGTGTGATTTCATCGCTGCTCATCACCGGGCCTCCGCATGTAACGCCTCACGCGCCGCTCAGTTCGATACCCGCGTGCTGCTCGCTTAATCCTTTATTTAAGGCCGTCTGGAGGAGATGCCATGTGGCGCGCCTTGTCCAAGGTCGAGTCCTGGCCGACATTCATGCGATGTGGCTCCTGAAACTGACGCTCGCACTCGCTGGATGTTACGCTGCTCTTGTCGGCATTCTATACGCGCTGCAGACCCGGCTGATCTTCCCGACCAGCCTTGCAGCCTTCGGACCCGATTTACCTGAGCGCGCACGGGCCATCGACCTGGCGGCACAGGACGGCGAGCGCGTGGTTCTGGTACGCCTATCGGCAAGGCGACCCGCAGCCGAACCACGCCCGCTCCTGCTGGGCTTCGGCGGCAATGCCTGGAATGCCGATGCTGTCGCCCTGACGCTGCACGAGACCTTCCCCGAGCACGAAGTTGCGGCGCTTCACTACCGCGGATATCGCCCAAGTACTGGAAGCCCGTCAGCCTCGGCCCTGTTCGAGGATGCCCGGCGCGCCCACGACCACCTCGCCCGTGACGCCCAAGCCGGCATTATTGCCATTGGACTTAGCCTGGGCGCTGCGGTTGCGGTTGATCTGGCGAGCACCAGGCCTGTGCGGGGCATCGTCCTGGTGACACCCTTCGACTCGCTCAGAGAACTCGCCGCCCACCACTATCCCTGGATCCCGGTGCGCCTCTTGCTGCGCCATCGCATGGAACCCGCAGCCACTCTGCGCGACCTCGACGTACCCACAGCCATTATCCTGGCAGAAAACGACACCATCGTTCCTGCGCCACGCTCGACCGCTCTTCGCGAAGCTGTTCGGGATCTGCGCAGCGAGATCGCCATACGCGCCGGCCACAATGACCTCTATGGCCATCCCGATTTCGCCGGCGCCTTACGCGCTTCCGTTGCGGCAGTCACGCGTGATTGAGGGATCGTTGCAGCAAATTTCATTTCGCTACCGCGATGCTCCATTACCGGAACCGCGGAAGCAATCCGAGAAACTACTCGGCCGTGCTCTTCACCGTCGTTGTGCTTTTCTCTGGCTTTGAACCAGGAACATGCGACATCGTCTTGGTGCGGGTGCTCAGATCTTCGCCATGGCGCACTTTGGTCTGGGTCTTCGACTTGCTCCATTCGCCACCATCCTTGGCGGACGCGTCAGATTTGGCATTGAGATTATTGCTGTTGGCGTTGACCTTCGTGTCGCTGTCAACCTTGCCATCAACAGCAGCCGCACTGCCTCCCGAGCCCACCGTGGCATTGTGGCCGGAACCGGTTGTGCAACCCGCGCCGGTGCCGACGGTGCTCGCCGATGTGCTATCCGTTGCGGCGCTTCCGCCGGAGCCTACGGTGGCCGCGCCGTCACAGCTGTCTTGAGCCTGAACCGGCAGGCTGATCGGAGCGAGAAGCCCCAAGGCGGCCAGCACTATGAGAGATCGTCTCATTTCTCGTCCTTCCCTTTTTTCTGCACGATGACGCAGTCATCGCCCGATCCAGTCGCAACTGAACTTCCGTCGGAAGACGAGGCGGCGGCCGAGGAAGAGCTGCCATTGCCGTGCGAGTGAACAGTCACACCCGAACCGGTCCCGGTACTGCTGCCGACGGTCGTACGGGCGGAGGCTTTGCCATTGCCGACGGTGACCTCGCTCTCTAGACCGCCGCTTGTCGAGCCATCCTCGGTCACGACCCGGCAAGGTTTGGACCGCGGTTCAGGTGGCGATTGCGCCTCGACCTGGCTGTAAGAGAGTAGCGCTACCAAGAACCAGGCGAGGGTCAGAGCCAAAACGTAAAGAGGACGCATGGGTCTTACCCCTGATAGGGCTCAGCCTCGCGACCGCGAAGCCGAGCCGTTTCCAGACTGAGATCAGCTGCAGCTGCCCTTTTTGGCCTGTCCGGGCGGGCAATCCTTGTTGCTCGTGCCGTCCCGCGCCGCACCGGCCGCCGAGCTTCCCGAGCCGACCGACGAGCTGGAATCGCCATCACCGGCCGAGCTGCCGCCGGTGCCAACCGAACTGGCGCTGCCGCTGTCACCACTGCCGGCCGCGGAACCGCCCGTGCCGACAGATGAGCTTGAGCTGCCACCACCGGCCGATGAGCCGCCCGTGCCAAGCGTGCTGGCGCTGCCACTGCCGCTATCGCCGGAACCTGCCGCAGAACCGCCAGTGCCGATGGTTGAGCTGCTCTGGCCACCGCCAGCGGAGCTGCCGCCGGTTCCAAGGGTCGTGGCACTGCCGCTCCCGCTGCCGGAGCCCGATGCACTGCCTCCGGTGCCAAGCGTGGTGCTGCTTTCGCCGCCACCCGCTGACGTGCCACCGGTTCCGGTCGTGGTGGTTGAGGACTGGGCGAGAGCCCCTGCCGTGGTGCCGGCAAGAAGGGCGAGCACAAGGGCGGATTTTCTGAGCATAGCTGACACAGTTTCTCTCCTCGTATTGTGAATCCGACGTCCCCGGATGTCAGGAACTGAGGAGATAACGAGGCAGCTTTCGGTTTATTCCTGAGCGATGTGCGCCGAGGAATGCTCCGCGACGGACACAGGGAACCAGGCCAGAGCCGCGCCATTGAATCCGGTGGACGAGCCTAGGATGACGAAAATCACCGCCTTTGAAGATATCGAGCTGCGCGAGATGCAGGTGGATTCAACCTCCATCGCTCTGCGCATGCATGGCTCGGGCCCGCCGGTTCTACTGCTGCACGGTTTCCCGCAAACGCATCTGATGTGGCGGTTCGTGGCCCCGGCTCTCGCCGCGAGCTTTACGGTGATTTGCCCCGATCTGCGCGGATATGGCCGCAGCGGCTGTCCGGCATCGACGCCCGATCATGCCCCCTACTCAAAGCGTGCAATGGCTGAAGACATGGTCCTGCTCATGGAGCAGCTTGGCTTCTCGCGCTTTTCCATCGCTGGCCATGATCGCGGTGGCCGCGTCGCCTATAGGCTCGCGCTCGACTATCCCGAGCACGTTGGTCGGCTCGCGGTCCTCGATATCGTGCCGACGGCCGATGCCTGGGAGAAGGCTGATAAGCGCTTTGCCTGCGCATTCTGGCCTTGGTCACTCCTTGCCCAGCCAGAGCCTCTGCCCGAACGGCTGATCGCCGCCGCCCCGGGTGCGATCATTGACGATGCGCTCAACGCTTGGGGATCTTCACCACAGGCTTTCGGGGAGAATATTCGCAAAGCCTATATCGCAGCGCTGAGTGATCCGGCGCATATTCACGCGATTTGTGAGGAATATCGGGCGGCAGCGACCCTGGACCATGCTCATGACACTGCTGACCGCCAAGCGGGTCGGCGCATCACCTGCCCCGTGCTCGCGCTGTGGAGCAGCAAAGGTGGTCTGCAAAGCTGGTATGCTGAAGCCGGCGGCCCGCTCGGCCTATGGCGCACTTGGGCAGAGGACGTCTCTGGCCAAGCCTTGGACGCCGGTCATTTCTTCCCCGAGGAGATTCCCGAGATCACCGCCGACCTCCTCGGCCGCTTCTTTGCTGCAACGGCTGAGGATTGAGGGCCGAGCGAAACATCTAATCGTCCGGTAGCAGCGCCGGGTTATAGACCACCTCCCACAGATGGCCATCTGGATCCTGAAAATACCCGGCATACCCACCCCAGAATGTCTTCTGCGCCCGCTTCACGAGGCGAGCCCCGGCACCGATCGCTTGCGTCATGACCGCGTCGACTTCCGCTTCGCTGCCGACATTATGGCCGAGCGTGAACTCGGTCGCGCTGCGGCCGCCTGGTTCGATGCCGGCATCATGCGCAATATTCGTCCGCGCGAACAGCGCCAGCTTCAGCCCATGCTGAAGGTCGAAAAACGCCACGGCGCCATGGTCGAATTCTTGTCCGATGATCCCTTGCGTCGAGAGCCCCAGTCCGTCCCGGTAGAACTTCACCGATGCTTCGAGGTCGTCGACACCGAGGGTGATCACGCTGACGCTGGGTTTCATGGGCCTGCTCTTCATCTTTAAGGGCCGATATGTGGGTCAGGCAGAGGCCAGCTCGCCCTGTGCCCGATCATCTCGCCAGATTGGCAAGGTCGACCCCGTAAACTGCGGCATTCTTCTGTGAATAGACGGACCTGTCCTCGACCCTCTCGCCCTTGAGGGCGGCGCTGAGAATGTCGAGCATCGAATGCCAGCCGACGGCGCTTTGCGCGATGAAGCGCTCGGGGATGGGGAAATGCTTGAAGGTGAGAACCACATCCGCGCCGGATGGCCCAAGCTCGAATGTCGGATAGGATTCCGGATAGGCGGAGACCGCATCCGGACCGTCATTCGGATCGAAGACATTCCACGTGTAAACGAGTTTCCGGCAAGGCTGCCACTGGGTGACGATGCCGCGCACATGTCCGCCCATGATGCGCACGGTCCCTCCCGGTCGTGGCTCGATCGAGCTGTCATCTCCAAACCAGGAGGGCAGAAGCCTTGTATCGGTCAGATGCGCCCAGACCCTCTCGACCGGTCCGGGCAGAATGCGACGGAAGGTCAGGCATGAGAGGCTTGAAACCTCACCCTTTTCGCTCATTCCCGTCTCCTGTGTCCAGCTGCTTCACATCCTGCTCTGGCGCGCTGCGCAGCGCTGTATCTAGAGCGTCGAACTTACCTGCCCAGAACTGCCGGAGCTGGTCGATCCAGCCACCAAGCTCCTCGATGCCCTCGGGGTTGAGGGAGTAGATCCGCCTTTGCCCCTGCGCACGCGCACGGACGAGCTTGGCTGCCCTGAGCGCCTTGAGATGCTGGGAGATTGCCGGCGCCGTGATCTCGAACTGAGCGGCGATCTCGCCGGACGAAAGCGGCCCACGCGCGAGGCTTTCCAGAATGTGGCGGCGCGTCGGATCGGCAAGGGCTGCAAAACTGTCCATGCCTCATTATGTCATATCCGCTTAATTAAGCCAAAGCTAAATTGCAACAACCACGACTGGTGCGCCCGTCGCGAGCATCACGCCGACGCGAGGTCTTGGCCAATGCTTGCCCGCAACAGCATCCTTTATGGTTTCTGTACAGTTAAAGAACATCGACTCGTCATGAAAATTGGTATTACATCGAGTTTACTTGCTGTCTCGCCGTGAGCGGCGTTCCGGGAGAAACACCATGCGGGTTCACAAATTGCTCGTTCGCGCAATGGATGACGCCTGGACGATCGAGTTTGCAAACCGGCGCTTTGATCGTTTCCGGTCGCAGCAGGAAGCACTGCACAAGGCACTCGAATGGTCCCGAAACGCAACTGATCACGGCCATCAGGCCATCGTTCTTCTCGAAGGAAGCAATGGCGAGCCCCAGGAGGTAAAACCACCGAGATGGTGGCAGGCCTGGCCCTAAACCGCGGGACTATCGCCGGAGCACCGCCTGCTCGGCCGCAGCATCGAGCGGCTCCCCAAGCCCTGCCTTTCTCAAATACGCATCGACCGGATCATCCTCTGCAGCCGGCACGTAATCCTCGGGATTACCCGTATCGAGTGCCGCAAAGGTGATGGTCCATTTGCCGGCATCCCGGCATGCGATCGCATCGCTGCGCCGTGCATCGTCCGCCACCCGGAATTCCCGGCAAAGTTCACCGCTCGGCCGCTTGAAACTGGCAATGGCGCGAACCGTACCGGCCGGCGTGCTCTGTTCTGCGCCAGAGGGAAGATGGTCGAGATTGCTCAGCACGCTGGGCTGTTCGAGCTTTGCGAGCAAGCCCTGAGTGCCCGCCGGCTCCTCCAAGCTTAAGAGCCGCTGAGCACCGAAGCCGGCCGCAGCACCGATCACCAGCGCGACCGAGGCGGCCAGCGCTGCCATGCGCCCGATCGACTTGGGCGGAGGCTTGCGTTCCGGCCCAGGATCGCTGGTTCTAAAGCGCTCCTGTTCTCCGCTGCGCTCGCCAGATGCCGTCGCCGGCTTCGGCTGGACCTCCGGTTCGGCGATGGCCTTGCGGACAGCGGCTTCGAGACGAGGCGGAACAGACGGTGAGGTATTGGCGCCAAAGGCCTCTCGGGCCAGATGCCGGCTCCTGATATACGCAACCACCTGGGCCACCAGTGTCGGATCGTTCAACATGGCCTGCTCCAGGGCTCCGGCCACCTTCTCATCAAGCTGGCCATCCGCATAGGCCATAAGGGTCTCGTCACTAAAGCTAAGCCGAGACATCCGCTCGTCCATTAAACCAATTCCCTATCTTCTCGTGGGCTGGCCTCCATTCGTCAGCTCAAGCAGTCGCTTGCGCGCACGCGCGAGCCGGCTCATTACCGTCCCCACCGGAACGCCCAAGATGTCAGCCGCCTCCCGATAAGTCATGTCCTGTCCGCAGACAAGCAGAAGCACCTCCTGTTGATCGGCAGGCAAAAGGTCGATCGCCCGGCAGACATCCGCCAGCTCGAACCGGGAAATGATGCCCGGCTCTCCGCTTTCCGTCTGCCCGCCCGCCGCCTCGATATCCACATCATCGCGCCGGGCCTCGACTTTGTTGTGGCGAACCACGTCGATCCAGTGATTGCGCAGGATCCGGAAGACCCAGGCATCGAACCGGGTTCCGGGCATCCAGCTATCGGCGGCCGCGAGCGCACGTACGCAGGTATCCTGCACCAGATCGTCCGCCAATGCAGGTGATCGGCATAACACGAGCGCATAATGGCGCAGCCGCGGCAGCAGACAGACCAGATCATGCCCGATCCTGGAATTCAGTGCTTCCTCGTCTTTCAGAGAGAACGCGACACTCACAGCTTTATTCCCGTCCCTCGTTCGCGCATGCAGTTCGTTCCGAATGCTGAAAGCGGCCCCGCTATCCGGGAGCTAAAAGCGCAGCGAGCCGTTTAGTTTCGGAAACGGCATTGCGGCATGACCGCTCAACGTCTCAGGGGAGATGAATGTTTCGCGGCATTACCATCCTGGCATTTCTCGCCACCCTGCTTCTCGCCGTGCATCTGACACCGCACGTCAAGATTCACGGCAAGAGCGATCCGGCGCTGTCCTTTGAGCCATCGCCCGCTTTGGCAAAGGAAGGGGGTGGCGGTGGGGGTGGCAATGGGGGAAATGGCGGAAATGGCGGAGGGAACGGCGGTGGTGGCGGCAATGGCGGCGGCAATGGGAACGGTGGAGGTAACGGGAACGGCGGAGGTAACGGCAACGGCGGTGGTAACGGCAATGGCGGCGGCAACGGGAACGGAGGCGGCAACGGCAATGGCGGTGGTCTTGGAGCTGGCAACGGCGTAGGGAACGGTGCCAGTGGCAATGGCAATGCAGGCCGCGGCGGAGCGGCCGTTGGACAAGGTCGTAACGGGCAAGCCTCCAGCCAATCCCGTGGCCAAAACCCTGGCGCAGCGCCCGCCGCCAGCAACCGGGGTCCCGCGCCGTCTGGGCAGGCCAGCACTCGCGCCTCATCCCCGGCCAAAGCCGCCAATAGTGTCAGCGCAAAGAGCCCGAGCCCGAAATCTCCATCCAAGCGCGCAGCACCTGCCTCATCAGCCGGCCTCCCCCAAGCCCCCAACGAGATCCTCGTCAGCGGCCTCAGTCAAAGTGATCTCGATCGGCTCGCAAGCCGCGGCTTTCGCGCCGACGCCAGCACGGAAGGCCGTGTCGGTCCCAAGATCTTCCGCCTGCGGGTACCGCGCGGCCGGTCCTTGGACGAAGCCCAGCGCGAGGTGCATGAGGTGAGCGGTCAGGCCGAGACTGATCTCAATCACTTCTATTACCTCGAAGGGGCCATTCCCCGCTGCGCCAGTGGCAACTGCGAGCCGCAAGCCTTGATCGGCTGGGATCTCATCCAAGCGTCCACCTGCGGTGAGCCGGCGAAGATCGGCATGATCGATACACGCCTCGATCTCACTGATCCCGCATTGAGAGGGGCCGCGGTCGAGCGCGTCACCGCACGCAAGACACGCCAGCAGGCAGGCAATGCCGAGCACGGCACGGCCATAGCCAAGCTGCTGGTCGGGCAGGGCAAGACCGCGGGCCTGCTTCCAGGCGCCACCCTTGTCGCCGCCGATGCCTTCTACCGCGAGCCAGGAGATGAGCGCGATAAGACTGACGTCGTGACCCTCATCCGGGCTTTGGAACTGCTAGTCGAGAAGGGCGTGAAGGTCATCAATCTGAGCCTGTCAGGCCCCGAAAACAGCGTGCTGCGCGAAGCCGTTGAGGCTGCACTGGCCGAGAACGTCGTTCTCGTCGCAGCCGTAGGCAATGGTGGGCCTGGGGCAGCGCCATCCTATCCGGCCGCCTATGACGGGGTCATCGCCGTCACTGCCGTAGACAAGAACGGCAACATCTATCCCCGCGCAAATCAGGGCACCTTCGTGGATCTCGCCGCACCCGGCGTTGACCTTGCCATTCCCGGAGAGAAGAGCGGCCGCAAGCGGGTCTCGGGCTCGTCCTATGCCACGCCTTTCGTCACCGCCGCTGCCGCGCAGCTCAAGGGGTCAGAACCCGATTTGACGGCGAGGAGCCTTGAAACGGTGTTGGCTCTCCACAGTATTGATCTTGGCGAACCTGGACGCGATCCGGTCTATGGCGATGGTCTGCTGCAGGCGAGCGGACTGTGCACAAGCTCTCCGGCCGTGACCACCTCTAAGCAAGGCGCATCGCATGAGCGGGATTTTTCCGGGGAGACCTTGAGAAATGCGCGGGGTGCGCCGCACAGCGCATCCAATTAGGCGGGTAGTTCTACAATGGCGTCATATAGCGCGGTTACGCATTTCATGAATGAACGGCTGGATGAGCGCCACAGGACAGGCTCATCCAGCCGAGAGGAGTGTCTTAGTCGATGATCTGCACGACCTTGCGGGTACCGGGCTCGACCAGCACGGTCCGGCCATCGACCACCACGTAACGATACTCGCTCACCTCCGGAACGCCTTCGATCGCATGCAGCTCGACATCCTCCGGCAGGGTCGCGCCGACCGCCAGTTCAACGGAATCCGGCAGCGTGACCGGCTCGACCGTGTGCTTCGTCACATATTCCCGAACCACGGTCTGCTGTTCAGGCGACACGACAACGGTGGTCTGCGCCGCGAGAGGTAGGCTGCTGCCGATAACGAGGGCTACAGCTGCCAGCATGGATTTTCCATAGGTCATGCGTTTCTCCTTTGAGTTCGGATGAAAGTGGCTCATGCGATGATGTAGACGATCTCGTAGCTGTCGGGATCGACGATCACGATCCGTCCATCCGCCAGCACGAAGTAGCGATAGGCCCGATAGGCCGGCACGATCTCCACGATCCGCGGGGGCAATGGATGGAGCTCGATCGTTTGCGGTATGGCGACACCGACCGCGATGTCCACATCGATATCTCGCACCGGTTGCACATGGGTCTCGTGGATCGTTTGCTTGATGACCGTGCGGTCCTTGCTGGTGATGTTGACCTCGGTCTTGGAGCCGCTCTTTTCCCCAGAACGCGTTGTGCGTTTCGAGGACCCCTCTTCGGTATCCTGCGAGCCCGACTGGGTCTTGGAACGATCGCCCTGGGTCTGGTCCTCTCCCTTTTGGCGTGTCCGGGTCTGGCTGTCTGCCTCGTCGGACTGACCGCTCTGTTTCTGATCCGTGGTGCCCTGGCGCGTGCGCGACTGGCCTGTCTGTTCATCGCCGCCCGTGCCTGTGCCCTGCTTCTGCTGGGTTGTGGTGCGCGACCCGGACTGACCGCTATCGCCCTGTGAGGCGCCACCGGTCGTGCTGCCGCTTTGGCCCTGCTGCAACTGACGGTTCTGGCCCGAGGCACCTCCCTGAGCGGATGAACCGCCCTGCATCGAGGAGCCGCTGGTCCCGCCTTGAGTGGTCGCACCGCCTTGCGAGGCACCTCCTGACGTCGATCCGCCACCGCTCTGGCTCTGAGTGGCTGAGCTGCCACCGCCTTGTGACGGGGTTGTGGTGGTCTGTGCGGAAACGGTTGCTACACCGAGCAGTGCCACCGTGGCGACACTTGCGAGTAATCGGGAAATCATTGGTCTGCTCCTCCTTGCAAACGCCCACTCTCACCGAGATAACGAAGCTGCCGGCCCTTTATTCCCAACACAGGTGCTTGGCTTTAAAGCCCGACAGAAGTGCAGAAGTAATTCCCAGAGAGAAATCGCGTTCCCATTTGATTATCTTCGCTTTTAGGAACGCTTCGTCATAAAGTTTTAGAAAAACACAAACAATCCGGCGCAAATCGGCCAGCATACAGACGACAAAAAAAAGGGGGCCGCCCCCATGTGGGTAACGGCCCCCAGCATGCATGCGTCAGTCGATGATCTGAACGACGCGGCGTGTGCCCGGCTCAACCAATACGCGCGACTGATTCACATACGCATATTCATACTGGTAGTCCGGCACCGGATGCAGCGTAACCGTTTCTGGCAGGGTGCTTCCCACCACGACACGCCGCTCGACCACCACCGGTTCTGCCGGTGCGGTCTCGACATAGGTCCTTACCCGGTCTGGAACATTGGTGACAGCGTCGACCACGGCCCCAGCTGTGCCCACAGCGCCACCGACCACGGCGCCAGCGGTGCCCACGGCTCCGCCGACAACGCCGCCCGCCACTGCGCCAACGGGGCCGCCAATTGCCCCACCTGCAGCGGCGCCGGCTGCGGCACCCGCGGCGGGACTCGTGCCATCGGCGACGTGAATCCAGCGTTCACGCTGCTGGTAGAATGGCCGGTCGCGATAATAGGTGTCCCAATACTCGGCCGTGTCATAGGTCACCGTTGGCACCTCGACCGTCGCCGGGGCCTGCGTCACGACGGTGCGCACGCTGGCGGTCTGATAGGCAAGGTACCGTCCATAGGCCCAGCCGCGATTGCCATTGAAGGTGACATCACACCAGCTGCGCCCCTCGAGGCAGCCATGAAACTCCACGGATTGCTGGGCGGGAATGGCCGTGACCACTGGAAATTCGGGGCTCGGTCCCGCACGCAGATTGAGATCGGTGGTGGCGAAGACCTCTTGGGCCTGTGCGGCGGCGGGCGCCCAAGCTGCGCCCAGCAATGCCGCCAGAACAAGTGCTTTCCTCGCAGTCATGAGAACTGTCCTCCTGTTATGGAAACAAAATCTCAGCTTGGGCTGGTACTTTGATGTCGACCGGTCCCTGAGGTACACATTTGAACCGGTTCGGCTGTTGGTGAGCTATCGTCTTGCTCTGCATCAACTTGCCTTCTGATCGAAACACCTTCAGGCCAGCCGAGATGTTCAGATAACGTCTGCCTCACAAACTTATTCCCGAAGACTCCCTTCAATATTTCGTGCGTGATTAAAAAATCTGCTTGAGACGCAAAGGCACATACGATCAGGCACCGCGGATCTCGCGCGATGCCATCAACCTGTGCCTCTCAGATGCTATCGCCCGCGGCTTAGCTCAGTGCTTCGGAACCGAATAGGCCGGCGGATCACTGGCCGGAAACGATTCATCCGATGCTTCGTCCACCTTGTCCCAATAGCTCTTGGGCGGATCCCGCATGCTCTCAGGACCGGCCGGCCGACCCTCGCCATAGGCTGCCGGATCATTCTTCCGCACCCGGATGTCCGGATCGAAAGCCGCCGCCCTATGAGAGGCTCCATCTCCCTGAGATGTGCGAGCTGAGTGGTCGTCCGCCGAACCATGCGCCCCATCCGGCCCTTGGCCGCCCCAACCCTTGTACCAGCGCATGGCACCCATGGCAGCCAGACCGAGCATTAGCCAACCGAATTTCCTCATCGTTCCTCCTTACGAGGTTCCGTGGACACCCTAGGCGCCCTAATCTCTGCAAGTAGAAATGAGAGGGTGCGCTAGAAGTTCCCGCACCCTGCACGCAGTCAAACCCCATGGACCGAACTGGAACGCGGGCTCGGCTCTGATGTTATGCAGGTCTCGTCGACGATGGTCGTCGGCTTCCCGCGCGGAGATCCACAATGGACCGGAGGAAACTTCTTGCCGCTGCAACTGGGCTTGCAAGCTTTGCTATACCCATCGCGTCTGCAACAACCACAGCCCAGGCCCAGGCCATGGACCAGCTGAAACGGTCGGCCTTGATGGGCGGCGACTTCGCCCTGATGACAAGCGAGCTGGCCCGGCGGAATTCACAGAACCCGCTTGTGCGCAATTTCGCGATGCTCGAAATGGATGAGCAGGAGGCGATCGCTCGCGCCTTTGGCGCAGCTCCTGGTTCGGCCGGCATGCGGCGAGATCACGCCGCCATCCTCGAGCGCCTGCAGGCGATGCGCGGCCCCGAATTCGATGCGATGTATATTCAAGGTCAGGTGCAAGGCCATAGGGAGCTTCTGCGGATCCACAGATCCTACGCAAGCCGTGGTCCTGATCCGGTGGCCCGCGCCGCGTCCATCGTGGCGGTTCCTGCGATCCAGACCCATCTCGGCATCCTGACCTCGCTCAGGACGGCGTCGAGCTGAGCGAGCCAGAGCCTGCGAGAGCATCAGCAAGGGCGGCTTGCTCGATCAGGATGGTCAGCTTGAGATCGGGATGGCTGGCGACCCGGAACGTCACCTGCTGATAATCGAGAAAGCCGTCCGTGGGATGATTGAACGTGCGCTCGCCGCCCTCGCGGCCGAGCACCCAATGCTCGTCCCAGTATCGGGCGAAATCAGTGCTCTGGCTGCGAAGCTCCCCGATGAGGCTTCGGATGGCCGGCTCGGTGGTATGACTGCTCACATCGGCCCGGAACTCGCCAACCACCCGGCGTGCACGCTCCTCGTAGCGATGGATCAACGATCGCGCTGACGGCTCGAGAAAGATGAACCTGAGCAGGTTGCGTTCGCCGGGCCGATCGAGCCAGCCTGCAAACAGACGCTCCGCTTTATGATTCCAGCTCAGCGCGGTCCAGCAGCGGTTGAGAATATAGGCGGGCGAGTCAATGGTGGTGACGGACGCCAGCACGGCCGCCGAAACGGCATTGTCCTCGATCGCATCCTCATCCGGGTCTCGTATCCCGGCCAGTTCGAAGAGATAGGCGCGCTCGGCGCGTCCAAGCCGCAAGGCATGGGCGAGCCTCGCCAGCGCCGAAGGCGAGACCGAGATATCACGCCCTTGTTCGAGCCACGTATACCAGGTGGTGCTGAGCCCGGAGAGATGGGCGATCTCCTCACGTCGCAGGCCTGGTGTCCTTCGGCGTTGGCCCGCCGGCAAGCCCATGTCAGCCGGCGCGAGCTTCTCCCGCAAGGCCCGAACGAAGGCGCCTAACTCCCGCCGCTGCTCCGATGATCGCGTCCGCACCATGATGGAATTTATACCAGCATAAATCTCGATCTTAAACCAGTGTAATGGTGCTGCTATGGATCCCGCACAGTGTCCCGCGAGACACATGAGAACGGAGCAGCCACATGTCAGAAGTGAAGAGCCACCAAGCCCTGGTCGGCGGCCAGTTTGGCGCGCGTGCCGAGGCTTACCTCAAGAGCGCGGTCCACTCGCAGAGCGATGATCTGGAGGCGCTCTGCGCCTTGGTCCACGGCCAGTCACACGCGCGGGTGCTCGACCTCGGCTGTGGCGGCGGGCATGTGACTCTGAATGTCGCCCCGCACGTGAGGGAGATTATCGCCTATGATCTCTCTCCCGAGATGTTGGCCGTCGTCGCCCGCACCGCTGGGGAAAGAGGTCTTGGCAACGTGAGCACCCGCCAGGGCGTGGCGGAGAAGCTGCCATTCGAGGATGAGAGCTTCGACATGGTGCTGACCCGGTTCAGCGCTCACCACTGGGATGATCTCGATGCGGGGCTTCGCGCGGCGGCCCGTGTGCTCAAGCCCGGTGGCACGCTCGGGGTGGTCGACACGCTGGGGCCGACGAAACCGCTGCTCGACACCTTCTTTCAGACCATCGAAATGCTGCGCGACTGCTCGCATGTGCGAAGCTATTCGCGGCCCGAATGGGAAGCAGCGATCGGCCGCGCCGGCTTTGTTTCGGAAACCGCCGCCCGCTTTCGCTTGCGGCTCGAATTCACCTCCTGGGTCGAGCGGATCGGAACGCCGAAGGTCCAGGCCGATGCCATTCGCGCGCTTCAATCCGCCGTTTCGAAGAATGTCATCGATTATTTCGAGACCGAACCCGACGGCAGCTTCAAGATCGATGTCCTGCTGATCAAAGCGTCAAAGCCGACCGTCACGGGAGCACCGCCAAGCCATCGCTAGACCGGGAGCGAAATCGTACGGCGCAGAACAGCAGCGCGCCGCACGCGCCGCGACGAAGCGGGAACCGTCAGGGTCCATCTCGTCTTCTCTCGACGGACAAAGAGGGATAGACGTCGATGAATATCACCAGTCTGAAGGACATGTATATCGCCGAACTCCAGGAGGCGAGAAGCTTCGAGTCCATGCTCAAGGGCACTCTGAAGGAGATGTCGGATAAGGCCTCGAACCCGGAGCTGCAGAAGGGCATTCAGAGAGCACAGCGAGGCGACCGCCGAGCATCAGCGTCTTATCGAAGGCCTGATCAGTGCCCAGGCCGCCTCTGTCGATGAGCACACCGATCAGGGTATCGAGGCCCTCACCACGGAAACGAAGAAGATGGCTTCCTTTACGGAAGGGGGCGCGCTGCGCGATGCTGGCCTGATCGCCTCGGCGCAGCGCATCGAACACTATGAAATCGCGGTCTACGGCACGCTGGCCTCTTACGCCAAGGCCTTGGGCCTCAAGAACGATGCTCAGATCCTGAACGGCATTCTCGAGGAGGAGAAGGATACCGATCTCATTCTCTCCGACATTGCTGAAGGTAACATCACCCCCACGATCGTTGAAGCTGAGAGCCGCTGAGGGTCTCAGCCTCAACCATTTGTCGGGAATACACGCTTCTTCGGCGTGACCTGCCGGACGTGCCAGGCATGAGAAACCCCTCTTGTATTGAGACAAAAGTCTCACTATGACTCCTGCCCAGGGATCAGAGGGAGCCTCAGCCTATTTCTCGAGTAGAGACCATATCGCACGCTCGCCCGCGCGGTAGGCCCACCCGGCGCTCGAACCAGCGGAAGCGCACGCGCAAGGACCTTCTTCAGGCTGCATCGCGCCTCATGAAAGAAGGTCGCCGGCCCAGCTTCGAAGAGATCGCTGACGCCGCCATGGTCTCGCGGGCGACCGCCTATCGCTACTTTCCAAGCCTCGACGCGCTCCTGGCCGAGGCATCCCTCGATGTTCCCCTGCCAGAAGCAGAAGATCTGTTCCCGGATGATCAGCCCGAGGATCTGCTATCGCGCCTCGAACGGGTCGACGCCGCATTCAATGATGTCATCCTGGAGAACGAAACCCAGGTTCGCTTGATGCTGGTGCACGCCCTCGAACAGAGCGTGCGGGCGGGCGATGATAAGACTGCCTTGACGCGTCGGAACCGCCGCAGCCCCCTGATCGAGGCGGCGCTCGCGCCGGCACGCGACCAGCTGAGGCCGGCGGATTTCGATCGGCTGAACAAGGCCCTGGCGGTGGTTCTCGGGCCGGAAGCGATGGTTGTGTTGAAGGATGTCCTTCTACTCGATGAGACCGAGGCTCGGGAGGTGACGCGCTGGGCCATACGCGCGCTTCTGGAGGCGGCAAGGCAAGGGGCCGCATCTCAAGAATAGGACGAGCCCGGCACAGAAGCAGGGCTTTGCCAGCCCGATCGTCAACATCAACAATGAAAGGGATATCGCCATGGGGAGATGGTCGGTTGCGCGTGCAGCGCTTGGATTGGGGCTGCTTATGCTCATGCTGGCACCCGCTTCAGCAGCCGCGGACAAGGATAAGATCAAGCGGGGAGAATACCTGGCCACGATCATGGATTGTGGCGGGTGTCACACCACCGGTGTCTTCTTGGGTAAGCCCGACCCGGCAAAATATCTCGCGGGCTCCGAGGTGGGCTTCCAAATTCCCGGGCTTGGCATCTTTTATCCACCCAATCTCACGCCCGACCCCGAGACGGGCTTGGGAAAATGGAGCGAAGCCGAGATCGTGAATGCGGTCCGCAAAGGCGAACGGCCGGACGGGCGCATCCTCGCACCGGCCATGCCCTATTCTCACTATGGGAAGCTCACCGATGAGGATGCTTTCGCCCTCGCGGCCTATCTCAAGAGCCTGAAGCCAGTACGCAACGCCGCGCCGGCGCTGGTGGGCCCGTCGGAGACGCCGAAAGCGCCCTATCTCACGGTGGTGATGCCGCAATAGCAAGTCACAGGCAGCAGCGCTTGGAGGGCCGGCATGACGCCGATGTCGGCCTCCACAGGCGAAACGGCGCGAGGTTGCAGGCCAGACTTGTGACTTACCGAACCTCGGCCGACAGCGCGGTGAGCACCGCATGCGCCGCTTTGATGCGCGCCGGAATCGGCACATTGTTATTCGCCAGCATCACAATCCCGATCTCTTCCTTGGGCACGAACGCCACATAGGCGCTGAACCCTCTGGTCGAGCCGGTCTTGTTGAACAAAGTCGGGGCGGACGCCACGAGAGGCGGCGTGAGTTCCGTGGCCGGCTGAGGCTCCATCGCCATGGCTTCGGAATTGCCGTCGAGCAGCCTGTCGAGCGCGACAGGATAGGGATATTGCTCCCAGCCCAATCCCTGCACCATCGCACCCACTCTGAAATAGCCGATATGCGTGGCCTCGATCGCCCGTTCTATCGAGGGCTCCAGCGCCTCTGGGCTGATATTGGCCTCGACATACCGGATCATGTCCTCCGCTGTTGATTTGACCCCGTAAGGTCCCGCATAGAGAACGCCTCGGGTCATCCGGCTAGGCTTGTTGGCCTTGTCGTAGCCCCAGGCGTAACGGCCCATCTCTGCTTCCGGCACCCTCACATAGCTCTGCTGCATGCCGAGCCTGGGAAAAATCTCGCGTTCCATGAGGTCGGCGTAATCGCCCCTCATCGCCAGAGCTGTGGCATGCCCGAAAAGGCCGATGCTGGGATTGGAGTAGCGCCGTTGGCTGCCCGGTGCCGCGGCCGGTTTCCACTGCTGAAAATACCGGATCATACCGCCATCGGTGACGCCCTTGGGAAACTGAAGCGGCAATCCGCCCGCGCTATAGGTGCCCAGATTGAGGAGGCTCGCCCGGTCGATGGCGCTGCCACGTAGCTCCGGCATGTATTTGCTCGGATGATCCTCGAGCGACATCTTCCCGAGTGCCTGGGCATAGGCCGCAAGCATCGCCGCGAATGTCTTGCTGACCGAGCCGATCTCGAAAAGCGTATCCTTTGTCACCGCCTGCTTGGTGTCTTTCGAGGCAACGCCATACGTGAAGAAATGCCGCTGACCGCGCACCGTCACGGCCACAGCCATTCCGGGGACCTTATAGTCCGACATAAGCGGGCCTATGGCCTCATCGACGGCGGCGGAGATCCTCTCCGCACCATCCGCCGCCTCGGCTGCGCCCGGGAGCAGGCAGGATGAAATGATGGCCAGCGCAACCGACCAGCCCACCTTGGCGACAGGGATCAATGGTTTCTCTCGTATTCGGATGTGATTGCAGCGCGATGGAGTCCCCGAGAGGAGATCCACCCATATTAGAGCATTTTTCAAGCGAAGCGGAAACTGTGGCCCGCTCACCCCATTGGTTGAAAGCACGCACCCGCTTTAAGCTGCTGGCAAGCGACGGCGCCGCATCCTGAAGCTGCATTCCGGGCTATGTGTTTTCGATGAGCTGGCGGCCCGGCAGCGCTCGCGAGAGGTGCAGCCGTGGCAAGATGGCTTCTCTGGTCCGGTGGCTTAGCCCTGGCCCTTGCCGCCGCTGGCTTTATCGCCATTCAGCTGAGCCCCTGGCCGGAAGCCCTGTTCTTCCGCTATCTATCCGACCGGGAGGCAGCGAGAATGACCCGCGCGCTTGAGAAACATGTTCCACCCGGCACCGCTGTCCAGCGCAACGTGGTCTATGATCCAGGCGATGCCGATGCGCGGCTTGATCTCTACTACCCCACGACGGTCGAATCTGCGGATCGTTTGACCGCCATCATCTGGATCCATGGTGGCGGCTGGATCTCCGGCAGCAAGGAGATGGTGGCGGGATATGCCCGCATCCTTGCGGCGCGTGGCTATGTTGTGGCAGCCATCGGCTATTCGCTGGCGCCCGCCAAGACCTACCCGACCCCGGTGAAGCAGGTGAATGCCGCGCTGGCCTTTCTCGCCCGCAATGCGGGACGCTTTCATATCGACCCGGCGCGCTTCGTGCTGGCTGGTGATTCCGCGGGATCACAGATCGCGGCCCAGCTCGCCAACATCATCAGCGTGCCGGAATATTCCAGAACCGTCGGCATCACCCCGGCCATCGCCCGCGAGCAGCTGCGCGGAGCGATCCTCTTCTGCGGAGCCTACGACCTCTCCCTGATCAAACTCGAGGGGCCGTTTCACAGCTACCTGGAAACGGTGCTCTGGTCCTATACCGGGGTGAAGGATTTCGCCACCGATCGCCGGATCGCGCCGGCATCCGTCATACACTACCTAACCCAGGATTTCCCGCCGGCCTTCATCTCGGCTGGCAATGACGATCCGCTGCTGCCTCAATCGACCGAACTGGCCGACGTGCTTGCGGCCAAGGGCGTTCCCGTGGACACCCTGTTCTTTCCCCAAGACCACAAGCCTGCCCTGCCTCACGAATATCAGTTTGACCTGGATGGCGAAGCGGGCCAACTTGCATTGGTTCGCGTTGAGGCATTTCTCGGCCGCCTGTAAGTATAAATTATCCATTGCCGGCCGAGATCGACTATTTCCGTCAATTTGATCAGTTCTTTTAAGGAAGAGAACGCATTCTAGATGCTCCTATGACTGGAGCTCATTCGCGATCTTTTCCCGGAAGCGCCACCACAGGGCCATTGGCAGGGCTCGGTTCTGCCGGCATCAGCCCGAATGATCGGCGCTTGCTCGACAGAGGATTGAACAATGCAGACCATACGTCCCTGGCTATGCGCTGTATCGCTGCTGCTCGCGCTGGTCATGCCTCAGTCGAGCCGGGCACAGGATGACGTCTGCCGTCAGAGCGTTGATCAGCCGGCATGTGAACCGTCCATGGCGGGCAACACCCGAATGGATCCCAAGACCGGCTATCAGCAGGTCGCCCTCAGCCTGTTCAGCGATATCGGACAGGGCCTGGCCGAAGCCCCTCTGACCTGGCACGAGGATCATGGCAAGCCTTGCCTTGGCGATTTGTCCTGCCTTACCGGCACCAACACCGACCGGCCAGTCAACATTAGCTTTTTGGCCAATTTGCATGGGCCGCTGGCGACCGTGGCCGTGAAGTTCGTTCCCGAATGCGCCCCCTCCGACATTTCGATCAAGCTGGGCTTTTCCGACGGCGGATCGGACTGGATCGAACGCGCCTATATCGTCGAATACAATGGCAAGACTGTCTGCCATCTTCTCGGTTATCCCAATGTCGCCGTTGAAGATGGAAGCGGCAAGGCCGTGACGGTCCCGGTTCGCCATGGCAATGAGGCGGCCTCTGCCGGCTCGGCTGCGCCCGTCTTGGGCCCAGTGGCGGTGACGCTTTCGCCGACGGACCGGATCGCGTGGTTTGTCGTGCAGACCTCGATCGCTTGTGATCGCGCCGTCAAGATGAAGATTGCCTTGCCGCAATCCGAGACATGGCTCCAATCATTCGGCCTGGCCCGTGCCGGTTGCTCTTCGATTGCCATATCGCCCATCCGGCCCCTCTCCGCGCTCGCGCTGAACGGCAGTTCCTAAAAGGCTGCCCTTCCGCCCGTCACGCAATCTTCATGGCTCTGTGACGTCGCTGAGACCCGAAGCCGCGAATCCTCGCCGTCCATCGGACATATCCAAGAGGACTCGCGAATGCGCGCAGCATTGTTGTCAGCGACGGCTCTCGCCATCGCTCTGGTCAGCCCGGCTCTCTCTCAGGAGAAGCAATATCCGGCCACCCTTGCGGGCCAGGCAGTGCTGCCGGCCAACAGTACGGTGCCGGCGCCGGCCGATGCGCCCGACCATCTGAGGCAGGCGGGCAAGTTCACCACCCCGGATCGTAAGCGCACCGAAGCTTTGGGCACGGTGCCGGGCAAGGACAGCGCGCGCGTGACCGACGTGAAGCTTCCCCTCGATGGTCAGCCCCTCCAGGGCTTCTCCGGCATCAAAGCCATGGATGACAGCACCTTCTGGGTGCTCTCGGACAATGGCTTCGGCAACAAGCTGAACTCATCCGATGCTGCCCTGATGCTGCACCATCTTCGGCTCGATTGGGAAAGCGGTCAGGTAGAGCGGCTCGAGACGATCTTCCTGAGCGATCCGGACAAACGCGCCCCCTTCCCGATTGCCATGGAAGGAGCCGCAACCCGCTATCTCACTGGCGCCGATTTCGACATCGAGTCGATCCAGCCTGTGGCCGACGGCTTTTGGATCGGCGAGGAGTTCGGACCCTATCTGCTCAAGGTGGACCAGCAGGGTCGGCTGAAATCGGTGCATGACACGGTCGCCGATGGTAAGCCCGTTCAGTCACCCGATCACCCCACCCTGACAACGCCCGCCAATCCCAAGGCGGCAATGCCTGCCTTCAACCTTAAGCGCTCAGGCGGTTATGAGGGCATGGCCATGTCGCCCGACGGCAGCAAGCTTTATGCCCTGCTCGAAGGTCCTCTGTTCAAGCCCGATGGATCGGTCGAGACTGTCGCGGGCAATCCCGCCTTGCGCATTCTCGAATTTGACACGGCCAAAGGCGACTGGACCGGCCGGTCCTGGGCCTATCCCTTGTCGAAAGGTGGAGAGGCTATCGGCGACTTCAACATGATCGATGAGGTAACGGGCCTCGTCATTGAGCGCGACAATGGCGCAGGTCTCCCCGACAAATCCTGTGCAGATCCGGCAAAGCCCCAGCCCGATTGCTTCGATAAGCCCGCAACCTTCAAACGTATCTACAAGATCGCGCTCACCGCTGACGGCAAGGGCGAGCCTGTGCGCAAGATCGGCTATATCGATCTCCTGGCGATTAAGGATCCCAATGGCAAGGCGCGCCAGGGGGCCAAGGACGGCGTCTACACGATGCCATTCGTCACCATCGAGAATGTGGACGTGATCGACGACAATCATATTGTCGTCGGCAATGACAACAATCTTCCCTTCTCGGCTGGCCGCGCGACCGACAAGGCCGACGATAACGAATTCGTACTGCTGGAAGTCGGCGAATTCCTGAAGGCCGAGTGAGAGGGTGAAATGAGCTCCGCTCGACTTGAGCGGACTGGTCCATTCTCTGTCACGCGCCTGTAACGCGTCGGTCCTAATGCGGTCTGGAACGGTTCCAGACTACATTAGGCCGACCCGAGGTGTCATTCCCATGACCGAGCATACCCCCGATGGACGTCAGATCTTTCGCACCAGCCGACTTGAGGAGGCCGATGGCGAGGGACTGAACCCGACCAATAACCGGACCATTGGAGACATCATCGCCGCGCGCTTCTCACGCCGAGGCTTCCTGGCCGGCTCGCTGGCCGCAACCGCCATTGCCGCAACTGTGAGCCCCATGGCCTTGCTCGCCGCCAGTGACGCGCAAGCCGGCATGCCGCCCCAGTCCCGCTTCACCTTTACCGAGGTTGAGGCCGGCGTTGATGAGACCCATCACGTGGCCGAAGGCTACGACGCCGATATTCTCTTGCGCTGGGGCGATGGCATCTTTCCCAACTCACCCCCGTTCGATCCAGCCAACCAAACCCCGGAAGCCCAGGCCCGCCAGTTTGGCTACAACAACGATTATGTCGGCTTCATTCCGCTGGATGGCGCCGATGATCGTGGCCTGCTCGTGGTCAATCACGAATACACCAACGAGCATCTGATGTTCCCGGGCATCGTCTCGATTGTCGACGGCGAGATCAAGGTCGCCGATCCCGATGCCAAGCGGGTTGACATCGAAATGGCCGCCCATGGTGGCAGCATCGTCGAGATCCGGCGCGTCGACGGTAAATGGCAGGTGATCAAGAACAGCCCCTATAACCGCCGTATCACCGCCACGACCGAAATAGAGATCACCGGTCCGGCCGCCGGCAATTCGCGCATGCAGACCAAGGCCGATCCGTCGGGTCGCAAGGTGCTTGGCACCGTCAACAACTGCGCCGGGGGCGTCACACCCTGGAACACATATGTCATGGCCGAGGAGAATGTTCACGGCTACTTCTTGGGCGAACTTCCCGAGGGCCATCGCGAGACTGCCAACTACAAGCGCATGGGCATCCCTGAGGGGACCTATGCCTGGGGCAAGTTCCACGAGCGCTTCGATATCGGCAAAGAGCCGAACGAGCCGAACCGGTTTGGCTGGGT
The DNA here is from genome assembly GCF_038811545.1 of Rhodoligotrophos sp. CJ14. Classification (GTDB taxonomy): domain Bacteria; phylum Pseudomonadota; class Alphaproteobacteria; order Rhizobiales; family Im1; genus Rhodoligotrophos; species Rhodoligotrophos ferricapiens. The sequence continues at coordinate 1,398,265 of NZ_CP133319.1, forward strand.
TGTGGAGGTCGACGCGCTCGATCCCAATGCAACGCCGAAGAAGCGCACGGCGCTTGGTCGCTTCAAGCACGAAGGTGCAGAATCCATTGTCGCGAAGAATGGCAAGGTCGTCTTCTATCTCGGCGATGACGAGCGTTTCGACTATGTCTACAAATTCGTGACCGCCGGCACCTTCAACCCGAGCGACCGTGCCGCCAATATGGATCTCCTGGACGAGGGCACCCTCTATGTGGCGAGATTCGAGGATGATGGCACGCTCAACTGGCTGCCCCTCGTCTTTGGCGAGGGCCCGCTGACCCAGGCGAACGGATTCGAAGCCCAGGCGGATGTGCTGATCGAGACCCGCCGCGCCGCCGATCTCCTCGGCGCCACCCCGATGGACCGGCCGGAGGACGTGCAGCCCGACGGGCTGAACGGCCGTGTCTATGTGATGCTGACCAACAACACCAAGCGCAAGGAGGCCAATGCCGCCAATCCGCGCGTGAACAATGCCTTCGGCCACATCATCGAGATTGCCGAGCAGGATGGCGACTTCAGCGCCACCAAGGGCACATGGGAGATCCTTCTGCGCTGTGGCGACCCATCGATCGCCGAGGTCGGCGCGACCTTCTCCACCGAAACCACGAGGAACGGCTGGTTTGGCATGCCCGACAACTGCGCGATCGATGCGGACGGCCGCCTCTGGGTCTCGACCGATGGCAACTCGCCGAAAGAAACCGGTCGCACCGATGGGCTGTGGGCGATCGATACGGAAGGTGCCGCGCGCGGAACCTCCAAGCTGTTTTTCCGGGTGCCGATTGGTGCGGAGATGTGCGGCCCGCTCCTGACGCCGGACATGACCACCATGTTCGTGGCCGTGCAGCACCCCGGCGATGGCGGTGAGGATTGGGAGAAATTCGGCCGGCCCTCCTATTACGAGGACCTCTCCACCCGCTGGCCGGATTTCCGCGATGACATGCCAGTGCGCCCCTCTGTGGTCGTCATCACCAAGCAGGGCGGGGGCAAGATCGCCTGAGCGGGTACATGACCGGGCTCTCCACCCGACCGGGCACATGGATGTAACCGAGTGACCTGTAAATGCCCTCTTGGCGCTGCCGGCCGCATCCCGCAATCTGGCACGATGTCGGCACAGCCCCGTTGGTATGTGCCGGACCTTTCGAGGAGCGAGTGTTCGAATGAGCCTGCATCTTAACGTGATAATCGCCAGCACGCGCCCCGGCCGCGTTGGGTTGCCCGTCGGTCAGTGGTTTTATGACTATGCCAAGAACCATGGCAGCTTCGATGTTCACCTGCTGGACCTTGCCGATTTCAACCTGCCGATCTTCGACGAGCCGCACCACCCGCGCATGCAGAAATACGAGCATGAGCACACCCGGCGCTGGGCCGCGGCGATCGCGCCCGCAGATGCCTATGCCTTTGTCGTGCCGGAATACAATTTCGGGCCGACACCGGCCTTGGTGAACGCGCTCAACTATCTCTATCTCGAATGGAACGACAAGCCGGCCGGCTTCGTGAGCTATGGCGGCGTCTCCGGCGGCATCAGGTCCGTGCAGCAGACAAAGCTGCTGGTTACCACTCTGAGGATGATGCCGATTATGGATCAGGTCATGATCCCCAACGTGCACGGGCTGGTGAAGGACGGCAAATTCGAGGCGCAGGACGTGCACACCCAGAGCGCGGATGCCATGCTGAAGGAGCTGAAGCGCTGGGCCGAAGCCCTCAAGACCATGCGGAGCAAGGCGTAAGGCATTTTCGGAACGATCTGAAACGCGCTCTGGCCGAGCGCACATCCAGCGTGAGTGCGTTCAGGCGATATCGAACCCGAGGCGGACGATGCTCTCGCTGCCTCGGGCCGTGGTCGAGGAACGATCCGGAAACACGCCCATGGACATATGCTGCATGCCCATCGCCGCCGGGCTCTCCTCATTGGCCTCTGACAAGGGCGTGTTGATGTCATTGATGAACAGCGGCAATCCCGTATAGCGCAGCGAAATGTCCAGCGAATCCTGCCCGGCGGTCGCCTGAATGGTGAGCGGCTGCTTGATGAGGCGGCCCTCCTTCAGCAGCAGGATCGCCTGCTCGACATTGGCAACCACCCGATCGATGGTCGCCGTGTTGAGATGCCATTCCTTGGCATTCTTCTGCAGGCTCGTGCGGAGGCTGCCCAACGCCTCATCGGATTGTTTCCACAGGATGATCTCGGTCTTGTGGGAGGCAATGCGGAAGATCAGCAACAGGCCGATCGCCACGATGAGGCTCACCGCGAGGTCGCTATCCGCGAAGATCCTGACCCAAGAAGGCAGATGGGCAAAAAACTCCGGGCTCACCATACGTGTGAGCGGCACGAGCAGCCCGAGACCGATGATGAAGGTCGAGCGCAGGTCGAGCACCCGCGAGATCATGAGCTGTAAGCCGCTCGCCAGCATGATCGAGGCGGTGAACACGAGCAGCGCCCCCGCCACCGACATCGGCAGTTGCAGGAAGGCGTCCGCAACCTTGGGCACGAAGGCGAGCACCACCAGCACGGCCGCGCAGGCATAGGCGATCACCCGGCTCGTAACGCCCGTCGCGATCGAAACCCCGACCAGGCTCGGCGCAATATTCATGCCCGGCGCTCCCAGTGCTCCACCCAGGGCGCATCCAAGCCCGTCGGCCAGCACGCCTTTACGCAGATTGCCGAAATCGGGCTTGATCCACGAGGCATCATTGGCCTTCTGGCACGTCGTCACCACACCCACCGTGCGCAGCGTCGCAGCAAGCCCTGCGGCAAGAAAGGTCGGCAGCAGCGCGAGATCCGGCTTGAAGGAGATATAGCTGAGGTCGGGTATGGCAAACCACGGGGCAGCGGCGAGCTGCGAGAAGCTTGCCGCGGTAAACAACCCAGCAATCAGCGCAGCCGCAACCCCGGCGATCAGCCCGAGCAGCGAGCAGACGAGCTTCCAGACGCCTTTCCCCCAGATGGTCAGGCCAATGGCGGTGGCCAGCGTGATCACCGAGACCAGCACGTGCCTTGCGAAATCCGGCGAGCCGACATTGCTCACATCCAGCGTCTGCTGCATGCCGACAATGCCGAGCTGCAGTGCGATCACGCAGATGGTGAGGCCGCTGATCGTCGGCTGCATGATGATGCGCAGCCTATGGAGAAACGGTGAGAGTGCGGCCTCGACCAGGCCGGCAAAGAGGGTCATCGCGAACACGGCCGGAAGCCCTCCGGTCTGTGCGGCGAGGATCGAAGGTCCGAGATAGATGGCAGAGAAGACCGGTGGCGCCATGAAGCCCGACCCGACCGGCCCGCGCGGCAGCGCCTGCAGCACCGTGGCGATCGCGGCCGCAATCATCGCCATGCTCACCGCGCTGCGCGCCACATCCGGCGCAGCCCCGGCCGCACGGACGATGATCACCACGATGACGAGATAGACCGACAGCAGGAAGGCATACTGAATGCCCAGCAGCACCACCTGCAGAAGCGGCGGATGATCATCAACGCCGAAATCGATATTGGCAGGCGGTCTCGGCAATGCGCGGCCCCCATGCGCAACGCGGCCCATGAACAGCCGCGCCTCCCCCCATTGCTTATCGCTCAACCTGACAACACTGCCAATACGAAAACGGGCAAAGCTGCCGTGACCGGTGCCGGTCGAGCCAGGCGAATAGCGAGAAAACCACGTCATCACCGGGCTTGGCCCGGTGATCCAGAGCGCTGACGGCATCGGTATCGCACATTCCCCTGGCCGCCCCGTTCCAAGCAGGGCAGCCAGGGCTTGTCACCTCTCGCTGATCACGCCGCCTGCTTGAGCCCAGCAGGCGTGCCATTGATCAGGAGCCCATTGTCATCCGCCGACACCGTGACCGTATCGCCGTCATTGATCTTGCCGGCGAGGATCTGCTCGGCCAACGGATCCTGCAGCGACTTCTGAATGACGCGGCGCAATGGCCGCGCGCCATAAGCCGGGTCATAGCCACGCCGGCCGAGCCAGTCCCGCGCCTTGTCATCAAGATCGATGGTGATCTTGCGATCGGCAAGCAGCCGCTGCAGCCGCTCGATCTGCACATCCACGATCTTGCGGATCTGATCGGCCTTGAGCCTCTGGAACAGCAGAATCTCGTCCAGCCGGTTGAGGAACTCGGGCCTGAAGCTCGCGCGCACGACATCCATGACCTTGCCGCGCACCGCTTCCACCGGTTCATTCTCCGGCTGGTTCACCAGGATATCCGCGCCCAGATTGGACGTCAGGATCACGAGAGTGTTGCGGAAGTCCACCGTCCGGCCATGGCCATCGGTCAGGCGGCCTTCATCGAGCACCTGCAGCAGGATGTTGAACACATCCGGATGGGCCTTCTCCACCTCGTCGAACAGCACGACCTGATAGGGCCGCCGCCGCACCGCCTCGGTGAGCGCTCCGCCTTCCTCGTAGCCGACATAGCCGGGCGGCGCGCCGATCAGCCGGGCAACCGCGTGCTTCTCCATATATTCCGACATGTCGAGCCTGAGCACTGCCTGCTCGTCATCGAACAGGAACGAGGCCAGGGCCTTGGTCAGCTCCGTCTTGCCGACGCCCGTGGGACCCAGGAACAGGAACGAGCCGATCGGTCGATTCGGGTCCTTGAGCCCGGCACGCGCGCGCCGGACAGCGGTCGAGACCGCCTCGATCGCCTCATCCTGGCCGATCACGCGCTTCGCCAGCTCGAGTTCCATCCGCAAGAGCTTCTCGCGCTCACCCTCGAGCATCTTGTCGACGGGAACGCCGGTCCAGCGCGACACCACCTGGGCCACGTGATTATCGGTGACGGCCTCGTCGACCAGCGCGCCTTGCTGGGCCTCCTCCGTCTCCTTGAGCTTGCGCTCGAGCTGCGGGATGACCCCATAGGCAAGCTCGCCCGCACGGGCGAGATCACCGCGCCGCTGCGCCTGATCGAGCTCGATCCGGGCCTGGTCCAGCTCCTCCTTCAGCTTCTGGGCGGAAGAGAGCTTTTCCTTCTCCGACTTCCAGCGCTGGGTGAGCTCGGCCGACCGCTGCTCCAGCTCGGCAAGTTCCTTCTCCAGCCGCTCCAGCCTGTCCTGCGAGGCCCGATCCGTTTCCTTGCGCAGCGCCTCGCGCTCGATCTTGAGCTGAATGACCTTGCGATCGAGCTCGTCGAGCTCCTCGGGCTTCGAATCAACCTGCATCCGCAGCCGCGACGCCGCCTCGTCGATCAGGTCGATCGCCTTGTCCGGCAAGAAGCGGTCGGTGATATAGCGGTTCGACAGCGTCGCTGCCGCCACGATCGCCGCATCCGTGATGCGCACCCCGTGATGCAGCTCGTATTTCTCTTTCAGGCCACGCAGGATCGAGATCGTATCCTCGACCGTCGGCTCGGAGACGAATACCGGCTGGAAGCGCCGCGCCAGTGCGGCGTCTTTCTCCACATGCTTGCGATATTCATCGAGCGTGGTCGCACCGACGCAATGCAGCTCGCCCCGGGCCAGCGCGGGCTTCAGCAGGTTGGAGGCGTCCATCGCCCCGTCCGCCTTGCCGGCACCGACCAGCGTATGCATCTCGTCGATGAACAGGATGATATTGCCCTCGGTCGACGTCACTTCTTCGAGCACCGCTTTGAGGCGCTCCTCGAATTCGCCACGATACTTCGCACCGGCAATCAGCGCACCCATGTCGAGCGCCAACAGCCGCTTGTCCCGCAGCGATTCTGGCACGTCGCCATTGACGATCCGCAGCGCCAGCCCCTCGACGATGGCTGTCTTGCCCACGCCCGGCTCGCCGATTAGCACCGGATTGTTCTTCGTGCGCCGCGACAGGACCTGGATGGTCCGCCGGATTTCCTCATCGCGCCCGATCACCGGGTCGAGCTTGCCATCCCGCGCCGCCTCGGTCAGATCCCGCGCATATTTCTTGAGCGCATCATAGGCATTCTCCGCCGATGCCGTATCGGCGGTGCGGCCCTTGCGCAGCTCGTCAATCGCCTTGTTGAGGCCGACGGGCGTGACGCCCGCCTCCTTGAGAATCCGGGCAGCCTCCGTGCCCTGCTCGAGGGTCAGCGCCTGCAGCAGCCGCTCGGCCGTGACATAGCTGTCGCCAGCCTTTTGGGAAAGCTTTTGCGCATTATCGAACAGCCGCGCCGTCTCAGGCGCCATATAGAGCTGGCCAGCGCCGGATCCTTCGACCTTCGGCAGCTTGGACAGGGCCAGCGCCGTCCCCTGGCGCGCGGCATTCACGTCACCGTCAGCGGCCTTGATCAGGCCGGCGGCCAGCCCCTGATCGTCGTCCAGCAGAACCTTGAGAATATGTTCGGGCGTAAACCGCTGATGCCCTTCACGCAGGGCCAGGCTTTGTGCCGACTGAAGAAAGCCCCTCGCCCGCTCCGTGAACTTCTCGATATCCATGCAGCACCTCTCTCAGCACGCCGCGACGTGAGCCCTCTTCAGAGGCACATGTGTCGGGCGCCTATATTGATGTCAGGGATATGGCTCCGAAGACCCGCTCCGGCATCTTCCTCGCGCACAACCTGCGGTGAAGATATAGGTGGGCAAGAGGCTGGGACAAGAAGCCTAACCACGCCCCATGCGCCTGAATTTTCGGACTGGTGAGCAGCGGGTTTACGCCCCCCTCACAAGGGTGGATCGACCTTGCAGCTGCCGACCGCCAATGTCGGTGTGGCGCCGGCCACGGCCAGCGGTGCCGTGCGGCTCTGGCTCGCGAGATATCGGCCTGGCGAGCGTCTGACCTGCTTGTAGATGGTGGTGATGGTGATGCCGCCGGTCTCGCTGATCTCGAGCCAATTTATGGTCTCGGGCGTGTCCAGCCGCTCGGTTCGACCGCCCTGATCATCCGCCCGCCCGGCAGACGAGGTTGTCCCATCGCCGGCTTCCGTGAGAGACCATCGCGTGACCGTATCGGCTCTGGTCCGTTCGATCTTGCCCTCGACGGCATTGAAGCCGGACATCCGGTCGAAAGTGCACTCCACATGCCGCTCAGCGGCCGCGGCGCCTGCAATTGATATGAACAGTAATGCCAACCCTATGCGAACCAGCACCTCGCCTCCCCTGATGATCGCTTGCTCGCAACATAGACCCCGCCCGGTCCGCCGTCGACCATGCCCCTGAACACGTTCGCGCGTGATGAAGCCCCACGCCCCTATTGCCGTCCACCTCCTTCGATGCGAGACCTGCTACTGTGAAACGGTTCCGCACAGATCCGCCGTGGTTCCATGGATATACGCCAGCTTCAGTATCTCGCAGCACTCGCCCGGGAGAAGCACTTCACCCGGGCAGCCAGCGCCTGCAATGTCACCCAGCCGACACTCTCGGGGCGCATTCGCCAGCTCGAGCAGGAGCTCGGTGTGCCCATCGTCGAGCGTGGCCAGCGCTATGTCGGATTGACGACGGAAGGTGAACGCGTCCTGAAATGGGCGCTGCACATCCTTGATGCCTGGTCATCCCTCCATCAGGAGATCGAGCAATTCAAGCAGGGCCGCACCCAGCTAGCCGGCCGCCTGGCGCTCGGCGTCATTCCATCGGCATTGCCTATGGCGGCGCGGCTGACCAGCACCATCCAGCGGCAATATCCGGAGGTCGATATCGCAGTGATCTCACAGACCTCGATCGAGATTCTGCGGTCCCTCGAGGAATACACGATCGACGCCGGTGTCACCTATCTCGACAATGAGTCGATCGAAGGCTTCATCTCGGCCCCGCTCTATACCGAGCGCTACTGTCTCTTCGTGCATGATGAAAGCCCGATGGCCAAGCGCGCAACGGTAACCTGGGCCGAGGCGGCCCAGCTGCCGCTCTGCCTGCTCACGCCGAACATGCAGAACCGCCGCATCATCGACAATGCCTTTCGCGCTGCCAACACCAAGCCGGTGCCGCGGCTCGAAACGGATTCGGTGATCCATCTCTACGCCAATGTGCGTCACACGGGCCTTGCCGCGATCATGCCCGAATATTTCTTCGAGCTCTTGGGGCCGATGCCGAATATTCGCGCCATTCCCTTACGCAAGCCGGACGTTGCCCACGAGGTCGGGCTGATCGCGGTCGACCGTGAGCCGCTGCCGCCGCTGATCACCGCCATTCTCGACGTGATCGCGAGCATGAAAGCGACGCAAAACCCATCGCATGCGCCATAGACGCCGCCAATGAAGCGATTGATGCAAGCGATTTGGATTCTGGGCCCGGGGAGATTAGATTCAATAAAGACTGCGCCCTTGATGGCGTCGAGCCCGGGATGGTTACGAGATGGAAGTTGCCCGCCGAAATGCCTCGGGAATGCACCCCGCCGAGCGCCGCTTGGATGAAGATGCGCTCGCGAAGATAGATGCGATCACTGAGCGCCATCACAACCAGCCTGACGCCCTGATTGAGATCTATCACGAGGTGCAGGACGCATTCGGCTATATTCCCGAAGGCGCCCTGCCCAGGATCGCGCGGGCCCTCAACATCTCACGGGCGGAAGCACGCGGCGTCTTCACCTTTTACCACGATTTCAGGGCAGAGCCTGCCGGCCGCCACGTCGTGAAGATCTGCCGGGCCGAATCCTGCCAGGCCATGGGCTGCCGCTCTCTCGAGGCCTATGCCAAGCAGCGCCTGGGCATCGGGTTGGGCGAAACCACCAGCGATGGCGAAATCACGCTGGAAGCAGTATATTGTCTGGGTAATTGCGCGCTCTCGCCGGCCGTGATGATAGATGGCCGGCTCTACGGGAAGGTTGACCCTGACCGTTTCGACGCGCTGGTTGAGAATGTCAAGCGGAGGGCCGCATCATGATGGCCGCCCGCCTCTATATTCCCGGTGATTCCGCCGCCTGTTCGGTCGGCGCGGACGAGGTTGCTGCTGCGATCGCGGCAGAGGCCGCCGCCCGCGGCATCAGCCTCACGATCGTGCGCAACGGCTCACGCGGCATGTTCTTCCTGGAACCCTTGGTCGAGATCGCGACGCCCGAAGGCCGCATCGCCTACGGACCTGTGACACCGGCCGATGTGAAGGGCCTGTTCGATGCCGGTTTCCTGGAGGGCGGCCCCCATCCCCTCGGCCACGGGCTCACCGAGGAGATCCCTTACCTCAAGAACCAGGAGCGGCTGACTTTCGCCCGCTGCGGCGTGATCGATCCCTTGAGCCTCGATGACTTCATCGCCCATGGCGGATATGCCGGTCTGCAAAAGGCGCTCACCCTCGCGCCGGCTGATGTCGTGGCCGAAGTGACCGCATCGGGCCTGCGCGGACGCGGCGGCGCGGGCTTCCCCACTGGCATCAAGTGGAAGACCGTGCTCGACGCGGTATCCGACCAGAAATATGTCTGCTGCAACGCCGACGAAGGCGATAGCGGCACCTTCGCCGACCGCATGCTGATGGAAGGCGATCCCTACGCCCTGATCGAGGGCATGACCATTGCCGGCATGGCGACGGGCGCCACCAAGGGCTTCATCTATATCCGCTCCGAATATCCCGACGCGATCCGTGTGATGAAGCAGGCCATCGCCATGGCCGAGGCGTCGGGTTGGCTCGGTGGGGATATTCAGGGCTCGGGTCGCAGCTTCGATCTTGCGGTGCGCACCGGCGCGGGCGCCTATATCTGCGGCGAAGAGACCGCCATGCTGGAGAGCCTCGAAGGCCGCCGCGGCACGGTCAGGCCAAAGCCGCCCATCCCGGCGCTGGAAGGCCTGTTCGGCAAGCCCACCGTCATCAACAACGTGCTGAGCTTCGCCGCCGTGCCCACCATTCTGGAGCGCGGCGCCAAATTCTATGCCGATTTCGGCACGGGCCGATCACGCGGCACCCTGCCCTTCCAGCTTGCCGGCAATATCAAACGCGGCGGGCTGGTGGAAAAGGCCTTCGGCGTGACCTTGGCCGAGCTCGTCTATGATTTCGGCGGCGGCACCGCCTCCGGCCGGCCGGCCCGCGCCGTGCAGATGGGTGGTCCCCTCGGCGCCTACCTGCCGGTTTCACTCTTCACCCTGCAGCAGGATTACGAGACCTTCGCCGAGAACAGCGCCATGGTTGGTCATGGCGGCCTGGTTCTTTTCGACGACAGCGTCGATATGCTCGAACAGGCCCGCTTCGCCATGGAGTTTTGCGCAATCGAGTCCTGCGGTAAGTGCACGCCCTGCCGCATAGGCTCAACCCGCGGCGTCGAGGTGATCGACAGGATCGCCGCGGGCATTGACCGCGAGCGCAATCTGAACGTGCTCGCCGATCTCTGCGAGACCATGACCGATGGCTCGCTCTGCGCCATGGGCGGGCTCACCCCCATGCCCGTGATGAGCGCGCTCCGCCATTTCCCCGAGGATTTCGAACCGCGCCAGACGCTCGATGCGGCGGAATAACAAAGGTGCTCCGATGACGCTGATCAAGGAACTCGACTACGGAACGCCAAAGAGCACGGCCACCGAGCTCGTGACGCTGGAGATCGACGGCCAGGAGGTCACCGTCCCAGCCGGCACCTCGATCATGCGGGCAGCTATGGACCGCGGCGTGCAGATTCCGAAGCTCTGCGCCACCGATATGCTGGAGAGCTTCGGCTCCTGCCGGCTATGCCTCGTGGAGATCGAGGGGCGCAAGGGCACACCTGCCTCCTGCACGACGCCCGTGGCGCCCGGCATGAAGGTGAAGACGCAGACCGAGCGTCTCGCCCGCCTGCGTAAAGGCGTGATGGAGCTATATATCTCCGACCACCCGCTGGATTGCCTGACCTGCTCGGCCAATGGCGATTGCGAGCTGCAGGACATGGCCGGCGCGGTTGGCTTGCGCGAGGTGCGCTACGGCTATGACGGCGACAACCATCTCGATGCCGCGAAGGACGAGAGCAATCCGTATTTTACCTTCGATCCAGCCAAGTGCATCGTCTGCTCGCGCTGCGTTCGCGCCTGCGAGGAGGTGCAGGGCACCTTTGCACTGACCATCGATGATCGGGGCTTTGCCTCGCATGTGTCGGCCGGCATGGATGAAGGCTTCCTCTCATCCGAATGCGTATCCTGCGGCGCCTGCGTCCAGGCTTGCCCCACCGCCACTCTCACCGAGAAATCGGTGATCGAGATGGGCCAGCCCGAGCACAGCGTGCTCACCACTTGCGCCTATTGCGGCGTTGGCTGCTCCTTCAAGGCCGAGATGAAGGGCGAGGAAGTGGTGCGCATGGTGCCCTATAAGGATGGTGGCGCCAATGAAGGCCATTCCTGCGTGAAGGGCCGCTTCGCCTTTGGCTATGCCACCCACAAGGATCGGCAGCTCAAGCCGATGATCCGTGAGAGGATCACCGATCCTTGGCGCGAGGTGAGCTGGGACGAGGCGATCACCTATGCCGCCACCCGCCTGAAAGACATCCAGGCCAGATATGGCCGCGGGTCGATCGGCGGCATCACCTCTTCCCGCTGCACCAATGAGGAGGTCTATGTCGTCCAGAAGATGATCCGCGCGGCCTTCGGCAACAACAATGTCGATACCTGCGCCCGCGTTTGCCACTCGCCCACTGGCTATGGTCTGAAGCAGACGCTCGGCACCTCAGCCGGCACGCAGGATTTCAAGAGCGTCGCCAAGGCTGACGTGATCATGGTCATCGGCGCGAACCCCACCGATGCCCATCCGGTCTTCGCCTCGCGCATGAAGCGGCGGCTGCGGGAAGGCGCCAAGTTGATCGTGGTCGACCCGCGGCGCATCGAGCTGGTGAAGTCCCCTCACGTCAAGGCCGCCTACCATCTGCCGCTGCGCCCCGGCACCAATGTCGCCGTGATGAACGCCATGGCCCATGTGATCGTGACCGAGGGCCTGGTCGATCGCGCCTATGTGGAGGAGCGCTGCGAGCCCAAGGACTTCGCTCTCTGGGAGAAATTTATCAGCGCGCCCGAGCATTCACCGGAAGCCGTTGAAGCGATTACCGGCGTGCCCGCGGCCGAGCTGCGCGCCGCGGCAAGGCTTTATGCCTCCGCGCCCAATGCGGCGATCTATTACGGCTTGGGCGTGACCGAGCACAGCCAGGGCTCGACCATGGTCATGGCCATGGCCAATCTCGCCATGGCCACCGGCAATATCGGCCGAGAGGGCGTCGGCATCAATCCGCTGCGTGGCCAGAACAACGTGCAGGGCTCATGCGACATGGGCTCGTTCCCCCATGAGCTCACCGGCTACCGTCACATCTCGGACACGACGGTGCGTAGCCAGTTCGAGAGCTTCTGGAACGTGCCCCTCGATCCGGAGCCTGGCCTGCGCATCCCCAACATGTTCGCCGCTGCCATCGACGGCTCGTTCAAGGGCCTGTTCGTGCAGGGCGAAGATATCGCCCAGTCCGACCCCAACCTCAAGCATGTGGGCGAGGCGTTGGAATCGATGGAATGCGTGATCGTCCAGGACCTGTTCCTGAACGAGACCGCAGCCTTCGCCCATGTCTTCTTCCCCGGCACCTCCTTCCTCGAGAAGGACGGCACCTTCACCAATGCCGAGCGCCGCATCAATCGGGTACGCCCGGTGATGAAGGAGAAGCAGGGCATGTCGGAATGGGAGATTGTCTGCCGGCTCTCGGCGGCTCTGGGCTATCCCATGCACTACAACTCGGCCGCCGAGATCATGGACGAGATCGCGGCCCTCACCCCGAGCTTTGCGGGTGTCTCCTTCGACCTGCTCGATCGGGTTGGCAGCGTCCAATGGCCGTGCAATGAGAACGCGCCTGAGGGCACACCGGTCATGCATATCGGCAAATTCGTGCGCGGCAAGGGCCGCTTCATGATCACCGAATTCGTGGCGACACCCGAGCGGACGAACCGGTCCTTCCCGCTGATCCTGACCACCGGCCGCATCCTCAGCCAGTATAATGTGGGCGCGCAGACCCGGCGCACCGAGAACGTCGCCTGGCACAATGAGGACGTGCTGGAGATCCATCCCTTCGATGCGGAGGATCGCGGGATCAACGATGGCGATATGGTCTCTCTCACCAGCCGCATCGGTGGCATCACCTTGCGCGCCGTCATCTCCGATCGCATGCCGCAAGGGGTGGTCTACACGACCTTCCACCATCCCATGACCGGCGCGAATGTGATCACCACGGAATATTCCGACTGGGCCACCAGTTGCCCGGAATACAAGGTGACGGCGGTCCAGGTCACGCGCTCGAACCAGCCCTCCGATTGGCAACGGGAATGGGAGGTGCGCGAGACCGAGCACAAGCGGGTGGGGATCAAGCCGCTGGTCGCGGCGGAATGAGGCCATGAGCGGTATCCCGGCCCGCGCGCTCGACAAGGCGGATGAGAGCTCGTCCGTCATGGTCGAAGCCACGGCCTATGGCGCTCACGATACCAGCGCGATCAGCTGGGCATTGGCCGAAGAAGTGCCGGTCGCGCTGATGTACAATTCAGAGCCCTACGCGGTGATGATGGCAAGCCCCGCTGACCTCAAGGACTTCGCCATTGGCTTCTCGCTTTCGGAAGGCGTTATCGAGGCTTACGCGGATATCCTCCAGGTGCTGGTCATGCCGGTGGAGGGCGGGTTTGCCTGCGACATCGCAGTGAGCGACCAGGCTCTCGCCGAAGCCCGTAAGCCCAGGCGTGCCATCGAAGGCCGCTCTGGCTGCGGCATCTGCGGCGTTGCCGAGATCGGCGAAGTGGTGCGGCGTCAGCGCAAACTGGCGCCCTTGCGCCTTGATCCCAAAGCGGTCACGCGCGGCTTTGCCGAACTCGGCCGCCATCAGCCCATGAACCGGGTCAACCACTCCGTTCATGCAGCCGCCTGGTGCTCGCTCGATGGTGAGGTCCTGATCGCCCGCGAGGATGTTGGCCGCCACAACGCCTTGGATAAGCTCCTTGGTGCGTTGGTGGCGAAAGGTTTCGACCTGAGCGATGGCTTTGTGGTGATGTCGAGCCGCTGCAGCTTCGAACTGGTTCAGAAGGCGGCAACCTTGGGCGTGCGCGGCCTTGCCACCATTTCCGCCCCCACCGCCCTCGCCCTGGCCCTCGCACGCGAGGCCGGCCTGGCGCTTTCCGCCAAAGCGGGCGAGCGTGTCGTTCTCTTTCCCACTCTTTGAGACTGTCCCGCGATGCACGACGCTGACCTCATCCGCATGGCGAACCAGATCGCCACCTTTTTCAAGGCCTACCCTCATGACGAAGCCGTGCGTGAGACCGCAAACCACATCAAGAGCTTCTGGGACCCGCGCATGCGCCGGCAGATTCATGAGATCGGTCAGCGTGCCGATCACGGCCTCGATCCCGTGGTGATCGAGGCGCTGACGCAGGTTCCCGTGCCCGCACCTGTTACCTCATGACCGACTCTGCCCCGGGTCACAGAAGCTGGTCAGAATGCTCGCCAGAAACCGGATCCTGGTGATGCGCCAATGTCTCATGCACCCCGGAATGGGACGCCTCGCCATGGGCCAGGACATGCGGATCTCCGCCCCCAGTCTTGATCGCCGCAGCATTGGGCACAATAGAAGCAATCTCTGCCTTGTGTTTCCAATCAAGCACTAGATCGAGGGCTTCTTTGCTCTTGCCACGGTCCACCATATCCCCGACTGTTTTACGGAGGTCCTTGTCTTCTTTGAGAGGGCCACTCTCACCATGAATCCATTTGAGCATGTCGTCGACCCGACCCTGATCCGCCAAGGCGATCATTTCCCGGCGAAAGTCGAATTCCAAAGCCTTCTCCCAGGTTGGTGAGTCCGCTCTGTCGATGGATCTGATCCCGGAGACATCCAGGATGATCGGGCGGTTGTTTACGTGATCCGCTCTTGCGAAGAGATTGTGAGGCTCTGGCACAAGCTCTCGCCCAATACTCGCAAGACTATCGTTCAAGAACGCTTCCTCAGAACGATTGAGAGCTATCGGTATCACGCCCCTGTCGACGGGAATGACCGGCCCTTGCAGCGCATGTGTTCCATCCGGCAATGTGACGGCTTTGACTTCTGCATATTCGGGAAAGCCCGTGGCCCTTTGGACCTCAGGCCAGATCCGTTCGAGCCGCTCAGGTTGCGTTAATGGATCAGCGGGGTTCTTGGCGACCTGATAGACGTGATCCCCCCACCGATACTCCAGAATGCCAGACAGAAAGCCACGCGGAGGAATGCCAGTGGCCTTCAGTTCACTTATGGACTCAGGCGGGACATGCCAGACCGGCCGCTCATATTGAGCGGCCATTTCGCTCGCCGTTGGAGATTTTGAAAACACTTTACCGAGAAAACCTGAAATATTTACCATATCTTCTGTCTATCCCTAGCCATGATTGGCTTGTATTTCCAATAGGATCCTGAGCTACCGAAACTCACAATCCTGCCGATCTAAATAATCTTGGATATGCCCCCCTTCGCGCCAACATTAAGGCCGCCATCCCCACGATCCCAAGGTCTCTCGATGTCTCAATCGCATACCCTGACAAACCCCCTGCTTGCGCCCTGGAACACGCCTTTCGAAGCACCTCCCTTCTCGGAGATTCGGCCAGAACACTTCCAGCCGGCATTCGAGGCGGCCTTTGCCAGCCACGCCAATGAAATTGCGGCTATCCGTGACAATCCGGAGAAGCCGACCTTCGAGAACACCATTCTCGCCATGGAGCGGGCTGGACGTGATCTCGACCGTGTCTTCAGCGTTTTCTTCAACCTCACCGGCGCCGATACGAGTGACACCCTGCAGAAGATCGAGCGGGAGATCGCTCCGGCCTACACGCGGCACTTGAGCGCGATCTACCTGGACGGCGACCTGTTTGCCCGCATCAAATCGCTTTACGACAGTCGGAAAGCGGTCGATCTATCACCGGAGCAAGCCCGCGTCCTCGACCGCTACCACATCCGGTTCACACAGAATGGCGCGGGTCTCGCCCCCGCGGAAAAGCGCAGGCTAGCTGAAATCAATGAGCGGCTCTCGGTCCTGGGCACCACGTTCGGGCAAAACGTTCTCGCTGACGAGCGCAGCTATGCACTCGTGCTTGATGGCGCGGAGGATCTCGCAGGCCTTCCTGATTTCGTGATTGAGTCGGCAGCCGAGGCGGCACGTGACCGAGGTCTGCCCGGCAAGCACGTCATCACCCTCTCACGCTCGAGCATCGAGCCATTCCTGCAATATTCCGCCCGCCGTGACCTGCGAGAGGCCGCCTTTCGCGCCTGGACCAGCCGCGGCGAGACTGGTGAGACCGATAACCGACCCATCATTGCCGAGACAGTCCGCTTGCGGGCCGAGCGCGCGCGCCTGCTGGGCTATGACAGTTTCGCCGCCTATCGTCTGAAGGATACCATGGCGGGTTCACCCGAAGCCGCCCTTGACCTCTTGCAGGCGGTCTGGACACCGGCCCGTGAGCAGGCGCTGCGCGAACAAGCCGCCCTCCAGGCGCTGATTGCCGAGGAGGGCGGCAATTTCGACATCAAGCCGTGGGACTGGCGCTATTATGCCGAACGCAGGCGCAAGGCCGAGTTCGATCTGCAGGAAAGCGAGATAAAGCCTTACCTGCAGCTCGAGAAGATGATCGAGGCGGCCTTCTACACCGCCAATCGCCTGTTTGGGCTCACTTTCTCAGAGCGCGACGACGTCCCCATATACCACCCCGATATGCGCGTCTGGGAGGTGAAGGACGCGGAGAACAACCATATCGGCCTGTTCTTCGGCGACTATTTCGCCCGCGCCAGCAAGCGCAGCGGCGCCTGGATGAACAGCTTCCGCGATCAGCACAAGCTGGACGGCGACACAAGGCCCATCATCGCCAATGTCATGAATTTTGCAAAGGCCGCGCCCGGAAGTCCGTGCCTTCTAAGCTTCGATGACGCCCGCACCCTCTTCCACGAGTTCGGGCATGCCCTGCACGGGCTGCTCTCGGATGTCACCTATCCCTCGATTGCCGGCACCAATGTCAGCCGCGATTTCGTGGAATTTCCCTCGCAGCTTTACGAGCACTGGCTGGAGCGGCCGGAAATCCTCAAGCGCTTTGCCCTGCATTATCGGACGGGTGAGCCCATGCCGGATGCACTCATTGAGCGCCTGCTCAAGGCACGCCGCTTCAATCAGGGCTTTGCAACCGTGGAATATTGCGCCTCAGCCCTCATCGACATGGACTTTCACCGGATGACCGATCCAGGCGATCTCGATGTCACCGCATTCGAAGCGGAAAGCCTGAAGCGCATCGGCATGCCCGAGGCGATCACCATGCGGCACCGTCCGCCCCACTTCCTCCACGTGTTCCAGGGCGGAGGCTATTCGGCCGCGTATTATTCGTATCTCTGGTCTGAAGTGCTCGATGCCGATGGTTTTGAGGCCTTCGAGCAGGCCGACGACATTTTCGATTCCGAAACCGCCGGGCGCTTGAAGGAATTCGTCTACTCCGCGGGCAATCGCCGCGAGCCCATGGACGCCTATATGGCCTTCCGCGGGCGCCCGCCAAAGCAGGATGCCCTTCTTCGCGGCCGCGGCCTCGTCTGATCCCCTTGAGCGATCGCTCCGTCATGCCCCGCCGCGCCTGCGCGCCGAGCAGCTCTAGTCTAGTTCGGCAGCGCCGGCAGGGAAGCGAGATAGTCCGCAATGGCGTCGAGATCCTGCCGCGGCAGCTTTGAGAGATTGGCCTGCACCTCGCCCATTCCACCGGACGACAGGCCGTCATAGCCGTAAGCCTCGCCATATTCGAGTGCATCGGCGAGATCCTGCGCGCTGGTGAATTCGCCCCGTTCGATCAGACCGCGCAGGCTGGGCACCCTGCCCTGGCCCTCCGGATGCGGGCCGCCGGCCAGGAACCGGCTATTATCTGCAATCATCAGCCAATTGCGGGGCGTATGGCACTCTCCGCAATGGCCCGGCCCCCGCACGAGATAGGCCCCGCGATTCCAGGCCTCGCTTCGGGCCGGGTCCGGCTGGAATGGCTCGGTGCGAAAGGCAAGCTCCTGCCACCATCCGATGAGCGGGCGAAGAAGAGTGAGACCCGGCACATCATGGGGCGGCACCGGATGCTTCACCGGCGTCAGGCTCCTGAGATAGGCGTAGAGATCCACCACATCAGTCGGGCGCGTATTGCGATAAGACGTATAGGGCAGCGCCGGCAACAGCAGAGCGCCATTCGGTGCCGCCCCGTGCATCAGCGCATTGGCGAGATCGACCGCCGACCACTTGCCCAGGCCCGTCTCCGGATCCGGGGTTAGGTTCGGCGGATAGAACGTGCCGATCGGTGTTTTGAAAGCCTCACCGCCAATGGGCAATCCTGCATCCTCGGCCGCCGCATCGCTGCTGCCTGAATGGCACGAGATGCAGCCGGCGGCGAAATAGATCCGACGACCGTTTTCGAGATCCGGCTGATGATCCTGCGGCAGGTCAGCCTGGGTGAGCGCTGTGGGTCGCGGGGCCAGCGCATAGAGCCCTGCAACCCCGAGCGCCAGGCAGGCGAGGATGATGGCCAGAACCCGCATCAAGCCGGTCAGTTTTCGGGGGCGCGGAACGTCTTGTGACAGGCGGCGCAAGCGCCACCCAGTGTCTTGAACGCCTCCTGAAACCGATCTTGGGAATTGGCTTCACCGGCCTTCGCCACCGCCGACGCCGCAGCCTTTGCCTCCTCGAACCGCGCGGCAAACGCGTCAGGTTGCTCCCAGATCGCGGGCAGAGCCCTCGACTTCCCACCGCCACTGCCTTCGGGGAAGAGCTTCTCGGCGCGATTGAACTCGGCGAGGATCTTCTCAGCAGCCGCCTTCACTGCCTGCCCGTCAAAGGCTTGCTGGCCACGCGCCATTCCCGCCAACGGGCGCAGTTGCTTGCTGATCGTCTCCATGGCATCTTCGCGCTCGGCAGCGGGATTGGCCTGGGCGAGAGCTGGCCTCATCTCCGGAAGCGGCATCAAGACTGCTGCTAAAGCAGCAAGACCTATCGCCAGCGCGCTCAATCGAAGGGACATTGTCAAACCGGTGCTCCCCGAAATGGTATGGCATTCCGCATATTGGAGAGCCGGACTTGCCCGCTTGCCATACACGACTGCGTGAGGCCATGGGGTGAAATTTTCCTGTGGACTGGCAGCATGCAGCAGATGACTGTGAGCAGATGTCCGTGATCCCAATTTTGCCACGACTCGGATCTATGTCCTCACGCCCCGGTAGCGAAGCGATCCGGATGAGGCGATCCTGCGTTCAGCTGCCATACAGCATGGCTGGTTTAGAACGTCTTTAACTTGTCCCGATTAAACCAGCGGTTCCTGTTGGAGCGGTCCATAATGATTGACGTCGATGCTTCTGATGAAGATTCACAAAAGGACCCTCAAGGCGCCCCCGCCATAAGTCCTGAGGTGCGGGAAGTCCTTCACATGCTGAGATCAATCGAACAGCGGAACGGTTCAGTGACACGCGGTGCCGGCAAGCCGGCCTCGACGAAGTCCTGACGTTCTGATCACCTCGCGCGGCAGCCGCCTGCGCGAGGTCCCATAGAAGCCCGGCGCGACCCCCAGCTGTCCGCCGGGCTTTTTGCATTTGCGGGCCAGGCGCGCCTGCCACTCCAATCCGGTTGTATCTTTGCCTCCATTCTGCCGCCCCGCCGCACCGCCTTTGCCGCCCTGGACAAGGATCTTCGCGCTGCGCTTGGCTTTTCGAATGAGGCGTGCACGCGCGACATCATTCGGAATTATGAAGCGCATACAAAAACCAGATTGAGAGTCGAATATGGCCATTCCCAGATACAATTTTAAATTTTCCGGCATTAGCTCAACAATAAAGTCTGTTATTCAAGGAAACACTGAAGACAAATTGGACGCGGACTACAATTTCTTCCACGGAGCAATGCAAGCTACGGAAAAGCTCAAAGCGGCCATCTCCGGTTTCAAGACTGCCGTTAAGGAATACAACGTCTTCTTTAAGCAGCACGGTGTAAATACGGAGACAGATGCGCCCGTGGCAGATATCCCGGCCGGAGTGGATATCGTCAACCACGAAGCCTTTCCCGAAGATGTCGCGGCTGAGCTGGCGCCGAGAGCCAAGATTGGCATTGCCCCATCCGAGGCCCCGCTGCCACTGACCGACGGGCAGATGGCGAAGCTACGGAGCGCGCGCGAAGTCGAGGTGATCGAGGGGACGAACAAGAATGACACCTTGGATGCGGCCGGCAGAGATCCCGGCAGGGAGATCTACTATGACGGGAAGGGCGGCATAGACCTGCTCACCATGACAGACGGCATCAAAGAGAAGATTTTGCCGACCAAGGGAGGCAAGGTTGTAATCGTCGATCACAAAGCAGATGAAGACATGCTGATCACGCCGGCCACGTCCGGCGAGGGGCACAGGCCAGTCAGCATAAATCGCGCTAATCAGAACGGCGAGACCGGGGTCATGATCGACTTGGATGGCGATGGCCTCCACGATTTCGAAGCTTACTTCTACGGTCGTGGTCAGGAGCAGAAGGCCCGAGAGAAGATCGATTTCTTGCAGAGGCAGGCCGAGATCAACGATAGGGAAAAGAACGTTAGCATCGAGGACGATGACCGCGAAATACAAGAAAAGCCCAACCCGGAAGCCGACTTCTTCAGCGCTCTGATGAACTCCGAAAAGCCCAGTCCCGAGATAACATTTTTCAATCTGCTCCAATCTGAGGGAGATCGTCCCCATGGACCTCGGTATGTTCGCTGCGTTTCCTCTGACACCGAGACATCAGACAATTTACCCATGAACAATCTGATCGACGACCTCTTCATGGCGGCCTAGATCCCGCTGGGTAGCGTGTCTTCAAGCCTCCCGCTTGGAGGCACGCCGATACTTTACCTCTTTTCTAGTTTCGGTTTTCATGACGCCGCCATCGAATCATTCATCGAAGCTGCTCAATGCCTCGCCTGGCCACTCTGCGCCACCGCCTCGAGCTGCCGCATCACCCCCGCCAGATCTCACCTACCAGGACATTTACAAGGTCAGGCATAAGATGTTCGGCCTTCTTGACCGGTATACAAAGGGCGAGTTGTCAAGAGTTACCGAAGGGCGATTCTACATCCTCGCCCTCGACCCAAAATGGGGAGATCCAGCTAACCCCTTGGCAGACACGGCTCGGCCCGTTAGCGCAGCAAAGCCGGTCCTTCACCTTTTGCAGGAGTCCTGGCAAACAGTCGAGGCCACCGACCGCCCCGACGCCTTCGTCATTGCCTCAGGCCAGAACGGGAGAGGGCCCTTTCTACGCATCCGGAATTTTGATCCTGGATCATCCCGATCCCAAGGCGACAAAATTGCCTTCCTTGACCAGGATGGCTTGGCTCAGGCGCAGCGTGCTGTGCGAGGTGAGTTCACGGGTCATGCTGGCGAATGGCGGTTCAACTACTCTAGGCTGTTCGATAGGTGGAACGTACAATATGACCGCGACGGTGATCGCGTTCCCGATGCCGACATTTTGGTCACCACGTCATCTGGCGAGCTCACCGAAAACAACTTCATTTTGGCAAAGAACACACATACGCGTCCCCCTGCCCCGAGCTATCTGCAGCTCGAAAGCCTAAGGCAAGAGCTGCGGACGGAGATAGCCCGTTACAACGATGGTCAGCTCTTTGACGAGAACGGACAGCCGGTGCGCGGTGTTGAGCTTTCCGCGGGCATTGCCGTGTTCGGCTGGCGGGATGAGGACTACCGGGAAGACGCCCTCGTCCCCGACCTCTCCCGGATCGACCCCGATCAGTTGCGCCTGTTCGTACCCCTGGGCACGATGATGACGGTCACGGCATCCAATGCGCGGGAAGTCTACGCCATAGCCACCGGCGAGACCTCGGAACATAACGATCTCACCATCGAGAATTTCCACCCGGGCAAGAATTGGATCACCGCCCTTGACTTGGACGGCCGGACATCCGCCCAGTCCTTTGTGGAAGGGCACCACCATACAGGAGTGCCCGGCCAGTGGCTGCTTTATCGCTCCGAGCGAGGCGGCGATTGGCGGGCGGAATATGATGAGGATGGTGACGGCGAGCCTGACCACTATGTTACGATAAGGCCCGCCTACGGCAGGCCGAGCCGGAAGGATTTCCTGCTCGACGACGATGCGAGCGAGCCGGTTGCCTCAAGCTACTCGCCTCTCTCCCTCCTCGAGCGTATCAATCGTGATGAAGCGGAGATCGCCCAATCTGTGATTGAGCAGGTTGAGGCAGGCAGCGCCAAGCCCGTGGAGCTTGGGCACGTGGTCCTGATCTTCGGCAATGACGTAGAAGGGGTCAGTGAGCTGCCCCCGGCCTTGGACACCGACACCAAACCGACACTGTTCATTCCGACCCCCTCGACCGAACGCATCATCACCAGCGACAACTGGAGCGTCATAGCGCACATCAGCGGCTTCCGCGGTGTCAATACCGCGGTCATTGATTTCCAGCATGGCTCCGACAAATTCACTGCCCTCGGTCTTGAAGCGCCTCAGACCGTGCGCCGCGGAACGGGATTCGAAAGGCCGAACGAATGGGTCTATGAAGAGAGCAAGCCCCGCGCCTTGGCTGGCCACTCAAGCAAAAAGGACTGGGTGGTAAAATTCTACGAAAACAATGACCCCATACCTGATGCCGAATTCACCGTGCGGAGCGTTGAGGAGTTCGGGCCGAGCGATTTTTTGAACATCGCCTGATTGTCTTGCTCCGGCACCTGAGCTGCTGGCGTAATGTCACGCAGAAACCCTACGGCAACTTCCAGTCATCAATACTCGTTTGTATAGGAATGCTCGTCGTCGACATCAGCAGATCGATGATGCGCATCTATCGTGCTGAAAGCTGCTGGAGGACCGTCTGGAGGTCGAATGAACCCCAAAGTTCTGCTCATTGCCGCCGCAACGGCATTAATGGCGCTCGTCGGCGGTGGCAGCGCGCATGCCGCGAATGCCTATACGACCGCGTCGGTCAACATGCGCGCCGGTCCCGGTGGAAACTACCCTGTCGTCTCCACCGTGCCGCGCGGCAGTGCCGTCACCATTCACGGCTGCACGGAGGGATACACCTGGTGCGACACGTCTTGGTCCCGGCAGCGCGGCTGGATTTCAGCGCGCTATCTGAATTGGGCCGATTATGGCGGACGCGTTGTTTATCTGCCGGACTATGCAGATGAAATCGACGTACCCATTGTCGACTTCTATTTCGACGATTACTGGTACGATTACTATCGCTTCAGGCCTTGGTACCGCGACCGCTGGCGCTGGCATCACCATCGTCCGCCCCATCACGGACGCCCTGGCAGACCAGGACGCCCGGATCGTCCTGACAGGCCCGGCAGACCCGATCGGCCGGATCGTCCCGACAGGCCAGGACGCCCAGACTGGCCGGACAGGCCAGGCAGGCCAGATCGCCCCGACCGCCCGGATAGGCCGGGACGGCCCGATTGGCGTCCAGACAGGCCCGATCGTCCGAGCCGGCCGGGTGTGAATATTCCGCGAGGTGGCGAGACACGCGTTGTTCCTCGGGCACCACGCCCGCAGATTGACGCGCCCCGTCCGCGCATAGACTCGCCTCGCCCCCGGATTGATGCGCCTCGTCCGCGGATAGACTCGCCGCGCCCACAGGTCTCGAGCCCGAGAATGTCGGCTCCGCCCGCAATGCGCGGCGGCGGTGGTGGCGGCGGCGGTGGCGATTGGCGCCGCGCCCCTTGACGGGATCCCTTTCTCGTCGATACCAAACGACAACGCTAATCAGGAGGCCCTCTTCGGGCCTCCTTTGCATATGGATCCATGCTCTCCTATCAGCACGGCTATCACGCGGGCGGACCGGCGGACATCCACAAGCATGCTGCTTTGGCCCGCATGCTCGACCATATGGCGCGCGCCCGGCGGTCCTGCACATATGTGGAGACCCACGCAGGGCGCGGCCTTTATGATCTCGCCAGTCCCGAAGCCCGCAAGACGGGCGAGGCCGCGCGGGGAATCATCCCCGCGTTGAAGAACCCTGCTGATCTGCCCGAGCCATACTTGCGGGCCCTTCGCCTGACGCGGGCCGTGCACGGCCCGGATGCTTATCCAGGCTCCCCCCTCATCGCCCAGCTTCTGCTGCGGCCATCTGACCCACTGCATCTGATGGAGCTGCATCCTCAGGAACATGCAGCGCTCAAGAAGAACGTGCACGGGCCGGGAATTCATGTCGCGCGACAAGATGGCCTTGTCGGAGCGATGCGTCTCCTCCCGCCGCGGAAGGGCGACGGCTTCCTCTTTGTCGATCCCAGCTATGAAGTGAAGACGGACTATGCTGCGGCGGCCGCCTTCGTCCTCGAGATTTACAGGAAATGGCAGGATTTACGCCTGCTTTTATGGTATCCAATCCTGGACGCGGGCTACCACGAATTACTGGTCACCAGGCTCATGAATGCGGGCCTGCCTGGCTATGACTGTGATCAATTTTATTTTAAAGTTGAAACATCTCCACGCCTCAGAGGCAGTGGATTGATCGGCATTAACTTGCCTGACCAGCTCAAGCTGTCGCATCAACAGTCCTGCCTTATTCCAGACTAATTACGTCTATAGAGCTTCGCGCCTATCAATCCGGTCGTTTTATGTTAGAGTAATCTCGCGGTTGACTTGGTGCAGCAGCGTAGCAGCGGGACGGCCGGGGCTTGCATGCTGCCAACTGCCAAGATACCGACCGTAAGGTAGGGGTTTCGTAATCATGATATTGCGCGCGTATCTATCTCGCGCCTGTACTGGTGGCGTTATTGCTGGCCTGGTGTCGGTATTTGCTCTCTTTGCCGGCATGGATTCAGCCGGCGCCGTATCGCCCCCGAGCCCAGTGGCGCGTCAGCCCGAAACATATCGCCCGCGGGAACTTACGCCCGAAGTTGCCAAGGTTAAGGCAGTCGGCGAGATCCTGAACGACAATTATGCCAAGGCGCGTATCTATGCCGAGATCGCTCAAGACAGCGCGATCACTGGCCTTTTGGACTGGCGCGAGACGCTTTTCGTCGATCACGACGGTGCATTCGAAAGAATCAAGGCCTTCATCGAGCAGCATCCTGACTGGCCCGCGACCGATACCATGCGTGCCCGCGCCGAGCGCTCTCTCGATGATTGGCCGCGCCCAGCCGAGACGGTGCTTGCCTTCTTCGAGAACAAGCCGCCTCTCACTGTGACCGGAAAGCTGGTCTTTGCTGATGCCCTGAAATCCGTCGGCCGGGTGGCGGAAGCCACCGACATCATCCGCAAGCTCTACCATGATGAAGAGCTTTCCGCCGCTCTCGAGACTCGTATTCTCAAGAAATGGGGTTCGGATCTGAGCGCCAGCGACGAAGAAGAGCGTCTGGCGCAGCGCATCTATGCGCAAGATCTCTCCGGAGCATTGCGTGCAGCCAAGCGGATCGGCCCCGGTGAGGAGAAAATGGCAAAGGCCGCGATCAGCTTGGCCAAGGGTCAACGCGATGGCCTCAAGCTGTATGAGAAATTGCCCGAGACCATGAAGTCGCAGCTTCCCGTTCTCTACGGGCTCACCCGCTATTATCGGCTCGCGGATAAGGAAGATCTCGCGCGCAAGACGGCTCTGTCCGCCGTATCGGTGACCGGGCGCGGCTATAATGCCAGCGTCTGGTGGGAAGAAAAGCGCGTGCTCGTGCGCGACACCATCGCCAAGAAGGATCCATCCCTCTACCGTGAGGCCTATGAGATCGCGCGCAGCCATGGCAATGACGGCGGCCTTGCTTTGGTGGAAGGCGAGTTTCTTTCGGGCTGGATCGCCTTGCAGTTCCTGAAGGACCCGTCGACCGCCCTGCCCCATTTCATCGCCCTGGCTGAGGGCAATGACCGTCCGGTGAATATCTCACAAGGCGAATATTGGGCCGGGCGCGCCTATGATGCCATGGGCAAGCGGGAAGACGCAGCCAAACATTACCAGCGCGCCGGGGCGCATCCCGCTACCTTTTACGGTCAGCTCGCCCGCGACCGCCTGGGCTGGGTTCGCGTTCCCGACAGTGTCGCGCTTTCAGGCGAAGCGCGGGTCGATGCGCTCGCCTCGCTGGAGCGTAGTGAGCTGTTCCGGGCCACCCGCCTGATCGCCGCAACCAAACGCACGCAATTCCTGCCGATGTTCCTGCAGGCCACCATGCGCCAGGCCAAAACCTACGATGAGAAGGTCGCCCTGGTGCAATGGGTATCGAGTTCCGGCTTGCCCCATTACGCGCTGCGGCTGGCCAAGGCAACGAGCCTGGAGGGCATCGAACTCGGGCAGCAGAGCTTCCCCGCGCCAAATCTCGATCACGTGCCGCTCACGGAGCAGCCTGAGCTTGCATTGATCTATGGGATTATTCGCCAGGAGAGCGAGTTCAATCCGAAGGCGCAAAGCCATGTCGGTGCCCGTGGTCTCATGCAGATCATGCCGAAGACCGCCCGTGGCCTGAGCCGCAACTATCAGGCCGATTATGACTTGGTACGGCTGGTCAAGGATCCTGCCTACAACGTGCAATTGGGCTCGGCCCTGCTGCACGAGCTGCTGACCACCTTCGATGGCTCCTATGCCATGGTGATTGCCGCCTATAATGCAGGCCCAGCCCCCGTCTATCGCTGGATCAAGCAGTTCGGCGACCCCCGTAAGGGCGAGATCGACATGCTCGATTGGATCGAGATGATCCCCTATAGCGAGACGCGCGCCTATGTGAAGCGCGTGATGGAGAATGTGAATGTCTACCGCGCCCGCTTCAAGGAACAGGAGCAGCAGCACCGGGAGCCCGATGCCGATGCTCTAGTGGCCGCAACGCAGCGCGACACCAAGGGCGATCTGCAGCGGCAGGCCTCCTGCGGATTCGTGAACGACCCCGTTTCCGACGCGAGCCTCTGTCGCTGACACGATAGAGGAGCCTCGCGCCGAGAGGCTCTCGCTTGGGCCGGGCAACTCGGCATGAAACACGGGTCTGACATGCAATTATGAAGGTCGACAGGAAATGTCGATCGTGATTCTGTCGGGGGCGTTGGAGAGATCCGGCGCCCCCTTCCTCGTCTCAGACGCCTGTCGATGTCGCCCCTAAAAGGCATTCTGCTCAAGATCGCATCCACCGTGATGTTCACGGCGATGATCGCCTGCATCAAGGCCGTCTCCGAGACGATCCCCGCCGGGGAAGCGGTTTTTTTCCGCTCCTTCTTTGCACTCGTGCCCCTGCTGCCCCTGCTCATCTACCGCGGCCAGCTCATGACCGCGATCACCACCCGCCATTATATCAGCCATTGGACGCGCGGACTGGTCGGCGTTGCCTCCATGGGCACGTGGTTCATGGCGATTGGGCTCCTGCCCATGCCGGAAGCCTTCGCGCTGGGCTATGCATCCCCCCTGATTGCGGTCGTCCTGGCGGTGTTGATGCTCGGCGAGCAGGTGCGCTTTTTCAGATGGGGCGCCGTGCTCGTCGGTTTCGGAGGGATCCTCTTCATCGTCTGGCCGAGCCTGAGCCTGCTACGGCAAGGGGCGCTCGAAACACCCGCGTTGATGGGTGCGATCTGCGCCTTGGGGTCATCCTTCTTCGCGGCCTTGGCCATGATCCTCGTCCGCAAGCTCATCGCGATCGAGCCGACCCCGGCCATTGTCCTCCATTTTTCCGTGAACTCGGCCATTCTGGCTTTGCTCACGCTCCCCTTGGGCTGGGTTTGGCCGAACCCTTATGAGGCCGCTCTCCTGATCCTGTCGGGGCTCCTGGGCGGAGTGGGTCAGATCCTCCTGACCGAATGTTATCGGCACGCCGATACCTCGACCATCGCGCCTTTCGATTATCTGTCCATGCTCTGGGGCCTGCTCTTCGGCTATGTGCTCTTCGGCGATAAGCCGACCTCTCATGTGCTGATTGGCGCCGCCATCGTGATCGGGGCAGGCCTGATGATCATCCTGCGCGAGCGTCAGCTCGCCAGTCGCGTGACCACCTGAGCATTCAGGCCTGCAGCAGGTCACGCAGATCGAGAGGCTCGGTCACCATGTTCAGGTGGCCATCCGCGGTGCGTGGCCAAGCCGCCTCGGGCCTGTCCCAATAGAGCTCGACACCATTCTGGTCGGGATCACGCAGGTAAAGCGCTTCGCTGACCCCGTGATTGCTGGCCCCATCCAGCGGGATCCCCGCCGAGATCAGCCGCCGCAGCGCATCCGCCAGCGCCGCGCGTGTCGGATAGAGAACAGCCAAATGGAATAGTCCCGTGCTGCCCCGTGCGGGCGGCGCCCCATTCAGGCTCTCCCACGTATTGAGGCCGATATGATGGTGATATCCGCCAGCCGCAACAAACGCCGCCCTGTCGCCATAGCGCTGGGTCAGGGCAAAGCCGAGCACCCCGCAATAGAACCCAAGGGCGCGGTCGAGATTGGCGACCTTGAGATGCACATGCCCGATGCGTACGCCGCCATCGATCGGATTGGCGGGCCGCATCAGTGCTTCGTCTCCAGGTTTCATCATCGGAATGCCCGTTCCTTCCGCCGCCCAATCAGCGCGCCACGGCTTGCCTGCTCTCTGCGCCAAGCTTTGGATAGAGCGCCAGCGCGCCATCGCCGATCAGTGCCTGCACGATCAGCGCTGCAATCCAGAATGCCGGAAATTCCCAGCCGCCGCCAGGCGCCGAGAACTGCCAGCCCGGCGCTGCATGCACGGTGATGATCGCGCCGATCAAGATCGGAACCAGTGCGAGCGCAACGAAACGGGTCAGGATCCCCAGAATGAGCGCGAGCCCGCCGATCACCTCCGCTGCGATCACCACATAGGCAAGCGGTCCAGGAAGGCCGAGGCTCTGGAAGAACTGCGAAGTTCCCGCCGGCGTGAACACCAATATTTTAAGCCCGGCATGGGCCAGGAAGAGAATGCCGAGGCTGAGGCGCAAGACGAGGGCTCCTAACGGCGCGGTGCGAATATCGAGCATGGATCTTGTCCTTTTCGAACACGTTTCCTCTAATTAGAGGTTTAAGCTGAGCGACATAACCGGCTCGCTTGCACGATCTGCTCACACCAATGGTTTGAAATGAGCTCATGCTAGACCGCCTCACCAGCATGTCCGTCTTTGTGAAAACCGCGACCCTCGGCAGCTTTTCGGCGGCAGCACGGGCACTCGGCATTTCGGCCACAATGGTCACGAAACATGTCGATCAGTTGGAACATCGGCTCGGCACGAAGCTGCTGCACAGGTCCACCCGCAAGCTGGTCTTGACCGAGCGCGGTCAACGCTTTCTCGAGGCCTCGATCCGTTTGCTCGCCGAGATCGAGGAGGCGGAGGCGAGCGTCGCGGAGGATCGCCTCCGCCCACGCGGCGTTCTAAAGGTCAACGCGCCGCTCTCTTTCGGTCTCCGCGAAATCGCGCCCCTGCTCCCGCATTTTGCCGAACGGGTGCCCGAGGTGAAGGTAGATCTCGGGCTCAATGACCGCATCGTGGATCTTGTCGAAGAAGGCTGGGATGTCGCGATCCGCATCGGCTCCCTGCGGTCATCGAACCTGATCGCGCGCCGTATCGCGCCCTGCCGGATGGCTGTTTGCGCAAGTCCCTCCTATCTCGAACGTCACGGCACACCCCGCAGGGTCGCCGAACTGAAGGCGCATAACTGCCTCAACTATACCCTCTCCGAGCTGATCGGTGTTCGGCGGTGGACATTCGGCCCAGATCGCAGCGTCGCCATCGCCGTGGATGGCAATCTCCAGGCGAACAATGGCGATGCTCTTGTTCAGGCGGCGATTGCCGGAATGGGCATCATCTATCAGCCCACCTTCCTCGTGGGTGATGCCTTGCGGTCCGGTGCCTTACAGCAGCTCACCCTCGATGTTGCACCGCTCGAAATTGACGGCATCTACGCCCTTTATGCACCCAATGCCTGGGTACCGCCCAAGGTGCGTGCCTTTGTGGACTTTCTCAGCCGCCGTTTTCTGCCCGTTCCCCATTGGGACGAGCCGCACCCACCATCATAGTTTTGACAGGCGCTCCCCGCAAATCTAGGTTCCCCCTATGATCGCGACTGTCAGGTTCGGTTGCCGCATTGACCGCTGATCCGCCCGCCACGGCTCACCCGCCATCCTCGACTGGCCGAGGCAAGGGCTGGCTGGCAGGGCGCCTGTCGCTGGGCGCCGTATTCGGGCTTGGCCTCGGGCTACTGATGCTCATCTCCGTGGGCTCCGTGCTTGCCTTGAGCTTCCAGGCCGCGGTCGAAAACACCACCCAGCTCATGCGCGATAAGGTGGACCTCGTCATTCAGGCCGGCGAGGAGCGGGTTCGCAGCTATCTCGACCCGGTGGAGGATACCGGCAGGTTTCTGCAGGGGATGATGGAATCGGGCAGCCTCCCGCTCAATGACCGGCGCCGCCTCGCAACGATGCTGCGCGCCGGCATGGCCGGGGCACCGCAGATCTACGGCATCGTGATGCTGTACAATGATCTCAGTGTGGTTCGCGTCGGTCGTCAATCCGATCAGGTGAAGTTCGAGACCTGGGCGAACCAGCGCGAGATCGCCGCGAGCATTGAAGCACTCAAGGACATGACCTCTCCCGGTTGGCTGCCACCAATCTGGGCCGAGCAGTTCCGTAAGACCCTGCTGGTCTATCATCTCCCCGTGACCGTGAACGCCCGGCGCGAAGGCACGCTGATCCTGGTGATTGCCGCCAGCGATCTCTCCAAGGACATTTCCGAGGTCGCCTATCGCGGCACCACGCCGTTTATCCTCTATGGCCGCGACCGGGTGCTGGCCCACCCCGCGCTCGAGAGCGGCGATTATAATGGCTCGACCAGCCGCCCGCTTCCGACCATCAGCGAGGTGGGCGATCCCGTGCTCGCGCAGATTTGGAGCCGCGAGCGTCGTCCTTTGGATTTCCTTCTCGGGGCCGACGATGCCGGCCATACCGTGCTGGTCGATGATACGGACCAGGTCTTCGTCTACCGCATGATCGACCGCTACGGCACGACCCCCTGGATCGTCGGGCTCCACATCTCAGGCATCGATGGCGGCACCGAGCTGGCCCGGCTGATCCATCTCGCGATCATCTCAATCGCCTTGCTCCTCTTTGCGGTCTGCACGGCCTTTTTCATCGGACGCGGCATGGGCCGGCCATTGATGACCCTCGCGGGCGCCGCGGAAAAGGTTCGCGGCCTTGACCTGGGTCAGGTCCCGCCTCTGCCCCGCAGCCGCTTCCGCGAGCTCGATACCGCCGCCACCGCCTTCAATGCGATGGTCTCCACCTTGCGCTGGTTCGAGCTTTATATCCCGAAAACCCTCGTTCACCGGCTGCTGCGGGAGGGGGACGCGGTCACCGCCCCCGAGACTCGCGAGATGACTGTGATGTTCACGGACATCGCGGGCTTCACCAGCCGCTGCGCCCGCCTTGGCGCGGCGGACACCACGCGGTTTCTCGACGAACATTTCAAGATGCTTGGCGCTTGCATCGATGCCACTGAAGGCACGATCGACAAATATATCGGTGACAGCGTGATGGCCTTCTGGGGAGCGCCCGGCCGCCAGCCGGACCATGCCCGGCGCGCCGCGCGCTCTGCCTTGCTGGTCAAGAAAATGATCACCGAGCAGAACGCCCGAGGAGAAGCCGAGCCGATGCAGGTGAGAATTGGCATCAGCTCAGGACCAGTGCTTGTCGGCAATATCGGCGCCCCCGGACGGGTCAATTACACCGTGGTCGGCGAGGTGGTGAACCTGGCCCAGCGATTCGAGCAGCTGGGCAAGCTCTGCGCGCCCGACGAGGCGGTCGGCATTCTCATGACCCGTGAAACCGCCATGCTGCTTGGACCGGAATTCGTCATGGAACCGCTGGGCGCCCACGAAATCCGCGGAATCTCTGCCCCTATGGAAGTCTATAAACTGATCGGCAAGGCGGAAGCCTCAGGCCTATCCATGGCGCCGGCATCTCTTCCCATCCCTTCTTAACGAAGAGGCTGGCCTCGCCCTATGCTCGGTCCTATATTGCGCCGCGTGTTCGTGTCACAGCCCGGGTTGGCCGCGATGGATACCGCAGCATGCCAGACGCATGCCTGCCGAGCAGAGAAAAATATCCTCAATGAGTGACCCCTCGACCGGCGCGAGCCGCGTCCCAGCTCTCACGCTCGCCGCCATCGGCATCATCTTCGGCGATATCGGCACGAGCCCGATCTACGCGCTGCGCATTGTCTTCTCCAAAATGAGCGGCCTGCCCTATACCGAGGACGCCGTGCTCGGCGTCCTATCCGTCATGATCTGGTCGCTCATCATCCTGGTGACCATCACTTACGTGACCCTGATGTTGCGCGCCGACAATGATGGCGAAGGCGGTGTGCTGGCCTTGAGCTCGCTGCTCATGCGCCGCGCCCGCACCCCAGAGATCAGTCGTTTCATTCTCCCTTTGGCTCTGGTCGGCGCAGGTCTCTTCTATGGCGACGGCATCATCACGCCCGCCATTTCCGTCCTGAGCGCCGTCGAGGGCATTGAGATCATCGCACCCGATCTCAGCCACTTCGTCGTGCCCATAGCGATCGTGATCCTGCTCGCACTCTTTGCTTTTCAGCACAAGGGAACGGGCCGTGTCGGCCGGCTCTTCGGCCCGGTCATGTGCCTGTGGTTTGCAACGCTCGCGATTCTCGGTCTCGCCCAGATCATCCAGCTTCCCTCGATCATCCGCGCGATCAGCCCCCATTACGCGATCGAGCTTTTCCTCAACTATCCCTTGCCGGCATTCTTGGCGCTTGGCGGCATCGTGCTTGCCGTCACCGGTGTCGAGGCGCTCTATGCAGACATGGGCCATTTCGGCCGCACGCCGATCAGGCTCGCCTGGTATGGCGTAGTGGGCCCGGCTTTGCTGCTCAATTATCTCGGGCAAGGCGCCCTGGTACTGCGTGACCCGTCAGCCCTGAGCCACCCCTTCTTCAGCCTGGTCCCCGAATGGACCTTGCCCGCCCTCGTGCTTCTGGCAACCCTCGCCACCATCATCGCCTCGCAAGCCCTGATCTCGGGCCTGTTCTCCATCACCCGGCAGGCGGTGCAGCTTGACCTTTTTCCCCGGCTCGAGATCCGGCACACTTCGGCTCATGAGCAAGGCCAGGTCTATCTCCCCGCGGTGAACTGGGTCTTGATGGTGGCCGTCATTGCCGTGGTCGTAGGGTTTGAATCCTCCGACAATCTCGCGACCGCCTATGGCATTGCCGTTGTCTCCGCCATGTCCGTGAGTGCCCTGCTACTGCTGCTCGTTGCCAACTATATCTGGTACTGGCACCCAGTGCTGATCGTCGGCTTCTTCTCGGTTCTATTCCTCATTGATCTGACCTTCCTCGCCGCCAACAGCACCAAGATGCTAGACGGAGGCTGGTTTCCCATCGCCATCGCGTTGCTCGCGATCACTCTGATGACCACCTGGCGGGCGGGCCGCCAGGCCCTCACCCGGCGCATCACGCGGGAAAGCCTGCCGCTTGCCGATTTCGTGCGTGGCCTAAAGACCAGCCGCGTCATCCGTGTTCCCGGCACGGCGGTTTTCCTCTCCCGCCGCTCCGATGTCACGCCCTCGGCACTCCTGCACAATATGAAGCACAACAAGGTCCTGCATGAGCGCGCCATCGTGCTCACTGTGGCGACCGAAGCGGTCCCCGTCGTGCCCGAGCATCAGCTCATCGAGCACGAGGCGCTTGGTCAAGGCATGCATCGGGTGGTGCTGCACAACGGCTTCATGCAGACGCCCAACATTCCGAGAGCGCTGGGCTCCTGCACCAATCTCGGCACCTCCGTGTCCATGATGGACACGTCCTTCTTCGTCTCCCGCGAGAACATCATGCCCTCCAGCCACCCCGAGCTGTCGCGCTGGCGGCAAAAGCTGTTCATCGCCCTTTCGAACGTGGCAAGTGACGCCACACAGTTCTACCATGTGCCCCGCAACCGCGTCGTCGAGTTGGGACGCCAGATCGAATTCTGATCCCGTCCGGCGCGTGCCGTCTGCCACCTCTTTGATCCAATTGGGAGAAGATCATGTCATTGAAGCGTCTCGGCGTTGAAGCCCGGCTGTCCAACGCGGTCATTCATGGGAACACCGTTTACCTTGCCGGCCAGATTGCTGAGGCCGCCGCCGGCAAGTCGGTTGCCGAGCAGACTGAGGACATTCTCAATCAGATTGACGAGGTTTTAGCCGAGGCCGGCACCGACAAGACCAAGATCTTGCAGGTGACGATCTGGCTGTCGAAGATGGCCTATTTCAACGAGATGAATGCGGTCTGGGATGCTTGGGTGCCGCAGGGGCACACGCCTGCACGTGCCTGCGTCGAGGCCCGTCTGGCCAATCCCAAGATCGATGTGGAGATGATGCTGACGGCAGCTCTCTAGAGCATCGTCGTGCGAGGAGGACGGTTCGCGCGAAGAAAATGCGACCGAGCAAGCACTTGAGACGCGGTTTCGCGATTTGAAGAAGCGCGGCAACGCGTCTCAGCAGCGAATGCCCGTGGCGCTCGGCCCCAGCGTCACGGGCATGACAACTCCGGGTTGACAGGAATCGTCTGCAACCCTAAGTAGATTAACGTGAGTTGGGTGATGCGTCCCCTGCGCGACGGAGGACCCGATGCACCTGAACCCGCCTTCCATGGTCATGTTCTTGATTTCTGCAGTTCTGGCCGGTGCTGGCGTGATCAGCAAGACCATACCGCTCCCCTTTATAGGCTCCTCGATCGAGCCGCATGCAATGTGGGTCATGCTTGCGGCCTATCTGGTCCTTGCCTTCGGCTGTCTGCTTCGCGGCCTTTGACGCTTACTGCATACGCTCGATGGCCAGCGCGATGCCCTGGCCGCCGCCGATGCACATGGTGACCAGGCCGTAATGGCCATTGGTGCGCTGCAATTCGTAAAGCGCCTTCACCGTGATGATGGCACCGCTCGCGCCAACCGGATGGCCAAGGGCAATAGCCCCGCCATTCGGATTGGTCTTCGCAGCGGGGAAGTTCAGCTCCTTAGATACCGCGCAAGCCTGGGCGGCGAACGCTTCGTTGGATTCGATAACGTCGAAATCCTCGATCGTCATGCCCGTGGATTTGAGCATGTTGCGCACTGCCGGCACCGGCCCGATCCCCATTTCCGAGGGCTCGACCCCCGCATGCCCGTAACCGATGAGCCGCGCCAGCGACTTCACCCCGGCCGCATGCGCTGCCTCCGCCGACATGAGCACCAGCGCAGCCGCGCCATCATTGATGCCCGAGGAGTTGCCGGCCGTCACCGTTCCCTCCTTCTGGAACACGGGCCTGAGCCCGGCCATGTCCTCAACCGAAGCATTCATCCGGACATGCTCGTCCGTATCGAACTTGATGGTTTCGCGCCCCGCCTTCACTTCGACCGGCACGATCTGCTCCTTGAAGCGCCCCTCAGTGATGGCCCGTGCCGCCCGGCGATGGCTCTCGGCCGCGAAGACATCCTGCTGCTCGCGGGAAATCTCGAACCGCCGCGCCACATTCTCCGCCGTCACCCCCATATGGCCATGGCCGAAGGGATCATTCAGCGCCCCCAGCATCATGTCGATGACGGCGGTATCCCCCATGCGCACGCCCCATCGCGCGCCGGTCTGCACGTAAGGCGACCGGCTCATCGACTCGGCACCCCCGGCAACCGCCACATCGCAATCGCCTAGCATGATCGACTGCGCCGCCGACACAATGGCTTGCGCCCCGGATCCGCACAGACGATTGAGGGTCATGGCCGGCACTTCGACCGGGATGCCCGCATTGATGGCGGCGACCCGCGCGAGATACATGTCCTTGGGCTCGGTCTGGATCACGCTGCCGAACACCACATGGCCCACCTGGCTGGCCTCGACGCCGGCCCGGGTGAGGGCTTCGCGCACGCAGGTTGCAGCAAGCTCCGTAGGCGGCACCGATTTCAAGCTTCCCCCGAAAGTGCCGATTGCCGTGCGCACACCGCTCACGATGACCACGTCGCGTCCCTGCATCTCTGATCTCCCGCTGTTCCCGCGCCCAACTCGGGCGGGCGGCACATGTTATTCAGCTTATTCAGCGGGCTGATGGCCTCCTTTTGGAACCTCCAGCCCACGTGGTTCGTGCCGGGTCTGTACCGTATGGCGCACCCGCTTGTCACGCCGGATGAGCGAATATACCGCCGGGATGACGAAAAGTGTAAAGAAGGTGCCTACCGAAATACCGCCGACGATGACCCAGCCGATACTGTGGCGGCTTTCAGCGCCGGCTCCTGTGGCAATCGCGAGCGGCACCGCCCCCAGCACCATGGCGCCCGTGGTCATCAGGATCGGCCGCAGCCGCAAGCTCGCCGCCTCACTGATCGCCTCACGGACCGATTTGCCCTCCTCACGCATCTGGTTCGCGAACTCGACAATGAGGATGCCATGCTTTGAGATGAGCCCGATCAGCGTCACCAACCCCACCTGACTGTAAATATTCAGCGTGCCACCGGCGTAATAGAGCGTGATCAATCCGCCTGCGATCGACAGAGGCACGGTGAGCAGAATGATGAACGGATCGATGAAGCTCTCGAACTGTGCCGAGAGCACCAGATAGATGAACAAGAGCGCCAGCGCGAAGGTGAGATAGATCTCCGCGCCCGCCTGTTTGAAATCCCGGGACTGGCCGGAATAGTCGATCCGCGTGGTGGCCGGCAGATTATCGCGAATGGCCGTCTCGAGCCGGCTTAGCGCGTCTCCCAAGCTCGCGCCCTCGCCGAGATTGGCCGTGAGCGTGGCAGAGCGCAGCTGGTTGAAGTGGTTGAGCTCGCGCGGCGCCACCCGTTCCTCGACCTCGACGATATTGGAGAGCGGCACCATGTCTCCGGCAGCACTGCGCACATACAGATTTTCGAGATCCTGAGGCGTCGACCGGTCCGACCGGGCAAGCTGGACGATCACATCATACTGCTTGCCTTCGCGCTCGAACCGCGTGACCTGCCGCCCACCCAGCATCGTCTCCAAAGTGCGGCCCACCGTATCCACATTGATGCCGAGATCGGCGGCCTTGTCGCGATCGAGACCGACCTCGACTTGCGGCTTGTTGAGTTCGAGATCAGACTCGAGATTCACCAAGCCCGGATAATCGGCAACCGCATCCCGGACCTGCTGCACCATCTTGTTCAGATCTTCGTAGGCGGCCGAGGTCTGGATGACGATCTCGACCGCCTTCGAGCCGCCGCGCTGCCCCAGCGGCGCCGGCAGGATCGGAAACACGTCAATGCCCGGAATACGGGCCATCTCGCCCCTGAGCTCTTGGGCAATGTCACGGGCGCTGCGTTCCCGCTCTTCCCACGGCTTCAGCACGATAAATGAATTTCCCGAGGACACCGTTGGGAAGCCACCCATCACCGAATAGGACAAGCGTTCCGGCACCCTCGAATAGATGTCCTCGACCTGTTGGGCGTACTTGTCCATATAGTCGATGGTGGCGCCTTCCGGGCCGACGATCCGGCCCATGACCGCTCCCTGATCCTCATACGGCGCGAGCTCTGAACGCAGCAGCGTGTAATAGTAGACACCGACCCCTGCCACGCAAAGGCCAATGAGCACCACCAGCAGCCGCTGAGACAAGGCGATCTGAAGCAAACGCCGGTAGCCATTGGTCAGCCCGTCGAGAAAGCGCTCGACCGCGCGCGAGAACCGATTGGGCGAATGGTCTGCCCGCAACAGCTTCGCGCACATCATGGGCGAGAGCGTCAAAGCAACGAAGCCCGAAATCAGCACGGCGCCGGCCAGCGCCCAGGCAAATTCTGTGAAGAGCTGGCCGGTCTTGCCGGTCATGAAGCCGATGGGCACATAGACCGCGGCAAGCGTCAAGGTCATGGCAATCACCGCGAAGGCGATCTCGCGCGAGCCCTTGAGCGCCGCTTCCACCGGGGTCAAGCCTTGCTCCACATACCGGTAGATGTTCTCGAGCATCACGATGGCATCGTCCACCACGAGCCCGATGGCCAGCACCAGCGCGAGCAACGTCAGCGTGTTGATGGTGAAGCCGAAGAAGAACATCAGCGCGAACGTGCCGATCAGCGAGACGGGAATGGTGATGATCGGGATGATCGTCGCGCGCAGCGACCTCAGGAAGAAGAAGATGATGAGAACCACCAGGATGATCGCTTCGCCGATCGTCCTGTAGACATTCTCGATCGATTTCTCGATGAACACTGAGCGGTCATAGCCGATATTGACCGTCATGCCGTCCGGCAACGCGCGCTCGATCTCCGGCAGGATCGCGCGCACCTCCCGCGAGACATCGAGCGGATTGGCTGTCGCCTGCTTCACGATCCCGAGCGTAATGGCATTATTGCCATTATAGCGGGCGAACATACGCTCGCTATGGGCCGCGAGCTGGGCATGTCCCACATCCCGCAGGCGCACGGAATAGCCGTCGGCCTGCTTGATGATGAGATCGTCGAACTGCTCGACCGTCTGCAGATTGGTCCGCGACAGCACCGTGAACTCGCGGTCTCGGCCTTCCACGAGCCCGCCGGGAATGTCCACATTCTGCCGGCGCAGCGCATCCTCGACGTCCTGGACGGTCAGATTATAGCCAGCCAGTCGCATGGGATCGAGCCACAGCCGCATGGCGAACCGGCGCTCGCCATAGATGCGCACCTCGGCAACCCCTGTGAGGGTCTGGAGCTGATCCTTCACATAGCGGTCCGCATAATCGCTGAGCTGCAGGCGATCATGGGCCGTGCTGGAGAACGAGAGATAGAGAACCGGCTGTGAATCGGCCTCGACCTTCTGAATGACCGGTGTTTCGATTTCCTCGGGCAGACGCCGGCTCGCCCGGCTCACCCGGTCGCGCACATCGGCCGCGGCGCTGTCCGCATCGCGATCGAGATCGAAGGTGACGGTGATCTGGCTGCGTTCCTGCCGGCTCACCGAGGTCATGTAGTCGATGCCCTCGATGCCGGCGAGGCTCTCTTCCAGGACCCGCGTGACCTGGCTTTCCATGATGCTGGCGCTGGCACCGGGATAATTGGTGCTGACGCTGACCACTGGGCTGTCGATCTCAGGATATTCCCGCACCGCCAGCCGGTTGTAGCTGACGAGCCCGAGCAGCACCACCACCAGGCTGAGCACTGTGGCGAAGACTGGCCGGTGGATGCAGGTATCCGACAGCTTCATGACCGTCTCGCAGCCAGCGGAGCCGCGCTGGCTCCGGTCTTGCCTTCCGTCCCTCCCTCATCCTTTTGCTGAGGGCTCTTCAGCGCCGGCCCGCCGACGATCTCCACAGCATCGCCGTCACGGAGCTTCATCTGGCCAGCGCTCACCACGATATCCGATGGGCTAAGCCCCTTCACAATCTCAACCAACCCGGATTTGCGGGCGCCGATCACCACGCCTGTTTCCCGCGCCTTTCCATCCAGGACCCGATAGACGAAATGCTCGTTGCCCCGTGGCACCAGCGCCGTCTCGGGCACGAACAGGGCATCCTCCCGTTGGGAGACCGTGACGCTCACCCGAGCAAACAGCCCGGGCCTCAGCCGTCCCTCCCGATTGTCGATTTCCGCCCTGAGCTGGAGCGACCGGCCCGAGACCGTCACCTCCGGCGCGATCACCGTGACCTTCCCGGAAAAGGTCTCGCCCGGGCGTGCATCCACCGTGACGTCCACCGGCTGGCCGACATCGAGAAACCGCAAGACGCGCTCCGGAAGCTGGAACGTGACCTTCAGGGGGTCAGTCTGAACGAGGTCCACCAGGTCATCGCCCTGGCTCACATAGGCACCGATGCTGACCTTCCGTAAGCCGAGTTCACCGGAGAATGGAGCATAGATCCGGGTATCGCTGAGATTCTTCTCGGCAACCGCCACCCGCGCTTCGGCCACCCGCCGCTGCGCCAGTGCCTCGTCCCGCGCCCGCTCCGTGCCGGCTCGAGAGCTCAATAGCTGGCTTGCCCGGTCGCTATTCTGCTTGGCCAGCGCGAAATTGGCCTTGGCCTCGTCAAGCTGCGCCTTATAGAGCTCATCATCCAGGGTGAAGAGCAGCTCGCCCGCCTCGATTCGATGGCCTTCCTGGAAGTGAATTTCCGCGATTCGCCCATCGATCTGCGGCCTGACCACCACCGATTCGTTGGGCGCCAGCGCCCCTGCGGCAGAAAGCGTCTCGCTGAGCGCCTGCCTTACGACGGGCGCGGCATCCACCGCCACGGCCTTGACTTCGGCAAATGCCGGCGCGCTCCCTGCGGCGATCATCATGCAGGCCAGCAGGGGCGCCGCCCACCGGAAACCGGTACTTCCATGGCAGTTCATGATCAGCGATGCACCCTTGACCTGTAGCGGGAAACTCTGGGCTCAGCCGCGGTTTTGTGCAAGACCTGAGCCATGAAGATCTAGATCTGATCACAATTTCACCGTCAAAACACCGTGATGGCGAATTGGACCGATTGTTGGAGGTGCGCTTTGGAAAATCCTCAGACATGGGAAGAGGTTGACATCTGGCGAAAAGCTGAGCGTCAGCGGCTCGCAGCTGGGCGGCTTGCCCTGTCGGTGGAGCAGCGGGCGAGCCTCACACGCGAGATCATCGCTCGCCTCAACCAAGCTGTTGAGATAACGCCGGGCCGAATCATCAGCGCCTATTTCCCCTACCGCGGCGAGCCTGACCTGCGTCCCTGGATGGCGCAGATTTCATCACGCGGCGCGCGCGTGGCCCTTCCGATTGTCGCGACGAAGAACGCACCGCTCACATTCCGCCTCTGGACGCCGGAGGCTCGCCTAGAACGCGGTGTTCTTGGAATTCCCGTCCCCGCCGGTACCGAAGAGGTGACACCGGATGTCGTGCTGGCCCCATGCTTAGGCTTTGATCGCTCCTGTTACCGGCTGGGCTATGGCGGTGGCTATTTCGATCGGACCTTGGCTGCTTTCGAGAAACGCCCACTGGCGATCGGCGTCGCCTTCGCACCGTTTCAAATTGAAACAATCTTTCCGCAACCGCACGACATCCCGATGGACCGGATCGTCACTGATCAGGCCATATGGACACCCGTCTGAACAGACCCCTGCGCAGAGCACATGAGCCTCGCCACATTCGACAGGCCACACGCTGACCAGCGCTCGATAAGAGCGCCGGCCGCAAAACAGAACGAAAGCCGCCCCCTTCCTGACCCCATACTCCCTCAATAGTTGCACATCCTCCTCATACGATAATGACGAGCAACGCCCTGCAGGGCGAATGAGCCTGCCCAGGGCCGTGTTTGTGTGAGTGGAAGGCAGCTGAAATCATGAGGGATGCCCGCGCGAGACGAATTCTCCTCGGCGCTGCCGCGGTGCTATCGCTATGTGCAACAGCGCAAGCGATGTCAGCCGAAGCGCAGCCGTCCAAATATGGCCTGCAACCCCGAAAGGTGCTGGAACAAACGAGGCCGATCCGGCCATCACCATTCACCACCACCCACGAGGCCTGGTCCTTTCCGAACGCGCCAAACCTGGAGCAGAAGAGCCCGAGCTGGCCGTTATCTCTTCCCGAGGTCAACGACGCCCCACCGTCCCCGCCTGTGGCCGGCCTCAAACGGATCAGCCCCATCCGGCCGTCGGATCTGACCGCTGCGGACGACGCTCTGTCCTTTCCGCATGCCCCCGGCGCGCACGAGCCTTATCGGCCTTGGCCTCTGGGTTTTGGCTTTGCGCCGAGGAACAACGACCTGCCGCCCTGGGCGCCCAATGTGCGAATTCGCAGATAGGCCCGCGCCGCCCGGGTTTGCAGCACGAGACGTCCAATTCTCCTGGACGGCAATTCAGGCAGCGTTCACCTTGCGGGCGGTTAATTCTAACCGTGAGAGAGGATCTGTTTCGGATGCTCTAGCTGTCACACTGACTGAGGTTAAGACCCATGAGCCTAAGGACAGGCATGAGAACGGCTGTGATCGCGGCCGCGATGGTCGGCGCGATGGTCACCGTTGGGGCGAGCGAGGCTTCGGCCCAGAGCGCCTATTGTGATCGTTATGCTCGCGACTATGCGAATCGCGCAGCAAATCCCGCTGGCAACGTTGTCGGCGGCGCGGCCGCTGGCGCGATCGGCGGAGCGCTGCTCGGCGGCATCATCGGCGGCGGCAAGGGGGCCGGCCGCGGTGCGGCCATTGGCGCAGGCGTAGGTGCTCTAGGCGGCGCCGCCGGATCGGGTGGTCAATGGAACAGCTATTATCATGCCGCCTATAACGACTGCATGGCGCAGAACGTGCGTCAACCCCGGGCCGTTCGCGGTGGCCAGCTCGAACCCTGGAGCCGGGAATGGTACCGGTATTGCCAGCAGCGCTACCGTTCCTTCAATCCGCAGACCGGCTATTTCCGCACCGGCTCCGGTCAGTACCGCTTCTGCCAATAGCCAGAATTCGGGCAGGCCGGCTGCAGCATGGCATCCATGCTTCAGCCGGTTGCCGTTCCCCCGGCGCTGAGCGCCACCGTCTGACCGCTCAGTGTCACGGCCTCATCCGCGCACAAAGCGAGGATGAGGGTCGCAAGTTTCGCCGGATCCGCTGACATTCCGGGACCGATCAAAAAGCATCCGACCCCGCGCGGCGTCAGATCGAGCGCCATCCCGCGCGTGAGGCTTTGTAGGCTCGCCTGCGCCGTCATCGCTTGCTCAAGTGCATCTCGGGTGCCATCGCGCACCTCGACAATGGTGATGATCCGCCCCCAGGCCCGCTCGATCATTGCCGGTGTAAGAAGGTCGATCACGCGCAACATGCCCTCGAGCTGGGCATCGAGCGTTTGGCCCGCCGGCCGGGCTTCACGTGTTGGATCGCGTCCCTCCATGCTCAGCACATTCACCAGGATCGAGATCTGGCCGAGCTCCATGCGGACATGATCGGCAAAGCGCTCCCGTGCCTCTGCTGAATAAAGGTCGAGCTGCCCGCCAATCCCGCGGCGCCCCGTAATCGCCACGGCGTCCAGCATCGCATCCAGCGCATCAGCCGAACGCAGCCTAAAATCATGATGGCTGGCACCGCCGACCGGCACTGCGATGAAGCCCACCGCCACATTGGCGCCGGCGCGCGCGAGGGTTGATGCGGCAACCCGGCCCGCCGCGCCAGATCCGGTCGTGACCCAGGCAGTGCGCCCCTCGAGACGATGTGTTGCGGGGGCTGTGGTTCCAGTCATGTCACGCCAACTCTCTTCGGCGACACCCGTTCCGCCCGGCAGGAGCGAAGCCTTGCGAAATCCTTTATGATGCCTGCCCACAGCTCTCGTAGACACCCCAGCCTCCCATCGCCATAGCCAGCACAGAACCCGCATCATGACATAAAATCGGGAGACGGCGCCAACCCGCTTGCGGCCGCCCACAGAATCAATACGGATGGAGAGCGTCATGCGGGTGCCCAACTGTAGACCGGACGGAGACAGGAATGCTTGCGGGGTTCGCCGAACGGCCGGCCCCGAGGACATCGAGGATCAATCACTTGAATGATGTGAGGCCACTCCGGGTGCGTGATTGGAAAGAGATGTGGCTGGCCGGCTTGCGACAGAGGCGAAGGAGGCTCTCTGAGCAATGACCATGTCGCAGTCCCGACAGAACGGCGGGCCCGTGCCGCTATATCTCCGGATCAAGAGCCACATCGCCGAGCACATACGCCGGGGCGATTGGCCGGCGGGCCTGAAGATCCCATCGGAGAATCAGCTCGTCGCCGAGTTGAAGGTCAGCCGGATGACCATCAACCGCGCCCTGCGCGAGCTCACGGACGAGGGGTTCCTGTCGCGTGTTCAGGGCGTGGGCACCTTCGTGCGCGGCAATCCCCTTCAGGCCGGCATCATCGAATTACCGGATATTGCCGAGGACATCCGCTCGCGTGGTCATAAATACAGCGCGATAATCGAGGAGAAGGAGGCTTTGAGGGCAAATGCTGAGGTGAGCCGCTTGTTCGGCTTGGCCCAGCCCTCCCGCCTGTTTCGGGCGGTGATCATCCATTGCGAGGATGAGCTGCCGGTTCAAATCGAAGAGAGATGGTGCAATCCAGCCGTCGTGCCGGGCTTTCTCGACCAGGATTTCGCCCGGATAACCCCGGAATCCTATCTTGCCGGCATCATCCCGGCGGATGAGGTTGAGCATGTGATCCGTGCCGTGCTGCCCCAAGCAAGCCATCAGCGCCTGCTGATCATTGGCCCGGGAGAGCCCTGCATGAGTATAGAGCGCCGCATTTGGACCGGCGGACATGTGGCGAGCTATGCCCGCTTCGTCCATTCCGGCAACCGCCATGTCTGGCGATCGCGGTACAATCCGCTCTCCCCGGGCAAGAGCCGCATCCTGGCCGAAGCCTCCTGACCGTGCTCCCGCGCAAGCGAAACGGGCGGCCCCGGGGAAGACCGCCCGTTCTGGGTATGGCTCGCTTGCGAGGGGAAGCAAGATGCGGGAACCGAGCCATTGATTTGAGGATATCGCCCAGCGCCGCGAAGTCATCTTAAGATTTTGTAAGGTTCAGAAGATGGATGACGCAAAAGCGCCGATATCGCCGAGCATACAAATCGAGAATAATTGAAGATACAGCGAGCCGAACGCAAAGGATCCTCTCAATG
The DNA here is from genome assembly GCF_038811545.1 of Rhodoligotrophos sp. CJ14. Lineage (GTDB taxonomy): Bacteria > Pseudomonadota > Alphaproteobacteria > Rhizobiales > Im1 > Rhodoligotrophos > Rhodoligotrophos ferricapiens. The sequence goes on from NZ_CP133319.1 coordinate 1,442,519, forward strand.
AAATATGTGATCCTCGCTCTTGGGTTAAGCCTGGCCTGCGCGACGACCGTATGGGCGCAAGAAACAAACCAGCATCAGCATGGCACCCATCAGGAAGGCCAGGCACCCGGCGGCACGACCGCCGGCTCACCGGCCGACACTGCCTATCGCGCCGCCCTGGCGAAAATGCACAAGGATATGGATATCCCTCTGACGGGCAATCCTGATCTCGATTTCGTGCGCGGAATGATCGCCCATCATCAGGGCGCAATAGACATGGCCCGCGTGGTGCTCGACCATGGCGAGGACCCGGAGGTCAAGGCGCTGGCACAGGCAATCATCGCGGCCCAGGAAGCCGAGATCGACTGGATGAAGAAATGGCTCGCCGAGAACGGTGGATAAGGCCTCAGCTGGCCTTTGGCGCTGCCTCCCGCAACACCGCCAGATAGGCTGAGACGGCATTCGCCATTCCCATCACCAGGGCATCCGCAGTGAGCGCGTGCCCGATCGACACTTCCGCAACCTGCGGCACTGCGGCGATGAACTTCGCGAGATTGTCGAGATTGAGGTCATGGCCAGCATTCACGCCGAGCCCTGCGCGTTGGGCCGCATCCGCTGCCGCCCGATAGCTCGGCAGAATTCTATCGTCCTCTCCGCGCATCAGAGCGAAATGATAGGGTCCGGTATAGAGCTCGATCCGATCGGCGCCGACGCTTGCGGCCTCCACGGCCATTTGGGGATCCGCATCGATGAACAGCGACACGCGCGCGCTCTGGCTATGGAGCCTTTTGATGACGGCTTCCAGCAGGGCGCGATTGGCCGGAATATCCCAGCCGTGATCCGAGGTCTTCTGGCCGGGCGCATCGGGCACCAAAGTCACCTGTTCTGGCCGCACCTCAGCCACCAGCTCTAGGAAATCCTCACTGGGATAGCCCTCGATGTTGAACTCGATCTCGGTATGTCCCTTGAGAAGCGCTCTCAACTCCCGCACGTCCTGCCGGGTGATGTGTCGCTCATCCGGACGCGGATGCACCGTGATCCCTTGGCAGCCAGCGTCGATGCAGATCCGCGCCATCTCGGTGACGCTGGGATAAGGCAGATCGCGCTGGTTTCTGAGAAGGGCGATCTTGTTGAGATTGACGCTGAGATTGGTGGCCATTCACAAAACCTTAACACTCTGGGAGAGCGTGCTTTTTCTCGACAATAGGTTTACCCCGCCTTAAGGTCAACGCTATCGGGCACGGCGTTTGGTGACTTCTCACTTGACCGTCTATTGCCCACGTGACCACTTAGGTGCCTCGGCGGGGCTGCCGGCCGTATCTTATTCGAGGGATCGTGTCATGGGCTATAAGACCATCGTCGTTTCGCTCAACGACGTTGAACGGGCGGGTGTCGTCCTCGGCCTTGCTGCAAAGCTTGCTGGGCGTTACGGGGCGCATCTGTTGGGGGTCTATGTGATCCCCGCGGTGCAGGTCTACCCGGCCATAGCCATGCAGATCACCCCCGAGATCATGGACACCCAGCGTCAATATTACGAAGAGCGGGCCGAGCAGGTGAAGCAGCTCTTCGACCAGACCGTTGCGGCGCAGGGCTTGAGCGCCGAATGGCGGCAGGTCGATGCGGAAGGCTCCATCATTGCCGATGCGGTCGTGGCATTTGGACGCAATGCCGATCTCATCATTGCCGGTCAGGTAGACCCGGATAGCGAAACGATGGTCGAGATCGATCTTTGCGAGCGTCTTCTACTTGAAACGGGCCGCCCGCTGCTGGTGATACCCTCCTCCGGCAGTTTCGATGACATCGGCACCGAGGTCACCGTGGCCTGGAATGCCAAGCGCGAAGCATCCCGCGCCGTTTTCGACGCGCTGCCGCTTCTCAAGCAAGCAAAGCACACGGTCATTCTCTGCGTGAACCGTGATGGCGAAGACGAGCCCCTCGCTGGTACGGCGATTGCCGCGGCCCTCGCACGCCACGGGGTGAAGGCCGATATTCACCGCTCGGTGGTCAAGGACATCAGCGTCGGTGACGAGATCCTGTCGCGCATCTCCGATTTTGGCTCGGACCTGGTCGTGATGGGCGGCTATGGCAAGTCCCGCATGCGCGAGTTCATGTTCGGTGGCGCGACCCGCGACATTCTTCATCACATGACGGTTCCGGTGCTCATATCCCATTGAGGGATTAAGACGCGGGGACCTATGGCCGGGCCGGCGAGCCAAAAACCTATAGCCATTCGTCCCGAATGCCATACCAGGCATAGGCCGCCTTCAGATAGGCAGGCCTGAGATTGGGAGCGGGATAGCGCGCCAGCCGCCTCGTGATGACCTTGGGCAAGGCCTCGAGCCGTTCGGCTCCGGTGATCAACTTGCCGACCATCCGACCAGACCAATTTGCCATGGCGACCCCGTTGCCGTGATAGGCCAGCGCCGTCCAGACCGTACGCGCCTTGTCCAACGGCCCGAGATAGGGCACGAGATCATAGGCAAGACAGGCGAGCCCCTGCCAGAAATGGGTATGCTGCACCTCGGCCCAGGCGGGAAACATGCGTTCGAAGCTTCGGCGCAACGACTGCTCCATGGGCGCTACACCGAGACGCGAAGCATCGGTTCCGCCCCGACCGCCGAAAAGGAACCGGCCATCGGGCAGCAGCCGGAAATAGTGCAGCAAAATGCGGCTGTCGAAGCACATGGTGGTGGAAGTCCACCCTTGGGCCGCCCTTTCCTCCGGTGAAAGCGGCCGCGTGACCAGAATATTTGACAGAACCGGCATGATCCGGCCCTTGAGCAGCGGCACGACCTGCTCTTGGGTGAAGCCGTTGCAGGCGAACACCACCTGCTTTGCCTCGAGTAAACCGCGATCCGTCGTGAGAAGATGACCTCCGGGCGAGGCGCGCCAGGAGCGTAGCGGCGAATGCGGATGAATGATGGCACCCGCCGCATGCGCGGCGCGGGCAAGCCCGCGCGCCAGCTTGAGCGGATGCGTCGAATATCCCACCGGGTTGAAGATGCCGCCATGGAACGCCGGCGAGTGAAGTCCTCGCGTCCTCAAGTCCTCGCCCGAGAGGATCTCGCAACGCGCCCCGAATGTCTCGGCCAGGAACTGCGCCTCCTTCCGGAACTCGGCCAGTCTGCTGGGCTTGTGCGCCAAGGCAATTTCGCCATCGGCGGACATGTCCGCATCGAACCCATACCGTTGCGCCATCTCCCGCAACGCGGCCACTGCATCGCATTGCAGCCTGTAAAAGGCACGCGTATCCGCAAGCCCATAGCGCGCGGTCATCACTGGCCAAGGCAGTTTCGCAGCGCCGATGCAAACAAAGCCGCCGTTGCGCCCCGAGGCACCCCATCCCGGTTCGGCAGCCTCCAGCACGACGACCCGCCCGGCCGAACGCTCCGCCAGCTCTAGCGCGCAGGAAATCCCCGTATAGCCGCCGCCGATAATGGCCACATCACATGTCTGATGGCCTGTCAGCGGCACAAGCGGCAGGCCGAGCGGCGGCGCCGTCTCTTCCCAATAGCTCTTAACGGGGCTTGCGAAATGGAACGCGTCTGGATGGGCTGTCGATGGCATGGAGCGAGCTGCCTCAGGCCAATGCACCGAGCCTGCGGGTCAAGATCCGGCGCGCCTCTCTGAGCGTATCCTCCTTCCGCCCGCCCGCATCGATGGGGCTCCACGAGACCGGCCCCGTTCCATAGGCAAGCTGCTGGTCCACCACCTCCGCCGTTGCATCAGACGCATCGGCTATACGCCGCTCGACTCGCTCTTTCATCTTTTCCTTCGGCGCTGTGAGCCATAACCCCACGAACGGCACATTGAGCCGCTCCGCCACCCGGGCGATGGCTGCGCGCTCATCCGGCTTTGAGAACACCGCGTCCACCACGACGGAATGTCCGCTGCGCAGGATGATCTTCGCCTTCTGACTGATGCTGGCATAAACCTCGGCCGTCACTTGCGGCGTATAGCCATGCTCGCCGAGCCGTTGATGCTCGCTGAGGCCGAACATGGCCTTCCGCTCGACATCGCTGCGCAAGTGGAGGGCGCCGGGCGCCGCCCCGATCTGGTGACTGATGGCCGAAGCGAGCGTCGTCTTGCCCGTGCCCGAGAAGCCGCCGACCGCAACCAGCTTGGCCGGTGGCGGCAAGAGATATCCTATCGCCGCATTCACATAGGTGAGGATCTCACGCCGGGCACTCTCCGGTTCCTTTTCCGGCATTTGCCGCAAGCGGTCGATCGTGACCACCGCACGGATTCCAGCCCGCAATGCGAGGAACAGGGGCAGGGCCGCGAGTCCGTACAATGTGAGCGGACCATCCATCAGCTGTACATAGCGGTTGAGCAGAAGCTGCGCGGCCGGCCGGAACCCCTTCTGCATCATATCCATGATGAGAAACGCAAGATCATAAAGGACATCGATTTGTGCCAGCCCCTCGTCAAATTCCAGCGCATCGAACAACACCGGCTCTCCATCGATGAGCGCGATATTGCCGAGATGCAGGTCCGCATGGCAGCGTCGGACCAGTCCGCGTTCGGCCCGCATGTTCAGGCTGCGCGAGGCCGTCTCGAGCGCCAGCTCTGATCGTTCGACGAAGCGCCGGCGCATATCGGCGCTGACAAGATCCGGCGCCCGCTCAAAGGCCTGGCGCACCTGGGTCAGAATGGCGGCCATGCGCTCACGCCCGTCAGTTGTGTTGCAGATTGGAGCCGTCTGATGAGCCCGGGCGACGACCTGGGCGAGCCGTTGAGTCAGCTCAGCGGAAAGCCCGTGCTTTGCCGCGTAATTGGCAAGCAGATCCTCATTGGGAAAGCGGCGCATGTGGAGCGCCCACTCGACAGCCTCGCCCTCCCCGTCGATGGCGAGCGTGCCCTCTGCGCTGCGTGTGATCGGTACCACCCCGAGATAGAGCTGCGGAGCATGGGCCCGGTTCAGATCGAATTCCCGCTCAAGGACCCTTTGCCGGAGCGCCACCGTGGAGAAATCGAGGTAAGGCAATTTTACCGGACGCTTCAGCTTGTAGACATCCTGTCCGGCCAGGAACAGAATCGCTGCATGGGTGTCGATGCGCTCGACGGCAATGGGCTCCTGCCCATAGGCGTGATAATCCGCAAGAAAGCCGAGCACATCGTCAAAATTCTTGTGCTCGGCAATCGCCATCGGCCCCGTCCCTCGTCACCTCGACCCTTAGCAGGACGATACTCGCCAATCCGGTATTTCGCCATGATCATGTCGCAAGCGCTCCCATTTCCCACGTTGCTCAAGAATGCAAGTGATCGGAACTGATTCCTGTTTCCGGGCGTTTAGCTTCTGGGAGTGGTACGCGGACGGGAGTGCGCCTCGTCCAGCATTGCGGTCCCTCTTGCGTTTGCGCAGAGCGATGGTAGATCAATAGGGGTGCTCAATCTCCAAACGGCATCACAGTTTTAGCGTAAATTCATATTAGACGGCGCGAACTCCGGTCTTGGAGCCGGGTGCGCTGTTGTGCGTATAGTGGGGCGTTTACACATGGATCGTCGAGAGATCCTGAAATTCATTGGTGGTATTATTCTGGCCGGGGGACCGTTTTCGCCAGTTTCCGCGCAAGCACAGGCGCCGGAGGATATGCTCCGCGTTGGTGAACCAACGGGCTTTTCTCCGGGAAATGTTCGCGATCTTGCGCAGACACTCGCTCGCGAGCCCTTTAATCCCAGGGAGATTCAATTTCCTGAAAGCCTCTCTAATCTGACTTACGATCAGTATAGAGATATTAGATTCCGCCCCGAAGCGTCGATCTGGCGCGGCGACGGGCGCGGTTTCGCAGTTGACCTGCAGCATTCCGGGTCGATCTACAAGACCCCTGTCGACATTTACCTCGTCGAGAACGGCGAGGCGCGCCCCGTCCTTTATAATCCAAACCTTTTCACGTTCGGGCCGCGTGTGGCGCCGCCCCCGGAGGGAACTGAGCTTGCCTATTCCGGGTTTCGGCTGCGCCATCCTATGAATCGGCCGGACTATATGGATGAGTTTGCGGTCTTTCAGGGAGCGAGCTACTTTCGCGCGGTCGGACGCGGTCAGCTCTACGGCCTCTCTGCCCGTGGCCTTGCCTTGCGCACCGCCTCTCCTGAAGGAGAGGAGTTTCCGTTCTTCCGCGCGTTCTGGATAGAGCGGCCCGCGCCGGACGCGCGCGTGATTGTCGTCTATGCCTTGCTTGATTCTCAGAGCACCACCGGCGCTTACCGGTTTACGCTTCGCCCCGGCGACACCACTTTGATCGATGTCGAGTTCACCTTGTTCCCGCGCGTGGATCTCAACCATGTCGGTTTTGGTGCACTGACCAGCATGTTCCTATTCGATCCGACAAATCGCCACCGCTTCGACGACTTCCGCTCGGCGGTCCATGACAGCAATGGCCTCGCCATCTGGACTGGCAATGGCGAATGGCTCTGGCGGCCCCTCGCCAATCCGACCCTGCTGCAGATCAGCGCCTTCGTCGACAGCAATCCCAGAGGCTTTGGTCTGGTCCAGCGCCGGCGGGATTTCGACTATTACGAGGATACCGAGGCGCATTATGAGAAGCGCCCCACATGCTGGGTGGAGCCGGTCGGCGATTGGGGACGCGGACATGTGGAGCTGGTTGAGATTCCAACCGACCGGGAGACCAACGACAACATCGTGGCCTATTGGCGGCCTGCTCAGCCCATTCGTGCCAACGAGCCCTTCACGCTCACCTATAGACTTCACTGGGGCCCGGCCATTCCACGCGGTGAGCCGATTGCATCAGTCGAGTCCACGCGTATGGGCCTTAATTTTGCCCATGATAAGCGGCTATTCGTTCTGGATATCCTCAAGACGCCTGAGCTTGAAGGAGCCAAACCCGACATCAGCGCCAGTGGCGGGATCATTTCGAATATCGTCCCCCGCGATAATCCCGATGACAGGACTCACCGGGTAAGCTTTGAGCTTGATCCGGTCGATCGCGACCTCATAGAGTTGCGACTCCGGATGATGCGGGATGGACGATCGGTTGCGGAGACGTGGCTATACCGATGGACCAAATGACGAGGAATGCCGCGGCATTCGCCCAGCATCCGGATAATATGGACGATGTGCTCGTCCCGCCGGAGCGGCCTCTGCTCATGCCGGTGCAATCGCTCACCCGCTGGAATGCGCGGCAGGCACGCAAGCGCCCCGCTCCCGATGGCAAGACTGTGGCCTCTCGTATTTTTGTCGGTATGGCCACATTGCTCCTTACCGCCTTCGCAACCTATGAAATGATCAATGTGGTGGCCGTGTCGGAGGTGAGCTGGCTTCAGCTCGTCTTCGCGGGCCTGTTCGCCATCACCTTCCTATGGATCGCCCTGCCCTGCGCCAGCGCGGTGCTGGGCTTCATCCGCTTGGTCCGCAACACCGAGGCTGTACCGCCGCACCTCCCGCCGGGGCCGCTGGGCCGCAACGCCCTGGTGATGCCCGTCTATAACGAGGATCCCAGCCGCACTTGCCGGGCACTCGAGATCATGGGCCGCGATCTCGACGCGAATGGCGCATCCGACAGCTTCGAGATCTTCATCCTCAGCGATACGCGCGATGAAGAGATCGCGCATAAGGAGGAAGCGGCAGTCCGCGCGTTGAGAGCAGCGCTCGGGCCGGATCTCCACGTCTTCTATCGCCGCCGCGCCCAGAACACCGGGCGCAAGGCCGGCAATATCGCTGACTTCATCCGCCGCTGGGGCGCGCGCTACGATCACATGGTCGTCCTCGACGCCGATAGCATGATGACGGCGGAAACCCTGCTCTATCTTGCCCGCGCCATGTCGCTCGACCCCAATGCGGGCATTATTCAGACCGTGCCGATGCTGGCGGGCCGCAGCACGCTCTTTGCCCGGATGCAGCAATTCGCAACCCGCATCTATGGGCCGATCATCGCCGAGGGCCTTGCCGCATGGCATGGCCGCCAAAGCAATTTCTGGGGCCACAACGCGATCATCCGCACCCGGGCCTTCGCTGAAGCGGCGGGCATGCCGGAACTGCCCGGACGCAAGCCGTTCGGCGGACACATCATGAGCCATGATTTCGTCGAGGCGGCCTTGATGGTCCGCGCCGGCTGGTCGGTCTACATGGTTCCCGAGCTCAAGGGCTCCTACGAAGAATGCCCGCCCTCACTCATCGACCTCGCCGGACGCGACCGTCGTTGGGCACAAGGCAATCTCCAGCACATGAAGGTGATCGGCGCCAAAGGCCTCTGCAACATGAGCCGCATCCACCTGCTGGTGGGCATCATGTCTTACCTGGCCTCGCCCCTCTGGCTCGCGATGCTGACCATCGGCCTCGTGCTCGCAACCCAGGCGCATTTCACCCATCCGGATTATTTCCCGGAAGGCTTCAACCTGTTTCCGCGCTGGCCGGTCTTCGACAGCGAGCGGGCCCTGCAGCTCTTCGGCTTCACCATGGCCGTGTTGCTGTTTCCCAAGGTGCTTGGTGTCAGCGCCGTGCTCCTGAACCCCTCCGCGCGGCAGTCCTGCGGCGGTGGCCTTGCGGTTGTGCTGGGCATGATCGCCGAGACGCTGCTCTCGGCCCTCATTGCGCCAGTCATGATGCTGCTGCAGACGCGCTGGGTCGCCGAGATCGTCATGGGGCGCGACAGTGGCTGGAATGCTCAGCGGCGGGATGATGGCTCGCTGCCCTTCTCCACCATCTTCAGCAATCACTACGGCCAAATGCTGTTCGGTGCCGCCATGGCCGCGGCCGCCTACGCTGTTTCCCTCGACACATTCCTGTGGCTCGCCCCGGTCACGATAGGACTGGTCCTCGCGCCCTTCCTGTCGTGGCTCACTGCGCAAGTCTCGGCCGGTGTTGCGTTTCGGCGTGTCCGCCTCTTTCTGATTCCCGAAGAAGTCAGCAAGCCTGCACCGCAAATTTAAATCTGATGTCAAGTCCTTAAAGATGTCAGGTTGTTAATAATTTTAAAAAGCGTCTTTTCGACATCAAATTGGCATGATTAGCTTCCATCTTCGTCCATGGAGGCGAAGTCCATGACCAAGAAAAGAACGCTACAGATCGGCGTGACCAATGATCGGAGAAGCAAGGTTTTCATCTATCGGGTGAACTTTGCTGGCTATTATGGTCTCCAAGATAGAAAATTTGCCACTGTCCTAGAGGCCTGCGATGCCGCACTGGCCGCCATTGAAGGTGACGAGCAGGTTGCCGCCAAGATATGGGTCGACGGCATCCGGATGTTCGAGCAGGAAGAGATTTCAGATCTCAGGCGGCTCGTGCAGCGCTCAGCTGCCTAGCGCATTTTCGAGCGAATTGGACACCGGTTGGCGCGCCAAGAATGCGACCAAGCAAGATTTTTGCTTGGTCCGCGATAAGCGGAGCGCCCAGATCTGAGCTGCTAGGCCGATCTGTTCGCCGATCCCGCCCCGTCCCAATTGTTCTAATAGTCCCATTCCACGCCAACGCCGAGCTTGCTGGAGCCGTCGGATCCGACCTCGCCACGCAGCTGGATGCTTCTGGTGACGTTGAAATCCACAACCGCGCTCGACGTGCCGTCGGTGCTCTGCTTCACGCCCACATACACATTGTCGTTGACGTATTTGCCCGCGCTCACCGCGGCCGTGTTCTTTTCGCTATCCCCTGTCACCTCGAGCACGTCGACGCCGAGGCCCTTGCGCAGCTCATCCAGTAGGCCCGGTCCCCCACCGATGCCGCCGAGCTTCGCCACCTCCATCGACAATTGCCCGATCTGCAATGGCGAGAGCTGATCGAGCGGCTTGTCGAACAGCAAGCGTGCCAGCACCTGATCCTGCGGCAAAGGCGGAGTGGACTCGAACGAGAACCGCGGCGCGCTCGCCTTGCCGAGCACACGAACCACGGCCGTGATGTCGCTGGCCTTCGATTGAGCCGCGAAGTTGAGCTCAGGATCGAACGAGCCCAGGAAGTCGACGCGCCCTTCGGTGAAAGTCAGCCGCTTGCCAAGCACGCTGAGCGTACCCTGCCTCAGTTCGAAAGCGCCGATACCGACCGGCGCCGCCGCCGTTCCGGTGATCCGCACGGTGCCGCCCAGCACCACATCGAGCCCGCGGCCGCGAATGAAGACCTGATTGCCCGCATCAACCGTGACATCGAGCGTCAGCGGCAGACCGCCTGAGCTCTCATCCTGCGCCTTCTGCTTCTCGACCCGCGCCTGAATGTCGGCCGGCGCATTGACATGGGTCACCTTGAGATCCGCGATCGACTTCGGCAGCTGCTCTGGGATCGAGATATTCATCCGGCCGATATTGACGCGCCCCCCCAGCACCACCTTGCTCGCGAGCGCGCCCGTCAGCTTGAGATCAGCCCCGATCTCCCCATCCACCATCCGGCGATCATTGATTTTGAAGCCATCGGCGCGAATGCTGATATTGGCTGGCATGCCGGTCGCAGGATCGATGCTGATCGTTCCGCCCGCGCTGATCGTGCCGCCTGCCGATGATTTCGCCTGCGCCGTCTCCAGCACCACCTGCTTCCCATTGAGACGCGCCTGCAGCACGATATCAGTCAGCGTGATGCCAGTTCCCGGATCATTGAAGACGGCCCCCTTCGTGCCGATGGTCCCATTGATGATCGGACTTGCCGCCGGCCCCGCGAAGCGCACATCGACCAAGATATTGCCTTTGACCGTGGCTCCGCTCTGCACCAGCATCTGATTGAGCAGGCTTGCCGGGATGCCACCCGAAAGCTTCACCGCAAGGTCGCCCTGTCCCATCGGTGCGGAACCGCTTGCCCGCAGGTTGAGGTCACCTCCGGTAATGCTGCCATCCACCGAAACGCGATTGTTCTGCGTTGCGCCCTTGGCCTCGATTCTCAGCGGCGGCAGGCCTGCATCCCGCGTTTGCGCAAGCGCGGCATTGCGCCAGTCGAGCTGATAGGTGACGGATGGTGCCGAGGGTGCTCCTTTGATTGTGGCGCTGCCGCTGAGATTTCCAGCAAGGCCAAGATTGGGTGCTGCGATCGCCGCAAGTGACATCGGAACATTCTCGAGCACGGCCCGGAGGTCGAGCGCCTCCCCCGTCTTGCCCGCGAGCACGATGCGGCCTCCGCGTGAGGAGAGCACGGTCTCCGGCAGGCTGACACTGCCGCCGCGCACCGCGATATTCACTGGGCGCGCAAGAGTGAGCGCTTCGCCGCGCGCAGCAATGTTGAGTTTTTCGAGCCCGACATTGATCGCATCACCTGCCATGGCGATGGTCGCCACACTGGCAAGATCAGCCCCGGCGACGCTGGTGCGCAGATCAAGGCGCGTGCTCTCGCCGCTGGCTGTCGCATTCACAGTGACCGCGCCGATCTCGAGCGTGCCGGACTTGGTTCCGATAAGCCTTACGCTTCCCTGCGCAACTGGCGCCGACATCAGCCGGTCGACCCTCGCATCGACGGCAAGCGAGCCGATTTGCGTCGTATCGAACTTGAGGCCGCTGCCCGAGGCATTGATGCTGGCGACCACGTCACCCGCTTGCGGCGTGAATGCCACATTTCCCTTGAGTGAGCCCGCGAGCGGGATCCCGGCGAGCGCCTGGAAGGCCGAGAAATCATCCACATTGATCATGAGCGCGCCGTTCGGCGTGCCATCGGCGGCGACCTGAATACGGCCCGATGCCCGGGCAGCACCATAGACGAAACCGAGATTGTCTAGGCTGGTGACGCCATCCGCACCGCGCGCGATATCGGCTTGCGCATTGAGATCGCGTCCTTGAAACCGCGCCGCCACCGTAAGCCGCCCACCCGGCGCGGCAAGCGCGCCCTCGCCCGCAAACGTGATGCTCGGATTTTCGACAGGCTGCCCCTCCACGGTGAGGCCGCTCCCGGTCAGCTTCAGCGAATACCGCGCCTGTTCGGGGCTCCCCTGCGCATTGACCGCCAGATCGGCGCTACCGCCGAGCCGTGGATTGAGCAGGCCAAGATTCCCGATATGGCCTGTCGCCTTGAGATTGGTCCGGCTGTCATCCAGCACACCGTCTATTGCCGCCGACAATCCCTCGCCCTCGAGCCTCACCCCTTGAATGGTGATGCCGCCATTGGCTTGCTTGGCAGCCGATCCCGACAGCTTCACGATGCCCGGAACGCGCTGCTCGGTTCCATCTTCCGCCGTGACCGCAAGATCACGCATCGTGCCATCGAGGGTCATGGCAAACAGCAGGTCTTTGAAACTGACCCTGCCATTCGCTGAAAGGTTCGCTCCCCCTGAGAGCTGCATGCCGGCAAGGCCCGACAGCGCCGAGAGGTTCTGAACGGCCAGCGACGTCGTGCCATTCAACCCCTCGCCATTGATCGTGCCCACATAGCGAGCCACCCCGGTGCCCAGATTGAGCGCGGCCTCGTCTATCGCCACAACATCCGGGCTCACCCCGAAGCGGCCATCGAGTGTCACGGTCTCGCCGAGCACGCTTTGGAGAGCAGGATCGGCAAGCTTCGGATTTTTGGCGACGATCCTCAGCTTGCCGCGCAGCGCCGTCCAAAGCGAGGCAAGTGAAGCATCCTGGCGCGCGCCTGAGAATGTCGCGGTGATGCTCTCAACCTGACCCTCCGGGGCCGCGATTGCCTGCGCAACAAGATTGGCGGTGACGGGCTGCGGCCCCTCTGCGGCGCCAAGCTCGGCGGTGAGCTTCGCATTCTGCAGCACGAGCGGTGCGCCCGCCCCCAGGGGAAGACTGATCATGCCGCCTTCGGGATCGGCAACTTCGGCGGTGAGCTGTGCGCGGGAAACATTGAGATCGAGATCGCTCGTTCCGGTGAGTTGAAGCCGCGCCCGCCGCGAGGCGAGTTCCGCCCGCTGCAGCGAAAGCGTTCCGCTGGGCACCCAATCAACCTGCGCGATGAACTGGCTCTCGCCTGCGAAAAGCTCCTGCAGTGCTTGCGGCATCAGATATTCGAGACTGCCGCCGATCCCGGCGGTGAGGCGGCGGCCCGCCTCCGACCCTTGGATCTGGACGGACCCGGCGAGCAGCCGCTCGGCCCCTGCATCGAGCGAGAGATCTGCCCGCCAAGAATTGAGCGTTCCTGCCCCGACGATCCGGCCCGCGGTGGCTGGCGCATTCGGCACCCCCATGAGCTTGGCGATAATGCCGCCCTGAGGTTCGCTCAGCTGCGCATCCACGGTCATCGACTGGTCGAGATCGCGATAGCCGAATTTGGCTTCAAGATTGCCCCCGGCTCCATCCCGGCGATCGATGCGGAGCGTGCCCGACAAGCCCTCGCTGGGATTGGTGAGCGCGAGGCTGCCCGCCACCGCCAGCACAGCCGGGGCGCCGAGCACCGGTGCTTCGAGATCGACGCGACGCACCGCGAGCTCATCGAGCTTGATGCCGATGGGAGGCAGCCCGGATGATGAGATCTCCTCTTGTGGCTTGTCCCCCGAGACGGGCAAGCGCGAGACGACGATCTTCTCCGCTGACAGCCGCGAGACATCGACAGTGCCGAACAGGAGCGATAGCGGGTTCCAGCCCAGCGCGAGGTCATGAATGGCAAGCCAGGGACCTTGGCGATCCCGGACCACGATCTCAGTCACCTGCAGCTCGCCGAGGCCCGATCCCCCGACCTCCCCTACGGTCAGGCCGAAATTGTCGCTGGCGGCCAAGTCCTCGGCGAGGCCTGCGATAAAATTACGGCCGGAGTTGGTACCGACGAGCACGCTCACGCTCACCAGCGCAAGCAACAGCACGCCGCCAAGGCCAACCGCTCCCCACTTTACAAACTTGCGAATCATCAGAACGACTGACCTAAGCCAATATAGATGGCGAAATCTGGATCATCTTTGTCCGGATCGAGCGGCACTGCGACATCCAGCCGAATGGGACCGATCGCGGTGAAATAGCGCAGGCCTATGCCCGCGCCGATCTTGCTCACCGTATCGCCCCAGCCCGGCAGCGCACCGCTCGAGACCATTGCCATATCCACGAAGGGCACGATACCGATCGATTTTGTCACTTGTGCGCGCAGCTCGAAGGACGCTTCCGCAAGGCCGCGCCCACCAGTGATTTTGCCGTCACGGCGTGGAGAGACGTTTTGATAGGCATAGCCGCGCAGCGATCCGCCCCCGCCCGCATAGAAGCGCCGCTCCGGCGGCACCCCGGGCAGATCCGTGCCGAAGGTTGATCCCAACGCCACCCGCCCCGCGAGCACATACCGATTTTGAGCATCGATCGGGTAATAGGCGGTCGCATCCACGCGATTGATCGAGAAGGCATTGCCGCGATTGACATCGGCGAGCGGATTGACGGAGGCCACGACCCTGTAGCCCGAGGTCGGGTTCATCACGTCGTTGCGCTGGTCGTAGGAGATCGTGCCATTGAGGCCCGCCAGGCTGTAATCCCGCGAGCCGAATGCATCCTTCGCATGCGAGACCTGCCCTTCGGCACTCAGCGTGCCAACCAGCGTCTCATCGAACCGATGGGAAACGCCGACCCGCCCGCGGAATCCATAAGCGCGATAGCTGTCATTGTCCGGCTTCTCGTGGAACAGGCTGGCCGAGCTGATGAAATCCGTATTGATGCCAAAGGCGGCCGGCTTCACGAATTCCGCCTTGAGCTCATACTGATAGTCATCGAAATCGAGCGATGTGAGCTCGCTCACGGTGGCATCGATACGCAAGCGCTCGGCCTGCCCGAACAGGTTGCGATGCCCCCAATAGGCATTGATCTCCGCTCCATCCACGGTCGAGTAATTGGCCGATGCCCCGATGTAGCGAGGCTTGCGGTCCTCGAGTTGCACGATCAGCGGCAGTGAGCCGTCCGGGTTGAGCCTTTCCGCCTCGACCATCCGCACCTGGTTGAAGACTTCCAGCGCCCGCAGCCGGTCGCGCGCCTTGATCACGGCCTCGGGTGAATAGACATCGCCCGGGTTGATCTCGATGAGGCTGCGCACGAATTCTGGATCGACCCCTTCTGACCCCTCGACCGTGATCTCACCGAAATGGGCCTGTGGTCCCGGATCGATCGTGAGCGCCACATCCAGTGTGCGATTGGCATGGTCCGCGGTGACCTCGCTGCTGGTGATCTTGGCCAGCGGATGTCCCCGGCTGCGCCAGGCGTCCACCAGTTGCAGCTCGGCGGAAAGCACCAGCGACGAGCGAGCGACACGCCCGGGCCGCATTCCATAATCGCCCGGATCGCTGCTGACTTCGCCACCAGGCTGCTGGATCGTCACCCGGCCAAACCGGAATTGCGGTCCGGGACGCACCACCACCTCGATCTTCACCGGCGGGTGCGGCAGCCTGGGCAGGCTGCCGGGCGCCAGATCGGACAGACGCTGGCCGGCAATGGAGGCGTTCACACTGCCGCCGTAGAAGCCCAACGAATAAAGCGCCCCGATCAGCCGCTGCTCGTCAGCCCTCGCCCGTGACACCAGCGCGGCCACATCCTCAGGAGGTGTGTCGCTCTGATTTTCCAGCAAAGACGCCGCCTTGAGCTGGTCGAGCACCTCCTCATCCTCGGGCTCGACCTTGAACTCCACCTCATAGGGAATCGAGCCCTCGGGCGGCTCAGGCTCGAAGATCTTGAAACCGAAAATGTCGAGAGCCTGGGCGGACGGGGGATGTGACAGCACTGCGACGCTGGCAAGCAGGGCCAGCGCCCACTTCTTGACGAGCCTGCGCATTATCGGCCTGCCCCCGCAACGCGCTGGTCACCTCTGCCGGTCCTATCCCTTTCCGGGGCTTCAGACTGCCTCCGCAAAACAATATCCCCTCAAATCGAGATCATACGAACGTCTGGATTAAACGTTCGAGATGTAAGAATAACCTTAAGCTTCTATTTAACTTGTCCCATATTAACGCAGGTCGGGGCATAAATTAGACAGGCAGGCCTCTCCTGAGAGGGTGGCCGGCGCATTCGCAAAAATGTCCAGGAGTCGAGGACAATTCTGCCAATCCGGCGGCAACGCTCCTCCGCGGGCACTGCGTGGATGCCGTCACCCTAGCGGCCAATCACCCGCCACTCAATATTCTATTAACCATGATTAAAGGATGCATCACCGGCCCGCTGTGGCCCGCCCGCGCCATCCGGCAATAGACAGCACACTCACGGTGAACATCAGGTTGATCAAGCCGAAAACTAGGAACACCCCGTGAATGCTGATCCCTGCGCCGATCAGCGCCGCGGCGAGCCCTGTGGCAGCGGCCATGAACAGGGCATTCATGATATTCGCGGCCGCAATGATGCGGGATCGCAGCTCAGGCGGGCTTTCCGACTGCATCAGCGCATACAGCGGTACCACGAAGAGACCCCCGGCGATTGCCATGCCGGTGAGATCCGCCATGACCCGCCAGTGCTGAATGGTGCTGAGGAAATCCATGAAGCCCATAAGCCGCGTTTGAGGGCCGGCAGGCGGCAGGCCGGAGGATGCCCATACGAGGTCCAGCGCACATAAGGTGAGCGCAAGTCCCGCAAGCGGAGCAAGCCTAGCCGATATGGCCCCCCGCAGGAGCCTGTTGCACAGAAGCGATCCAATGGCGATACCGACGGTGAACGCCGCGATCAGCAGGTTGCTCACCGCTTCATCAGCCCCGAGCACCAGCCTGGTGAACGAGGGAAACTGCGCCAGGAACACCGCGCCGATCGCCCAGAACCACGATATGCACAACATCGCCTGCAGGATGACCCGGTCCCGGAAGGCATAGGCCAGCACGGCCTGCGTGGCGCTCAGCAGGTTCCAGTCTATTTTGAGATCGGGAGCAGGCGGCGGTGCCTTTGGAATCGCAAGCGCAACGAGATAGCCGGCGATCGCAGTGACGACCATGGTCGCCGCGACAATGGCAATGCCATGATTTGTCATGACCACCAATCCGCCGAACAGGAGACCAAGCAGGATCGCGAGAAAAGTCCCGGTTTCCACCATGGCATTCCCGCCGACCAGTTCCCGTTCATTGAGATGCTGCGGCAGAATTCCATATTTGATCGGGCCGAAGAAGGTGGCGAGCGTGCCGGACAGAAAGAGCACGGAAAGCATGAAGGCAGCATTCTCAGTGAAAAGGCTCGCGCCTGCCACAATCGCGAAACCGAGCTCCCCTAGCTTTATGGCGCGGACCAGACTGCCCTTGTCGTATTTGTCCGCAAGCTGCCCGGCAAGGGCCGAGAACAAAAAGAAAGGAGCAATGAATAGGGCCGCGGCAACCGTGACCAGAAGCGGCGCGTTGAGATCCTGCTTCACCGCCAGATGAAAGGTGATCAGGATTGCTATCGCGTTGCGGAGAACATTATCGTCGAACGCGCCCAACGCCTGAGTGATGAAGAGCGGCAGAAAGCGCCGTTTGGTCAAAAGTCCGAACTGGCTGTTTTCCATAACCCGCCCCCAAGCTCGATGATTCCTGCAGTCTGCGGCAAGGCGGCGGCCGGGGCAACTCGCCGTGCCTGTTAAGCAGCTCCAAGTACTATATGATTGCACCATAAGGATCAGCGACATGAACAGTGAGCCGCCCAAGGCGCCGAAGCATTTTACACTTTCGCCAGAAGCCCTTCGCTATCGTTGCGAC
This sequence comes from Rhodoligotrophos sp. CJ14, assembly GCF_038811545.1. Taxonomy (GTDB): domain Bacteria; phylum Pseudomonadota; class Alphaproteobacteria; order Rhizobiales; family Im1; genus Rhodoligotrophos; species Rhodoligotrophos ferricapiens. The sequence continues at coordinate 1,459,969 of NZ_CP133319.1, forward strand.
CCGGCGCAGTTCACCTTCAAGACCACCGAAGAACTAGAGGCCGTCGAGGAGCTGATCGGTCAGGACCGAGCGCTTGAGGCGATCCGGTTCGGCACCAGCATCAATCGGCCGGGCTATAATCTCTACCTGCTCGGCGCCCATGGCTCGGGCCGCCACACCGCCATTCGCCGCCTGTTGCAGAAGAAGGCGGCCAATGAGCCCGTCCCCGATGACTGGGTCTATGTCGCCAATTTCCAGATCCCGACCAAGCCGCGGGCGATCCGGCTGCCGCCCGGCACCGCTCTGCGCTTTCGCGATGCGATGGCGAGCCTGATCGATGATCTGCGCACCGACATACCAGCGCTGTTCGAGCAGGAGGACTATCGCAACCGCCGCCGCGCCCTGGACGAGCGCTTCGAAGAGCGCCAGAGCGGCGCTTTCGATGAGCTGAAACAGAAGGCGGCCGCTGAAAACATCTCGATCGTGCGCACCCCCATGGGCTTCGCGCTCGCACCGGTTCGCGACGGGCAGGTGCTGAAGCCTGAGGAGTTCAATGCGCTTCCCGAGGAGCAGCGCGGCCGCATCGAGGAGGTGATCCAGAGCCTGCAGAAGGAGCTCGAAAAGGTCTTGCAGGAGGTCCCGCTGATCGAGAAGGAGCGCCGCGACGCCGTGCGTGCGCTCAATGCGGAATTCGCCGAGCGTGCCGTGGGGGCGTCCATTGACCAGATCGCTCAGCAATTCCCCAAGCACGAAGCGATCCTCGACCACCTCCGCGCCGTGCGGGAGGATCTGGTCAAGAACGCCAACCTGTTCATCGAATCCGTCCAGGAAGACGCCAAGCAGGAGATCGTGTTCCGCGGCCCGAACCGCAACGAGGATCCACGCTTCAGACGCTATATGGTCAATGTCATCGTTGGCCATCAGGGCGAGACCGGCCACGGCCGCCCTCCTCAGGGCGCGCCGGTTATTCAGGAGGATCACCCGACCCTCTACAATCTCGTCGGCAGGATCGAGCACACCGCGCAGTTCGGCGCGCTGACCACCGACTTCACCCTGATCCGGTCCGGCGCGCTGCATCGGGCCAATGGCGGCTATCTCATTCTCGATGTCGCCAAGGTGCTCATGCATCCAATGTCCTGGGATGCATTGAAACGCTCGCTGCGCAGCCGATCGGTCACGATCATCTCGCCTGGCGAGCAGCTTGGCATCATCAGCACCGTCTCGCTCGAGCCGGATCCAATCCCTCTGGACCTCAAGGTGGTGCTGATCGGCGATCGCGTCCTATATTATATGCTGGCGAGCCTGGATCCCGAATTCGGCGACCTCTTCAAGGTCGAGGCCGATTTCAACGAGGAGATCCCGCGCACGCCGGAGAACATGCAGCTCTATGTGCGGCTGATCGCGACAATTGCCCGCTATAGAGGGCTGCGCCCGCTGACGGCGGATGGCGTGTCCCGGGTGATCGAGCAGGCCGTGCGCATGGCCGATGATTCGCGAAAGGTGACGGTACAAACGGCCCGATTGGCGGATCTGATGATGGAGGCGGACTTCTGGGCAGGCGAGGCCGGCCGGCGTGAGATCACCGCCCGCGATGTGTCAAAGGCGGTGGAAGCCAAGATCCGGCGCTCCGATAGGATACGTGAGCTCTCGCAGGAATCGATCACGCGCGACATCGTGCTGATCGACACTGATGGCGCAGCCGTCGGCCAGATCAATGGTCTTGCCGTGACCGCCTATGGCCAGTTCCGCTTCGGCCGGCCCAGCCGCATAACCGCGCGTGTGCGCCTGGGCGCGGGTAAGGTGGTCGACATCGAGCGCGAGTCCGAGCTGGGCGGCAAGCTCCATTCCAAAGGTGTGTTGATCCTCTCCGGCTATCTCTCATCCAATTATGCGCTCGAGGCACCACCCTCCTTGTCGGCCACCCTCGTCTTCGAGCAATCCTACGGCGGCGTCGATGGCGACAGCGCCTCGTCCGCTGAGCTCTATGCCCTGCTTTCGGCCCTGTCCGAGGTGCCCATCGGCCAAAACTTCGCCGTCACCGGCTCCGTCAACCAGTTCGGTGAAGTCCAGGCGATCGGCGGCGTGAACGAGAAGATCGAAGGCTTCTTCGATATCTGCAATGCGCGCGGGTTGACCGGCACCCAGGGCGTGTTGATCCCCAAATCCAACGTCCAGCACCTGATGCTGCGTGAAGACGTGGTGGCCGCCGTTGCCGAGGGCAAATTCCACATTTATCCCATCGAGACGATCGATCAGGGCATCGAGGTGCTGACCGGGCGCCAGGCCGGCAAGCGCGGATCTGATGGCCAGTTCCCTCCGGACACGATCAATGCACTGGTTGAAAAGAAGCTCGAGAGCTATGCCTCGCTCCGCCATCGTTTCGCCGCCGAAAATGGCAAGATGTCAGGCAAGGAGACGCCATCATGACCACTCGATCCGCGCGGTTCCGGCGGATCGTCGTCGGCTTTGACAGCGCCGGAGAACCGCATCTTCTGGTGGAGACCGCAACGAGCATCGCGCGAGCGACCCGCTCGGCCGTTCACGGCGTTTTTGTGGAAGACGCGACCCTGACCACCCTGGCCGACTTGCCTTTCGTAAGGCTGGTGCAGGCGCCTGGCGCAGGCCCTGGCCAGGTGACCCGCGAGCGCATGCAGGCGGCCATTCAGCGCGAGGCAACCGCCTGCGAGAGGGCGCTCTCCCAATCCGCGCGGCGCGCCCGGCTGCATTGGAGCTTCGACCGCGCCCACGGCTTGCTGCGCGATGAGATCGAAACCAGCGCGGAAGCCGAGGATCTCGTTCTTGTGCGCGCAGATCCTCACACTGGAACGACCGTGCTGCAGGCACTTGCCGCCGCCCGCAGCCCGCGTTTCAAAGGCGCGGGGCTGGTGGTCGTGCCACGTTTGGCGCGGCCCGTTCGCGGACCGCTTGCCCTGCTATCGGCTGCGGATAGATTTTCTCCCAATGTGGTCCAATTCGCAGCCTCTTTGGCGGATGCGCGCCGGGAAAATCTTGGCGTGCTGCTCGTGGCCCCGGATGAGGCTGCAATGACACGGCTGGGATCCGAGCTCCACGAGGCAGCTTTGCACCGCCCGATCACGATCTACCGCTTGATCGGCGGTCAACTCAGCCATTTGGCCGGCCTTTTGCGTGAGATTGGCGCATCCTTGGTGACGGCCGACCTCTCCGGCAGCCCGTTCCGTGACGATCCCACCGCTCTGGCACTGCTTTCCGCCGCTGCGGCACCGGTTATTCTCCTTCGCCGGCCGGATAAGCGGGAAGGCATGGGTGATCCGGCGTGATCCGTTCAGTTCACACAGACAGCATATGGCCCGATGCCGGCCATGCGTCGTTGAATGAGGTTGGTGATCCGGTTGGTAAGCCGTCCAGGCTTGCCGGCTGAACGGACCAGCGGATTGGGCAGCACGGCCGCCAGCAATGCGGCTTCCCGCCGGGTAAGATCTTTGGCGCGCTTGCCGAAATGGCGGCGGGCGGCCTCCTCTGCTCCGTAGATGCCCCTGCCGAATTCCGCGATATTGAGATAGACCTCCATCACCCGCCGTTTGGACCAGATGAGGTCGATCCACAAGGCAAGCGGCACCTCGAGCGCCTTGCGCAGATAGGATCGCCCTGGCCACAGGAACAGGTTCTTCGCCGTCTGCATGGTGATGGTGCTCGCGCCACGGGATTCGTCATCCTCGATCACCCGGCTGACCGCCACCCAGTCAATTCCCGAATGCATGCAGAAGCGTTGATCCTCCGACGAGATCACGGCTCGCGCGAGATGGGGCGAGATATCATCCATCGGCACCCAGTCGTAATGGGGAATCACGCCTTGGATGAGACGGATCAGCATGAGCGCCGAGGCTGGTGGCGGCACCACCGCGTAAACAAGCGTGATGAGGTAGGGCAGAAGGAGCAGTCCGCCGATGATCAGCGCCAGCCGCTTCACCAACGCCCGCCTGCCCTGCGCGAGCTTCTGCAAAAGGTGAGGCCGGCGAAACACGCGGCGCAGCCAGCCTGGGCCCGCTCCCGTGCGGTCGATCTCCTCATCCTGTGTCGCGATGATCTCGCTATCGCTCGCCACCTGATCGTCCTGTTCCTCTTTCGAGACCGGCGGTCCCCCTGCTCTATCAAACGACCGGACCTCAAGAGGAAACGAGACTCCTCTCGGAAAATTCCTCATTCCCGATCCGTCGCGATTGCGTGTTGGCCTGCGCCCCCGTATGACAGCACCAGACGAATTCGTGAAGCATGCCTCCAACCAGTTACGGCAAACTACTTTTCGCCGCTGGTCAATCGGAAGATGACTTGACGAAGCCGCTTGAGGGCATGCCCCTCGCTCGGAACAGGAACTTTTCCGGACCGCCCTCCATGTCATTTGAAACACGTTTGAAGGAAACTGCCCGCCAAGTCGATCAGATGCTCGAGCATCTGCTCCCTGTCAGAGGCGCTGCGGCGCCCCGGGTCATCGAAGCCATGCGCTATTCGAGCATCGGCCAGGGCAAGCGCCTCCGGCCGTTCTTCGTGCGGGAAAGCAGCGCCTTGTTCGATGTGGACCCGACGCGCGCCCTACGTGTGGGCACTGCGCTGGAATGCGTGCACTGCTATTCGCTAGTGCATGATGATCTGCCCGCCATGGACGACGACGACCTGCGCCGCGGCAAGCCGACGGCCCACATTGCCTATGATGAGGCGACCGCCATTCTGGCCGGTGACGGCCTGCTCACCTTCGCCTTCGAGATCCTTGCTGATCCCGAAACCCATCCCGACGCGGATATCCGCGCCGAGCTCGTGCTCCATCTCGCACGCGCCGCCGGCGCAGACGGCATGGTCGGCGGACAGATGCTGGACCTGCAGGCCGAGACCAGTGCAACGCCGCTCAAGCTTGACGATATCGTCAAGCTGCAGGCCATGAAGACCGGTGCCCTGTTCCGCTATTCCCTTGAGGCCGGCGCCATCCTCGGTCGCGCGGCTCCCGATGAGCGCCGCGCATTGGTCGGCTATTCCGAGAAGGTGGGCCTTGCATTCCAGATCGCTGACGACCTGTTGGATGCGGAGGGTGACGAAGTGGTCACCGGCAAGCGCACCGGCAAGGATGATGCGGCGGGCAAGGCAACCTTCGTGCAGCTCTTAGGGGTTGAAGGCGCACGCAACAGAGCGCGCGAGCTCGTCGCTGAAGCCTCCGCGCTGCTGGAGCGATTTGGCGCCCGCGGCGACATGCTGCGCGAGGCAGCGAATTTCATCGTCGAGAGGAAGAGCTGAGAGAGGGGCAGAGCACCCTCACTTCAGACGTTGGGATCTCGGAGCAAGCGAGAGCCCTGCCTATTCGGCGGCTCCCGCCATCACCACGCGCTCACCCGCGGGCGCGCCCAGCCCATACCGGCGTTCCACATAAGTCTCGACCAGCTGCCTGAACTGCTCGCCGAGATTTTCACCGCGCAGGGTCATGACCTTCTTGCCATCCACGAAGACGGGCGCAGCCGGAAGCTCGCCGGTACCCGGCAGCGAGATGCCGATATCGGCATATTTGGACTCGCCCGGTCCATTGACGATGCAGCCCATGACCGCGAGCTGCAGGGTCTCGAAGCCCCGATAGGTCTCGCGCCACTCCGGCACGCGCTGCTGGATATAGTCCTGGATCTCCTTCGCGAGCTCCTGGAACACCGTGGAGGTTGTGCGCCCGCACCCGGGGCACGCGATCACTTGCGGTGAGAACGCGCGCAAGCCCATCGCCTGCAGGATCTCCTGGCCGACGCGCACTTCGAGTGAGCGGTCGGCCCCAGGCTCCGGTGTCAGCGAGATGCGGATCGTATCCCCGATGCCTTGCTGAAGCAGCACAGCGAGGCCGGCTGTGGAGGAGACGATGCCCTTCGAGCCCATGCCCGCTTCGGTGAGGCCAAGATGCAGCGCATAGTCGCAGCGCTCGGCCAGCATCTGATAGCAGCGGATCAGATCCTGCACGGTCGACACCTTGTTCGACAGCACGATCTTATTGCGCGGCATGCCGAGCTCTTCGGCGCGGGCTGCTGAGATGAGCGCCGACTGAACCATGGTCTCGTGCATGACCGCGCGCGCGGTCAGCGGCTTGGGCGAGCGCGCATTCTCGTCCATCAGCTTGGTAAGAAGCTCCTGGTCGAGCGAGCCCATATTGACCCCGATCCGCACTGGCTTGTCGAAGCGCAGCGCCGTCTCGATCATCATGGCGAATTGCTTGTCGCGCTTGTCGCGAAAGCCGACATTGCCGGGATTGATCCGATATTTGGCCAGCGCTTCGGCGCAGGCGGGATAATCGGCGAGCAGTTTGTGGCCGATATAATGGAAGTCGCCGATCAGCGGCACGTTGAGGCCGCGCTTCTCGAGCTTCTCCCTGATGTGGGGAACCGCCGCCGCGGCTTCCGGCCGGTCGACTGTGATACGGACGAGCTCTGAACCGGCACGCCACAGCGCGGCCACCTGCCGAGCGGTTGCTTCCGCATCCGCCGTGTCCGTATTGGTCATCGATTGCACGACGATCGGTGTGCCTCCGCCGACCATGACATCGCCGACCATGACGCCGACAGTCTTGTGACGGGGGAGATCCGGAAAATCAGCCATCTTGCATTCCTGGGACTTGAGACCTTGTCTTTGACACGGCCCTGCGACGCTTTCAAGACATACGCTCCGCCCTTTTCTGGACGATTAACGAACGACTGCCCGGTTGGATAGCTACACGGACTGGCTTGATTACTCCCGGCTTGCCGCGCATTGCGTGCAGGTGCCGTTCACCTCGACCACCGGCCGGGCGACCGCGAAGCCCACGCTTTCGGCGGATCGCTTGATGGCGGCGAAGACATCGGCGCCCTGAACCTCCAGCACCATACCGCAACGATCACAGATCAGCAGCACCGCGCGTTCCGCATCCCCATGGTCATGGGTGCAGGCCACATAGGCATTTCGGCTTTCGACCTTGTGAACGAGACCCTGGGCCCGCAGGAAGTCGAGGGCGCGATAGACGGTGATCGGCGCCGGCCGATCGCCCGCCAGCGCCATACGGTCGATGATGTCGTATGCGCCCACCGCTTCGTGTCCGGAGGCGATGATCTCGAGAACCTCGCGGCGCAGTGGCGTGAGGCGCGCACCTGCGCGTGCGCAGGAGCGCTCCGCCCGGGCGATGGTCTCGCCCACACAGGCCGCGTGATCATGATCGGATGAAGGAAAATCGGTATGCGCCATGGATGCTCCGTTCTTCCGTTATAATATTACGCAGCCCCGGGTGGTTCAACGTGGCGGGCGTAATTTGACGCAAGTCCGTTCAGCACCCCATTGAATCGCTCAATGGGCGCCTGTTCGCGAATGAGCCCGAGCGGGACGGAGAAATGGCCGCGCCGCCAGGTGAACCGGTTCTCAGGCGGCACCTGCCATCGGTCGAGCAGGTGGGCCGCGCTGAGATAAGGCGTGATCTCGTCATCGCGCCCATTGAGGGCAACGATCAGGTCCGGCGGCACCGTTGGTTCCTCCCAAGGGTCGGTCACAGCGAGAAAAGGCGACATCGCCTCGAAATCCCAACCTGCCTCCCGAACCAGCTCCCGCCCGCCCCAGATATCAATGAGCTCCCCCAGAAAAACATGCCACAAACTGGCACAATGAGTGATCAGGAAAAGTGCATCGGGCCAGAAGGCGCGGGGCCAATACTGGGATTTGGTCGCGACCATCTGCGCCGTCAGCGCCCCCAGGCTGATCCCGCCGACGGCGACTGGCCCTGTGGAGGTGGCCTTCGCCCAGCGCAACAGAATGGCCCATTCGAGCACCGCCGAAATCAGCCCGGTGAACGCGGTGAGCGGCATCCGCGCGGCGAACGCCTCGCCCGAATAGAGCCCCGGCGGGATGCGCCGCCCATGCCATGGTGCCTCCGGCCAGATCACCCGGATGCCCGCTTGCACATGCGGGATGGCTCCTGATTTCAACCCCTTCCAATGGTCGAAATCCATGCCCATTCCATGCCCGAAGATGAGGGTCGGGGGATTGATGATCCCACGCGGCTCATAGACCCAGGCCGTGACGTAATCTCCCGTTGCAGAACATGGCGAGCGGAAGCTGATCCAGTACTGCCGGCCGATTGCCCCTTCGAGCGGCGCCGAGGTCAGGACCGGCGTCTCCGCGGGCATGCGATAGAGGGCTTCCTCATCAAAGCCGCCGAGAGCATCGAAAGCCGTGCGCGCTTCGGCTGGGGTCGGGATCTCCCGTTTGGCGGCCGGCACCCTATGGCGGTAGCGCAGCCGGCCGAAGCGGCGGAACAGAAGATTATGCGCATGTGCCGCATCGAGCCGCTCCGTCTCGATGGTTGCCATGAGGCCTGGCGCGGCCGCACCCCGACCGAACGAGCAGTCTTCCCAGCGTGCTTCCGCCAGCGCGCGCCGTCGGCGGGCATCGGCCATCTCGGCGAGGAGGCGCCTGATCTCGGATTTCCCCAAGAGCAGCGGCCCGGCGCCCACCTCCTCGAGGAACTTGTTCACATCCGTGCCCGCCGCATTGGCGGCCGCCCATTGCCGGAACCGCGGCAGATAGCTCCGTTTGAGGCCCGCCATGGCGAGCCGATCGAACCACGGCCGCGCAATAAACTTGCCTGTGGGCCCCCTTACCAGATTCAGTATTATACGATTGTTCATCAGCCAGAGCCGCCCCATCTCGACTGGCTAAGGACTATTACATCCGGTGTTTCCAGCAAGCCGTGCTAATTGGGTTTGCGTCAACCCCAGCGCGCGGCTCCAGGCGATTTTCGGCGCTGGCGTTTGGACAAAAGCCAGAGTACGAAGCTAGCGACGTTGGGGTGGGAGTGTCAGAGAAGGAGCAACAATGGCGCAGTCGACGGGCGAGGCTTTGGTCAGTCTGCTGGAGGGATATGGATTTGAGCAGGCTTTCGGAATTCCCGGCGTTCACAATGTCGAGTTCTACCGGGCGCTTCCCCGGTCCTCGATCCGCCATGTGCTGCCGCGCCATGAGCAGGGCGCCGGTTTCATGGCTGATGGCTATGGCAGGGTAACGGGCAAGCCGGCTGTTTGCTTCACGATCACTGGACCGGGTCTCACGAATATTCTGACCGCAATCGGCGAGGCCTACGCGGACTCGGCGCCGATGCTGGTCATTTCGAGCACGCTTGATCTGCCGGATTTGGGTCAGGCCCGCGGCCGGCTTCACGAAATGATCGACCAGCTCGGGGCTGCACGCAATGTGGCGGGCTTTGCGGCTATAGCGACCTCGTCCGCGGATGTGCCGGACGTGATTGCCCGCGCGATCACCGCCATCCGTTCAGGCAGGCCACAGCCCGCCTATGTGGAAATTCCAATCGATGTCCTGAAAAGCCCGGTTGAAGGCGATTGGGAGCCTCGCGCCCTCGCGGGACTCCCCCAGCCCGACCCGGCACTGATCGACCGGGCGGCCGAATTCCTGCTGAAAGCGGAGCGCCCGATCATGGTCCTCGGCGGCGGTTCGGTTCGTGCATCCGAGGAGGCCCGGCGCATTGCCGAGATGGTGGGTGCAGCCGTGGTGACCACCATCGCCGGCAAGGGCGTGGTTGCAACCGACCACCCGCTCTGCCTCGGCGCCAACATGGTTGATGCGCGGATCCAGAAGCTCCTGTCCGAAGCCGATGTCGTACTGGCTGTCGGCACCGAGCTTGCCGAGACCGATTTCTGGCTGGACGGCGAGAACATCCAGTTCCGCGGTGCTCTCATTAGGGTCGACGTTGATCCGCAGAAGATCGCCTTCCCCCATTCCGCCGCCATTGCCATTTTGTCCGACGCCAAGGCGGCACTCGAGGGCCTCCTTGCTGCGATCGGCCGCCATGGCGAGGCGCCGAAGTCGCGGATCACCCCGTCCTGGGTTTCGGGTCTGCGCTCGGAGGTCGAGGCCAATGAATCGGACTCACGCAAGATGCACCGCAAGGTGCTGGAAGTGATCCGCAGGGCCCTGCCCGATGACACGATCGTGGTGAGCGACGAGACACAGCTTGCCTATTCGGCCAATCAGGTCTTCCCCATGAACGTGCCGGCCAGTTGGTGTCACCCCATCGGCTTCGGCACCTTGGGTTATGGCCTTCCCGCAGCGATCGGCGCAAAGCTCGGCGCGCCAGACCGGCCGGTGGCCCTGATCACCGGCGATTACAGCTTTCAATATTGCTGCCCCGAACTTGGCACCGCCGCCGAAGCCGGTCTGTGTCTGCCCATCATTCTGTGGAATTCGGAATCCTTGGCCGAGATCCACGACGATATGGTGAAGAAGGGCATCAAGCCGAATGCGGTGACGCTTCAGAACCCGGATTTCCCCGCTCTCGCCAAAGCCTTCAACTGCCGCGGCTTGCGGGCAAATTCCCTGTCGGAGCTGGAATCGGCGATCAAAGAGGCGCTCACCGTTTCAGTGCCGACCTTGATCGAATTCCGCCGCGATACCGCTCTTTGATCACGTGAGGTCGGCGGCATGGGCGAATTGCCGCCGGCAAGCTTTACAGAGCATGCAAACGGCTCTGGCCATCTGCGGGGCGACGCTGTATAAGGCCGCCCACGTCAAGTTTTAGCGATCGGATGACGTGACAACCGGTGCGTCCTTCGCGCTGATGCTGTCGCGAGGAGAGAAGATTATGGCTGTTCCGAAAAGAAAAAGCTCCCCGATGCGTCGCGGCAACCGCCGCTCGGGTCACGCTAAGGAAAATCCCACCTATGTGGAGAACAAGCAGTCGGGCGAATTGCACCGGCCGCACCACATCGATCTGAAGACCGGGATGTATCGCGGCCGGCAGATCCTGGAGCCCCGCGAGGAGTTCTGATGAAGATCCCCGAAATCGCTGGTTTCGGGGATTTTTGTTGGCGCCTTCAGCGGTAAGGCTCGCCAATGCCGGACTTTCCCATGACAAAGCAGGACACGCAGCAAGGGGCGCATATCCTCGCACCCCAAGCGATCCTCGATTTCTGGCTCAACCAGCCGCCTGAGCGCTGGTTCACCCCTGATCCGGCTTTTGATCGCGAGATTGCGGAACGTTTCGGCACAGCGCTCGAGCATGCCAAGCGCGGCGCTTACGATGCCTGGGCTGAGACAGCCGAGGGCGCGCTCGCCCTCATCATTCTCCTCGACCAATTCTCGCGCAACATCCATCGCGGGACAGCAGCGATGTTCGCGGCCGATGCGAAGGCACTCGCAGTGGCCAAGCATATGGTCGCCGCCGGCCAGGACCTCGCCCTACCGGTCGATTTGCGCTCCTGGGTCTATCTTCCCTTCATGCATTCCGAGGCTCTGGCCGATCAGGACGCCTGCATCGCCTTATCCGCCAGATCTGGCCTAGAGGACAGCCTCCACTGGGCGCAGGTACATGCGGACATCATCCGTCGCTTCGGCCGCTTTCCCCATCGCAATCCCTTGCTCGGCCGTGAAATGACCGAGGACGAGCAGCGCTTTCTGGACGAGGGCGGGTTCAGCGGCTGAGCGGGATCGCGGCGCTCCTGTCCCGGCGGCATCGCCTTAAGCTGCCCCTGTCTTAAATTGGTAAACTCTCCACCCCCGGTTGGCCCGTTCTTTGCTCCAATGTGCCCGATGGCTGGATCAGCGATCTGATCCGCCCCGAGTTGGCACGCATGACCTACGTATCGAAACTCGACATTGTCACAAGAGCCCGTCGGAGCACGGGGCTCGACGATGCCGCGCAGGCTGCCCTTTCGGCAGCGGAATGGGCAGCGCTGACCAATTCGGCCGTCGAGGCCAGCATCACCGCCGACCCTGCCTGGGTGCTCCCGGCCTTTCAGCAGCTCGCGCCGCGCCATCCGGCCGAGCTGGTCACCATGAAAGCCGGCCACGATCTCGCTGGCGTCGCCATTCTCGAACATACCCGTTGGCGTTGGGGCATTCCGATCAACACCTGGGTGAGCTGGTCCCACGCCCATCACTTTCTCGGCACGCCCCTGATGAATGCCCGCAGCGCCGTGCAGGGCTTCACCGATCTCATCGCCCGCGGTGATGTGATACTGCTCACGCAGATGACGCTGCAAGGCGCTGCCATGGCCGCCCTGCGCGAGGCGGCTGATGAGACCGGTGCCCGTCTCAGCGTGACCGCCGCCCATGAACGGGCCTGCTACCGGCCGGATGGCAGCTTCGCCGAGTATTTTGCAACGGCCTTTCCCCGCAAGCGCCGCAAGGAATTCCGCAGGCTTCGGGCCCGTTTGGAGGAACTTGGCACGGTGAGGTTTCGCAGCCTCTCCGCGCGCGACGACATCGCCGCCTGGTTCGACCGCTTCGAGGCCCTTGAGGCATCCGGTTGGAAGGGACGAAACCGCACCGCCATCGCCCAGGATCCGCAATCATCCCGCTTTTTTCGGGAGGTGGCGCAGCGTCTCAAGTCGGACGGTCGGCTCTTGTTCTGGGAGCTCTCCCTGGACGGCGCCCCCATCGCCATGCTCTTCGCCATGATATCCGGGACGCAAGCCTGGCTCGGCAAGATCGCCTATGACGAATCCCTGGCCCGTTTCTCGCCCGGGGTGCTGCTCATGCTCGATGTGACGGCTGAGCTCGACCGTCGTGCTGATCTGACCTTGGTCGATTCCTGTGCCGTGCCCGGCCATCCCATGATCGATCACCTCTGGCACGACCGCTTGCCGATCGGAGACGTGCTCGTAACCCCGCAAACCGTCCCCGAATGGCGCGCACGCAGCCTTCACTTGCTCGAGATCGGGCGCAACCGGACCCTCGCCGCGTGGCGATCCGCCAGGACATCCCTATTCGGGAGGAGTTGATATGGGACATTACCTGACCCTTACGGCTGAGGAGGCGCGCGACCGGCTCCTGAAGCGCCCATTCAAGGTCAAGCATCACCTCGCGACCCATCCATTGTTCCGCCTTGAGCGGCTCATCCGTCTGGCCCAGAACCTCGATCGGGACCGAATCGAATACAATTCCGGCAAGGTGGAGATCGGTCAGCGCCCGGAGGACACGCCGCGCATCGATATGCCGCCCGCGGAGGTGATCCGCTCGATAGAGCAATGCCATGCCTGGCTCGTCATCAAGAATGTCGAGAAGGATCCCGAATATAAGAGCCTGCTTGAAGGCGTGATCGCCGACATTCGCGAAGCCGCCGGCCTCGATGCTGAAGACATGACCGACATTCGCGGCTTCGTCTTCGTGTCCTCCGCCAATTCGATCACGCCCTTCCATATCGATGGCGAGGACAACATTCTCGTCCACATCCATGGTGAGAAATTCGTCCGCGTTTTCGATAACGAGGACCGCAGCCTCGTGGGCGAAGAAGCCATGGAGATGTCGCCGGACAAGCATCGCAACCAGCCCTACCGTCCCGAATTCGAACAAAGGGCCGAGCTGTTTGAGCTCATGCCCGGCGAAGGCGTGCATATCCCCTATCTCTGGCCCCACTGGGTGGCGACCGGCTCTGCCTATTCCATTTCCATGGCCGTGACCTGGAAGAGCGCCCGTGTCATTCGCCTTAACAAGATCCGGTTCATGAACGGCGCTTTGCGGCGGCTGGGAATGCCGCAGAACCCGCCGGGACACAGCCCCGTGCTCGATAAAGCAAAGGTGGTCGCTTTCGACCTGGCCCATGGCGTCATCGAGCCTCTCCGCCGCTCGGAGCGGACGCGCCGGGTGCTCCGCCGCGTGCTGTTCGGACGAAAGGCCAACTACTTCTACGGGAGCTGAGCTGCCGGATTCATGCCGTAATCGCAACCGATAGTCTGCGCGGCCGGTGAGATCCGGCCGTGGCCAGACATGCATGCCTATTCGCATGCCCCTCAACGGATTGCCGATGACGATAGCCTCCGCGAAGGATCCCGTTCAGCTCACCCTTCAAGACGAGATCGCCATACTCACGATCAACCGGCCACAGGCCAACAACGCGCTGTCGCCGCGGATCGTGGATAACCTCCTTTTCATGCTCCAGGCGCTCGAGGCGGACAACGAGATCAAGGTTCTGATCATCCAAGGCGCCGGCGAAAGCTTCTGTGCCGGCGAGGACCTGGGCGATCTGGCCACCTCCGGCGATCCGGAGCAGGCGCGCCAGTTCCGCGAGAGCACCGTGAAGCTCGTCCGCCTGATCGGGGCCTCGCCCAAGATCGTGATCAGCAAGATTCGCGGCGTCGCTTATGGTGCGGGCCTCGACATCGTACTCGCCGCGGATTTCGCCATTGCTTCACCGGAAGCAACCTTCGGTGCGAGTCTTCTCGACAAGGGCGCGCCCGAGTGGACATCCATGGTTTCGCTCAGCCGAAACATAGCGGCCAAGCATGCCCTGCGCATCCTGCTCGGCGCTGAGCCTGTATCGGCTGCAGACGCAGTCATCATGGGCCTGATTGGTCAGGTCGTGCCGGAAGACGAGCTCGATGAGACCGTGGACCGGCTGGCCGAACGGCTCATCGCTTCCGCGCCGCAAAGCTTGAAGCTCGCCAAGCGTGCCTTCCGCAAGCAGCTCGCCTTGCCGATTGACGAGGCCTATGCCTTCGCCATTGAGGCGAGTCTGGCCATGGATGAGGCCCGTCCGAGGTCGGCCGAATCAGCCAGGAGACACGCCGCGGCGGGCCGTCTTCCGGCTCCCGTTTCACTGGACGACTAGCCGCCTTGGCACTATATTACGCCGGTCGACCTAATGGCGTGTCATGCTTCTCGTTAATCCGCTCGCGAACCGCGCCGGTTTCTGAAGCCACTACCTGAGGTCTCGTCGCCTCTGAGCGTCTGCCCGAGGCGTCAACGTGAAGGAGATCATGATGGCAACGGGAACCGTGAAGTGGTTCAACGCCACCAAAGGGTTCGGCTTCATCGAGCCGGATGAGGGCGGGAAGGATGTCTTTGTTCATATCAGCGCAGTTGAGGCGGCTGGTATGGGCATGTTGCGCGACAAGCAGAAGATTGCTTACGAATTGGCGCGGGATCGCCAGGGTCGTCAATCGGCTACGAATTTGCGCCCCGTTTGAGCGGAGCGGCCATGCGGCATATGCGTCTGAAAGGACTGATCTTTGGCTAAAGAGGAGTTTCTCGAGTTCGAGGGTACTGTTGTGGACGTCCTTCCCGAAGGGCGTTTTCGCGTTAAGCTTGACAATGATCATGAGGTGCTCGCCTACACCGCTGGGCGCATGAAGCGCAACAAGATCAGGACATTGCTAGGCGATCGCGTTACCGTCGAGATGACTGCCTATGACCTCGACAAGGGTCGCATCACCTTCCGTCACAAGGTTGAGGGTGGTGGTGGCGCTGGCGCCGGCCAGCAGCGGCGGCAGCCGTTCCGGCGCCGTTGAGTCCTGCAGCGGATAAGTCGGCTAAGGCAGCTGAAGGAAACACCGGGTCATGCCCGGTGTCTTTTTATGGGGCAACTCCGGTCCCGCAGCACTGGCGAGGCTCGACCCACGCATGATGCTCAACCCGCCATTGCCGTCAGATCATCATCCCGCGTCTCGCGCATCTGGCTCACCGCCCAGAGGCTGATCACGCCGGCCACGCTGAGATAGCCGCCAACCCAGGCGAGGCCACCCCAATCTGCGAGCACCTGCGCAAGATAGGGCGCGAACGATGCCCCGAGGATGCCCCCGGCGCTGTAGGTGATCGATGCTCCGGTATAGCGGACGGCTGTGGGAAACAGCTCGGGCAGCAAGGCCCCCATCGGGCCAAAAATGATCCCCATCAGCAAGAGCGCGAGGCAGAGGAACAGCGTGACGGCAAGCGCTGACTCGGTGGCGAAGGCGGGCGCGAGAAGAAAACCGGAAACCGCGGTGAGCACCAGCCCGGTGAGAAGCACTGGCTTGCGTCCGAAACGGTCGCTCCACCAAGCCGAAAGCAGGATGCCCACCGCTAGAAACAGGATCGCGAAACATTCGACCCCGAGAAATGCCTCGCGCGAGAACCCGAGGCGGTTGACCCCGTATCCCAGCGCAAAGACCGTAGAAAGATAGAACAGCGCATAGCAGGCGACCATGGACAGCGTGCCAAGCAGTGTAGGCCAGGCATAGCTGGCAAAAAGCGCGCCGACAGGCACCCCGACCTGCTCTTGCCGGCGGCTTGCCTCCTGAAAGACGGGGGATTCGACGAGCGCCAGCCGTACATAGAGACCGACCGCCACCAGCAACGCGCTCATGAGGAAGGGTATCCGCCATCCCCAGCTGCGGAAATCACCATCCTCGAGTCCCACCGCCAAGATCAGAAACAGTCCGTTCGCGGCGATGAAACCGATCGGTGCCCCGAGCTGCGGGAACATGCCGAACCAGGCGCGCTTGGAGGCGGGCGCATTCTCGACGGCAAACAAGGCTGCTCCACCCCACTCGCCGCCAATGCCGAGCCCCTGGCAAAAGCGCAGCATGCAGAGCATGATCGGTGCCCAATAGCCGATCTGGGCATAGGTCGGCAGAAGTCCGATCAGCGTGGTCGAGATGCCCATGATCATCAGCGTTGCCACAAGCGCCGACTTCCGGCCGATCTTGTCGCCGAAATGCCCAAACAAGGCCGCGCCGACCGGCCGGGCGACGAACGCGATGGCAAAAGTGGCAAAGGCGCTGAGCAGCTGTGCCGTTTCCGATTCGCTGGGAAAGAACAACGGCCCGAGCACCAGGGCGGCAGCCGTCGCATAGACATAGAAATCAAAGAATTCGATGGCCGTGCCCACCAGGCTGGCAATCATCACGCGCCCGGCCGCGTTATGGCCGGGAAGTTCGGCTGAAGTGGTAAGTTCACTCATGTCTGTCTGCTAAATTCTGGGAAAGGGCGACATCGGACGGCTCGGACTTGCCTTTGCAAGCCCTGAGGGTGATTGTCTTCAGCAAGAGACAGAAACACGGCGAGACTTGCGCCCTGATTGCGACCAAGATGCGACACGCGCCCAAATTACCAGCGGCGCCGCTGCAAAGCTGGGAGCGAGAACAACTGTCGACAGTCATATATGAAGTTGACAGGTAAATCTCGCGCGTGCAGCATAGGCCTTATGGGGAATAAGGCAGATGCCATGTAAACAAACCCCAGGGGTGGCCTTCACTGGCCGACGGAACTTAACGACGCGCGTTCAGCACATGAACGGGCGAATAATAATGAGTCGTCTAAAGGGGAGTGTTCATTCATGATCAAGCGGTGTTCTTACGGGATCTCCGCAGTTGCTGCCGCACTACTCGCGGCAGGGCTAGGCACGGCATATGGTGAAACCAAGGGCCCGGTGACCGACGAGCTCGGCGTCGTCGAAATCCCGAAGGGCGCCCCCATGGTGATCGGCGGCTACTGGGTGACCTCGGGCCCGGATACGGCGCTCGGTCTTGACTCTCAGCGCGGTGCCGAAATCGCCTTCGATGACATCGAGAATACCATCGCCGGCCATCCCATCCAGTTCGTGGTCGAGGACGACGCCTGCAGTGCCGAGGGCGGACAAACCGCCGCGACCAAGCTTGCCTCTCTTCCCAACGTGGTCGCCGTCTTGGGCCCGGCTTGCTCCAGTGCGGCCACCACCGCCGCGCCGATCCTGTGGAAGGCCGGTATCAGCAGCATCGGCACGGCAAGCACAGCGCCATCCCTGACCGCTCCGGATCGCAAGCCCGACTATCAGGGGTTCCTGCGCACCATCTATAGTGATGCCGACCAGGGCAAGAACGACGCCAACTACTTCTTTAATACGCTCCAGTGCAAGACCTTGGCCACTATTCACGACGGTAGTCCCTACGCATCCCAGCTTGCCGGGGCTGCGGCCAAGCATTTCCGCGAATTGGGCGGCGAGGTGGTCGCAGAAGAGGCGGTGACGCCCACCGATGTGGATATGCGCCCGGTGCTCACCGGCATCGGCACCAAGAAGCCTTGTGTCTTGTACTTCCCGATCTTCGTCGCGGCGAGCGCGCAGATCCTGCGGCAGGCGCCGGAAGTTGCTGACCTCAAGGACACGCACATCATTGGCGGCAGCGCCGTCATGGCTCCTGGCATGATCGAGGCGGCGGGCGATGCGGCGGTTGGCTTCCGGGTCACCAATGTTGATATTTCTCCGGATGCGATGGGTCAGCGCTATCCCGAGTTCGTGGAGAAATACACCGAGAAATATGGCGAAGCGCCGATCAACTCCTTCCATGCACAGGCCTATGACGCGGCCGTGATGCTGGCCAAGGCGATCGAATCAGTTGCAAAGACCGATGCCGACGGCAACACTTTCATTGGCCGCAAGGCTCTGAACGATGCGCTTTATGCCACCAAGGGCATGGACGGCATCAGTGGGCCAATCAATTGCGACGAGCACGGCCAGTGCGGCGGCTTTAACTTCGCCGTCTATGAATTCACCGAGAGTGATCCCTCGACATTCAAGGTCGGCGAAAACCCCAAGAAGATCTATCCGACCGAGTAGGACTGATCTTCGGCAATGACGCTCATCCCGGTACGCTACGGCGCCGGGATGAGGGATACCGGATCATCGGACCCGGAGCTCAGCCTCGGCGGTTGCTGCTGCGATTGGTGCTCCGTTCATAGCCCGGATCGAAGCGTCTGGGCAGCGTCAGGCGCACATATGCGAGATGGTGCTTGAATGGCTCTTCAAACCGAAACGGTCGATAAGCCGCACGTCGCTTCGAAGCGCTCCTGGTCTCTGCGCAAAGCCAACCTCCACCGGATCACCATCGTCGACGTGGTGCTGTGGCTCTTGCGAATCGGGCTTCTGCTCCTGGTCGTGGTCGGCACCATCGCTACCCTGATCAAGGGCACCTATAGTGCCGCGCATTGGTTCGATTTCGTCATGTTCGGGCTGACGATCGGCGGGGTCTATGCGCTCATCGCGCTGGGCTATACCATGGTCTATGGGGTGCTGCGGCTCATCAATTTCGCTCATGGTGACATCACCATGACCGGCGCCTTCTCCGCCTATTTCCTGGCCCGCAGCTTCGATCGCACCGGTTTTCTCGATGCCTATCCCATCGTCGCGATGCTGGGCATCATGGGCCTGTCCATGGCGGTCTGCGTGACCACCGCCCTGCTTGTCGAGCGGATCTGCTACCGGCCGTTCCGCCATGTGGCGAGCCTCGCGCCGCTGATCTGCGCGATCGGTGCGTCCTTCGTCATTCAGCACGCTTTCCGCGGTATGTTCGGCTCGAATGTCCGTTCCTATCCCGATCCCGACTGGATGAAGGGCACCGTTGATATTCTCGGCGTGAGCCTGCCCGCGATCCAGCCCATCCTGATCGGCACCGCGGTTGCGGCAATGCTGGTGCTGTATCTCATCGTTCAGAAGACGAAGATGGGCAGCGCCATGCGGGCAGTCTCCGAAGACCGCGATGCCGCAGCCCTCATGGGCATCGACGCGAATAAGGTGATCATCTTCACCTTTGTCCTCGGGGCCTGCATGGCGGGCATCGGCGGCGTGCTATACTGCTTCGTCTATAAGCAGATTTACTTCTATATGGGCTTCCTGCCCGGCATTAAAGCGTTCAGCGCGGCCGTGCTCGGCGGCATCGGCAATATCCCCGGCGCAATGTTCGGCGGTTTCTTCCTCGGGGTGATCGAATCGGTCGGCCCCCCGCTCTTCCTCGATGGGCTCGGCATCCCCGCCCCTTACCAGATGCGTGACCTCATCGCGTTCACCCTTCTGGTCATGGTGCTCGTGTTCCGCCCACAGGGCCTGTTCGGCGAAGCCCTCTCGAAGAAACGCGCATGAGGCACCGCCGGCCTGCTCAGGCCAGATGCTTGAGGCCGATGCAGTGCCGGCCTTGAGCGGCAAACGGATGGAGAAAAGCAGTGTCCTTTGACGTCGTCGCCTCCAGCCGCATCGAAAAGGTCACCTACGATCCCTGGCGGCATGTCCGCACCGTGGGATTGCAGGCAGGCCTGCTCTGCGTCTTCCTCGCGGCGGTGGGCATTCTTGGCCTGTTCAACAAGCGCCCCATCATCGTCGGCGAGCTTACTCTCGGCTATGCCGTGCTCGGGCTCGCCTATCTGACGGCCGGCATTCTCGTCGCGCGACAGCGGCTGATGCGGACCAATGGCGGGCTGCTTCTGGGCGGGCTCGTTGCGGGTCTGATCGCCGCAGCTGTCGTCTCTCTGCTGGCCCTCCTTCTCAGCCTCTACAATATCCGCTGGATCTTCGTATCCCTCGATCCCCTCCTCCTGAAGATGCTGACCTTCACCTTTTCAGCCCAGGTCGGCATTCCGCTCATGCTGCTGACCGGGGCGGTCCTCGGCGCCGCTGGAGCAGGCCTCATGCTGCTGCCGGACAGGCTGAGGCTCCCGGTCATCGGCGGGCTCTGCGGTGCCGGCATTGCCGGTCTCTTCCAGGAGATGCTCAGGCCCGTTCTCGCCAACAGCAGCATCACCAAGCCCCTGCACGACATCATTTACACCTGGACCGGCCTCACCCAGAACGGCGCCATCACCATCTTCGTGATCGTCGCCCTGGCGATTGCTGCTTGGCAGGCAGTGGGCGGTCGGGTGAAGGCACAATATGCCGAGCTGCCCTCGCCCACGCGCCGCAACCTGCGCTGGGGTTATTTCGCGCTCGCGGCCGCCCTGTTCGTGCTGTTCCCAGCCTTCGCCGGCAATTTCATCGGCCAGGTTTTCCTCATGGTCGCCCTGTTCACCCTGATGGGCATGGGCCTCAACCTGGAAGTGGGCCTTGCCGGCCTGCTGGATCTGGGCTTTGTCGCCTTTTACGCGGTCGGCGCCTATGTGACCGGGCTATTGACCGCCGACAGTCCCTTCGCCCTGGCCCACCTCTCCTATTGGGAAGCGATGCCCATCGCCGTCCTCTGCTCGGTGCTCGTGGGCATTCTGTTCGGCATCCCCGTGCTCAAGGTTCGCGGCGACTACTTGGCCGTGGCAACCCTCGGACTTGGCGAAATCGTCCGCGTGATCGTGCTCTCCGATGCGGCAGCTCCCCTGCTTGCCGGCGCGAAGGGCATCTTGCAGATCCCGCGCCCCCAGATCGGCGACTTTCATTTCTCGACACCCGTATCCCTGTTCTATCTCGCCCTGGTGGCCTCTCTCATTGCGGCCTATTGCGCCTGGCGGCTCGAGGATTCTCGCCTCGGCCGCGCCTGGAAAGCGATCCGCGATGATGAGGACGTGGCTCAGGCCCTCGGCATCAACCTGATCCAGGTGAAACTGCTCGCCTATGGCCTGGGCGCCGCCTTCGCCGGACTTGCAGGCTCACTCTTCGCGGTGATGCTCGGCTCGATTTATCCGCACAGCTTCCAGCTGATCATCTCGATCAACATCCTGGCTCTGATCATCGTCGGCGGCATGGGCAGCCTTCCCGGCGTCGTGGTGGGTGCAGCCGTGCTGATCGGCCTGCCAGAAATCTTGCGCGAGTTCGGCGAGTTCCGGTTCCTGTTCTATGGGATTGCCATCATCCTGGTCATGCGCATCAAGCCGGAAGGGCTCTGGCCGTCCGCCGCCAAGCGCCGCGAATTGCAGCTCGACGCCGAGACCCGGGCCGAGCAGACCGCTCCGCACACATCAGCCACCGTTGCCCAGAAGGTCTGAACGATGACGACTGGCCTCCTCACGATGGAGCAGATGACCAAGCGCTTCGGCGGCCTCATTGCCGTCGACGGCCTCGATCTCGACGTTCAGGAACGGTCTATCCACTCCATTATCGGACCCAACGGGGCCGGTAAGACCACCGTCTTCAACTGCATCATGGAGTTCTATGAGCCGACTGAGGGCGCGATCTGGTTTGCCGGCGAGCGGATCGACGGGGTGACGCCCGACCGGGTCGCAGCCGCTGGCATCAACCGCACCTATCAGAACATCCGGCTGTTCCGCAACCTGACCGCCATCGAGAACATCATGGTGGGCATGCACATCCACCTCAGATCCAACTGGCTGGGTGCCATCCTCAATACGAAAGCAACCCGGGAAGATGAGCAGGCAGCGCAAGAGGAGGCGCTGCGCATTCTTGATTTCGTCGGCCTCCGCGGCCGCGGGGACACCGTGGCGCGCAATCTCGCTTATGGGGAACAGCGACGCCTTGAGATCGGTCGTGCTCTGGCCACCAAGCCGCGGCTCCTGCTGCTGGATGAACCCATGGCGGGCATGAACCCCCGCGAAAGCTACGACATGATGAACTTCGTGCGTCGGCTGCGTGACGAGCTCGGGGTGACGATCCTGCTCATCGAACATTCCATGCGCGTGGTGATGGGAATTTCTGACCGCATCACCGTGCTCGATCATGGCGTGAAGATCGCGGAGGGCACGGCCGCCGAAGTGCAAAACAACCCGAAGGTGATCGAAGCCTATCTTGGCACAACCGCGGAGAAAGCTCTGAAATGATGGCCATGGCAGATCTGAGCGCTGCGCCTCAAGCCGCGCCCATGGGCAATGAAGCGACAACGGCTTTGCTGAGCGTGCGCAATCTGCATGTCTATTATGGCAAGATCCACGCGCTTCAGGGTGTTTCCCTCAATGTCGGCAAGGATCAGATCGTCACCCTGATCGGTGCCAACGGCGCCGGCAAGACCACCACCTTGCGCGCCATTTCCGGCATTCTCGGCGCAACCGACGGCGACGTCGTCTACGCCGGTCAGTCGATTACGTCCCTCTCCCCTTTCGCCATTGTCGGCAAAGGCCTCGTCCAAGTTCCAGAAGGCCGGCGCATCTTCTCGCGCATGACCGTTGCCGAGAACCTGCGCATTGGCGCCTTCTTGCAGAATGACAAGAAGTGGATCGCCGATACCGAGGCCCGCACCCTCGACATGTTCCCGGTGTTGAAGGAGCGGTTCCGCCAGGTGGCCGGCACGCTGTCCGGCGGCGAGCAGCAGATGCTGGCCATGGCCCGCGCGCTCATGTCCAATCCCAAGGTGCTGCTGCTCGATGAGCCGAGCATGGGGCTCGCGCCGCTGCTCGTACAGAAGATCTTCGAAACCGTCGTTGAGATCCGCAGGCAGGGTGTGGCCGTGCTGCTGGTCGAGCAGAACGCCTTTCTCGCCCTGCAGATCGCCGACTATGGCTATGTCATCGAAACCGGCCGCATCACGCTCGAAGGGCCGGCCACGCATCTTCTCGAAAATCCGCAGGTCAAGGAAGCCTATCTGGGGTGACGGAGCTGCACCATGACTGTTGAGGGGAAAGGCATTATCATCACCGGCGGCGCCAGCGGTCTGGGCCTCGCCACAGCGGAAATGCTGGTCGAGCGGAAAGCCCGGCTTGCCATTATCGATATCAATCCCGGCGTGCTCGAGCCTGTCATCGAGCGCCTCAGCACCAAATCGGGAGCCGAGGTCTTCGGTATCACCGGTGATATCGTGCCCAAGGCCGAAGCCTACCGTCTCTTTGCCAAGGCGGCCGACCGGCTCGGCAGGGTCGACGGGCTGGTCAACTGCGCCGGTGTCTATCCCCGCAAGGATATCTTGGCCATCGCCGACGAGGATTGGGATCTCGATTTTTCTGTGAATGTACGCGGCACCTATAACATGATGGCTGCAGCGGTCGAGAAGATGCGCGGCCAGGACATCAGGGGTACGGTCCGTGGCCGCATCGTCAACATTACCTCGGTGGACGCCTTCAAGGCGCACCCGAAAAATGCCCACTATGCCGCGACCAAGGCGGCGGTTGCGAGCCTCACCAAATCTTTCGCGGACGCCTTTGCGCCCGATCAGATCCTCATCAACTCGGTCGCCCCGGCCGGCATCGCCACGGAAAAGGCAAAGGCGGCAGGTTTCTTGGCCGAGCTTGCCTCGCACACGCCACTCGGGCGCAACGCCCAGCCTGACGATATCGCCGAGTGGATTGTCTTTATGCTGAGCGATGCCAACCGCTACATGACGGGCGAGAATGTGATCGTCAGCGGCGGCTATATCTATGCTTGAACGCCATCATCTATCCCCTGCGAAGGACCTGACATGAAGCTTGGCCTCTTCAACCTGATGACCCAGCGGGACGCCTCGACCTCGCCCCGCACCATTGTCGAAGACACCCTGTCCATGGTCAGGCTCGCCGATGAGGTGGGTTTCGATGTCGCCTGGTTCGCCGAGCATCATTTCTCGAACTATTCCGTCTGTCCCTCACCGCTGATGATGGCCTCCTATGCGGCAGGCGTGACCCGGAAGATCAGGCTCGGCGCGGCGGTCCTTGTCTTGCCGCTCTATGATCCCGTCCGCCTCGTTCAGGAGCTGGGTCTGCTCGATGTCCAGTCCAACGGGCGCGCGATCATCGGGATCGGCTCGGGCTACCAGCAATATGAGTTCGATCGTTATAACCGCCGTCTGGCGGATAAGACCGATCTGATGATGGAGATCTGGGACATCATCGAGATGGGCATGCGGCAAGGCTACATCGCTTATGAGGGCAAGCATTTCAAAGTGCCCCCCTCTCCCATTGCCTTGCGCTCCCTCCAGCCGGGCGGACCGGAGATCTACGTGACCGGGCTCGACCCGCGCGTGCTCCAGCGGGTGGCACGCAGCGGCCACACGCCCTTCATCACCGCCGGCTGGAAGGGCTTTCCCGTTCTTGACGAGATGGCGGCCCAGATCCGCGCCCAATATGCGGCTATGGGCATTCCGGCCAGCAAGGTCCCCCTGGGGGTTCAGCAATATGTCTTTGTCACCGACGATAAGGCGGAGGCGCTGGAAATGGCCGAGCGGGCACGCGTGGTGGCCCGCATCGTCACCGCCATGCGCGCCGGCATTCCCGAGCTCGACGGACATTTCATCAAGGCGCCCCCGATGCCCGATGAACCGCCGCTCGAGAGCATTCGCGACAATCTCGTGTTCGGTGATGCGCATTACGTCGCCGAGAAGCTCGCCCGCGAAATTCGTGCCCTCGGTACCACCCACCTCTCCTGCTTCATGCAGATTGGCACGGTGCCCGGTGCCAAGGCGCGTGCCTCGATGGAGCGCTTCGCCGGTGACGTCATTCCTTTACTGGAGAAAGACTTCGGCATGGCCCTGGGCGAGATACATGCCGACCGGGTGCCCGAGTTGACGCGAACGGCGGCGACCTGACGGTCTCAACGTCCCTGCGATGGCAGCAAGCCCTGGCCGCTTGCTGCCATGCTTCGGGCCTTTTCAGAGGCCGGTATTGTTCACGACCCAAAGCCCGAGCGCCTGCACCATGTCATCGCGCCACGACAGTGGGCCCGGCTTGTAGAGCACGGATGCCAGCGCCTTCTGCTGCTTCTCGAGAATGCCCACATCCTCGCGCCCGACCAGCTCCCAGCGCTCGTAATAGGCCGCGGCTTTTTCGGCGAAATCGGACCGGCCGAGCATATCCTCGGGAAAGCAGCCGCCGATTTCGACCCTTGAGCGCTCATGCGACACCGGCGTCACATTGAGCCACCACATGGAGTCCTGGGCGACGGCAAACTGGCATGTGGGGAAGATCACCGTGAAATAGGTGCCCATCTTGGCATCGTCATCGAGCCCCTCGATGGGCGGAAATGGCGGCGGCGCGCCGGGCAGCGTGGCGATGCTGCGCCCGCTGATCACCTGGATGCAGATCCAGTCGCCCCGGGTCTCGAGCGTTCTCGATTGCTGCGCGCCCACCGTATTCTTGTGCACAATGCCCGTATGGTAGGTCTCCATGGCATTTTCGAGCACGAGTTTCCAGTTGCACGCACCATCCAGCGTGATCTTCCATGTACAACGCATGCGGTCGAGCCGATGTGAGGCAAAGCGCTGCGGCAAATCCCCCAGATGCTCCAGAAGCGGCTTGGGGCTCCTGGAGAAATTGGCAAAGACAAAGCCGTTCCACCGATCGAGCGACAAGGGCACCAGCCCATTCTCGACCCGATCGAAGCCCTCGGCATCCTGCATATCGGGGCAGCCATAGAGCCGGCCGTCACTGAAATAGCTCCAGGCATGGTAGGGACAGATGATCCGGCCGCCGCAATTGCCTTCACCCTCCAGCAGGATCGATCCCCGGTGCCGGCAGTAATTGGCAAAGCAGCGCAAGACCTCGTCCTTGCCGCGGATGAGCACGATGGGCCCACCGGGCGTGTCGAAGGCGCGGTAATCGCCGGGATTGGGCAGCTGCTCCTCGCGGCACAGGAAGAACCAATGCTTCAGGAACAGGTGTTCCCGCTCCCGGGCAAAGATCTCTGGGTCAGTGTAGAACCCGGCCGGCATGGAACGTGCTCGGTTCAGCGGGGCGCTCGCAGCGGCGAGCTCATCGTGATCAAGCTTCATATCGACCCTCCCCAACACAAAGATGAGAATGCCTCTAGACCAGGGACGGGTCAATTCATCGCACCAATGAAAATGCCCCCCGGAACGGATCCGAAGGGCATCGAGGACAGCGCGTCTTCAGCTTACGGCAGAACCACCACCGGTCCTGGCCCCATGCGCCACCAGGGCCTTGGATAGTAATAGCCTCCATAGAAATAGCCGAATCCGGGGCGACGGACGCGATAACGCGGGCCGTGGGACCGCGGGTTGTAGTACCAGGCGCGATCACGCCGCACCTGCCGCTTCCAGGCTCGACGATCAGCGCGGCGCTCAGCGCGCCGTTCGGCACGACGCCAATCGATTTGCTGCACGGAGCTCTTTTCGAACCCACCGGCGATATTGGTCTGAGACAGAACGGTTGAGCTGCCGGTCGCAGCCGAAGCGCCGGTGGCGAGACCGCCAAGCGCGAGCGCTCCAGCAATCAAAGCCGCAAATATCTTTGGTTTAGTGGTCGACATGACCGATCTCCATCATCGCGAGAGTTAAATGATGATACACACATCTCGCGCTTCGAATCATCACTTCGTGTGTAATCATTTGTAATAAATTATGTCACCTGGCGATAAATATGAGATGAACGAAGCATTAATGCTTCGTTCATCCAAATTACTTGGGTAAGGTTCATTCCGCACTTTGGTTGGGCGGCAGGTACTGCCTTTCTCCCTCCTGGTTATAGTGCGTCTCTTCGGCTGTGTTTGCTGGAACCCCCTGGCGATAGGCGAACGGATTCTGCGCCTCCATCTGGCCGATGCCACTGCCCACGTCATCGACAATGACATCATAGTCGCCCGGCAAGGTCGGCGACGCGCTCTCGAGCCCGAGCGGGATAGCACCGATCTGCCCCGTGGGCTGATCCTGCCACTGTGAATCTGCGAAAGCCGCACCGCTTCCGGCGATAGCACCAATGACGAGAACGGGCATAACTCTCAATACCAGCGAAGTCATGAATATCTCCGGGTAGGTTGCTGAAGCCGCCGAGACTATCGACAGTTTCTATCGGAGGAGTTCACACAACACCGGCAATAAACATCGAATTTACAAGAGAAATGCTTTTCAATGCGACCGTGCGCTGATTGTCGGCCAGAGGTTGACAGATGCGACCGGGCCCGCGATGCAGAGACGGGGCCGCCACTGGCGGCGATCATGCGAAGGATATGCGTCATGGAGATCAAGCGCTGCGGTTCGATTCCATCGAGGCCCGGCAAGGCTGGCTGGTTTACGGGCAAGACCTTGCAGAATCCGGTTTTCGAGACACCGGAACCGGCGCGGGTGCGCGCCACGATCGTGACCTTCGATCCGGGCGCTCGCACGGCTTGGCACACCCATCCCCTTGGACAGACCCTCTATGTGCTGAGCGGTTGCGGCCGGGCCCAGGTCTGGGGAGAGAAGATCGTCGAAATCCGTGCCGGTGATGTCGTGTGGTTTGCACCCGGCGAGAAGCATTGGCACGGGGCCGCGCCTGAAACCAGCATGACCCATTTTGCCATGCACGAGGCTCTGAACGGTTCGACCGTCGATTGGCTCGAGGAGGTCTCGGAGGCGGATTACAACGCGAAACCGTGACCGCCGGAGCGGCCTGTTGCAAAGAAGCAACAGCCACTCCTCGCGCACGCTGCGTTGCAGCATGTCACCGAACTGCGATCCAATCGTAAAATAAACCCTCTAGGCAGCCCCCATCGAGTATTTGTTTCGAGGGGGATTATGAAGACCGTTCAGAGGATTGTTTCCTTAAGCTTGCTCGCTGGCGTTGCCATGGCGGGTTTGACGAGCCATGCCAAGGCAGACGAGCTGGTGGCGCTTAAGGCCCAACTCGAGGCGCTGCAGGCGCAGGTCGACCAGCTGCAGAGCCGGCCCGCGTCAGCACCGCTCCCCGAGGGTGCAAGCTGGATCACCTTCCGTCGGGGGACGGAAGCAACGGCCGATTGGAACATGGGCCTTGTCGGCGATGCCATGCCGACCACCAGTGGCATGACCATCGCGATCACGCCATCGGCTGATCTGCCGGCCCCGATCCACGAGGTCACCATCTCCGGCTATGTGAAGGGCGACGTGATCTATGACTTCGATCAGGATCTCGGCGACTTCTTCAGCTACACGGCCATTGACGGGCAGGAGGATCAGGACCACGTGCGCCTGCATGCCCGCCAATCGCGCTTCAGCATCAAGTCCAAGTCGGACACAGCCATCGGCCAGATCCGCACCCTGATCGAGGGTGACTTCCTGTCCGGCGGCTCCTTCGGCGGCACCGATTTCCGCCTGCGCCATGCGTGGGGCGAATGGGACATGACCCCGAACTGGACGTTCGGCGCCGGCCAGACCACCCGCAACTTCGCCTCGCCCTTCACCGGCATCACCACGGTTGACAATAACGGCCCGCTGGGCCTGATTGGCTCGACCCGCGCTCCTCAGGTGCGCCTCACCTGGCATGAGGGGCCGCAGCTATTCGCGGTCGCGATCGAGAACCCGAGCGATGGCCAGTTGATCAACTCCTTCGGCCAGTCATCGAGCAATATTCCGAACTTCACCGCGCGCTGGCAGTATGAAACGGAAGCAGGCCATCAGTTCCTGATCTCGGGTCTTGCGGCCAACTACCACCTGGACGGCGACCTGGACGGTCCCTATGGCAGCGACAGCAAGTTTGGCTGGGGTGTCCAGGCGGCGGCCAATGTGGTCTTCACCGACTTCCTCACCCTCACCACCTCGGTCATGTATGGCGATGGCATCGGCCAGTACCTGTTCGGCGCGACAGGTGCTTATGTCGACGCGTTCGGCGACATCAAGACGATCGAGGCGCTGGGCGTCTTTGCCGGCTTGATCTTTGATGTCACCGACACCACCCAGTTCAATGTCGGCTGGGGCTGGAGCGATATGGATCGCAACGATGTCCTCGACACTGGCCTCAACGACGAGAACGTGGAGATGATGTCGCTGCACGCCAACATCCTGTGGCGCCCCGTCGATCAGCTCCGTCTCGGCTGGGAAGTCATGTGGGGCCAGCGCGAGCGCACCGCCGGCATCGATCCGGCCATCCCCGGCAGCGGCGGCACCGTGACCGACGACGCCTGGCGCGCTCAGTTCGGCGCCTGGTTCTACTTCTAGAGCGGAAGCGCTCTAAGCCCAAGCAAAGACTTGGAGCGGGATGGCGATCCGACGCGAGCCATCCCGCTCTGTCTCACCGGCCCTCGACCATTCTCTCACCCCAGATCGCCCAGCGGACGTTCCGAAATATCGAGAATGGCACCGAGACCCGCGCGCGTGAGCTTTCCGGCCTGCTCCCCGCGATTGAGCACGAACACCAGGAACGAGCGTCCGGTGACCTCATAGACGGCGCCGATATTATGGCGCGTGTAGTCCGCCCGCTCCGGAACATTGGTGTCGATCAGGCAGACCCAGTGATTGCCCTCGGCAACCTCCGGCAGCGTGAACTGAACCACGTCGTGATGGGCATTGGTGACGATGAGCAGGGTCGCATCATCGCCCCGGCGCTTGATGCCGGTCGGCTGCGCCCGGCCATCCATCAGCATCCCGAAGCACTTGGCCTTGGCATCCTCCCACTGCTCCCTTGTCATTTCCTCCCCCGTCGGCGAGATCCAGGTGAGGTCCTTGACGTCCAGGTCCTCGTTATATTCCGTACCGAGAAACCTGCCGCGATGGAGAATGGGATAGGTGGTCCGCAAGGCGATCAGCTTGCGCACGAACTCGAGCAGCTGCCGGCCGCGCGGTGAGATGCCCTCCCAGTTGAGCCAGGTGATTTCATTGTCCTGCGCATAGGCATTGTTATTGCCTTGCTGCGTATGGCCGAACTCATCGCCCGCAAGCAGCATCGGTGTGCCCTGCGCGAGCAAAAGCGTTGCCAAGAGGTTCCGCTTCTGCCGCTCGCGCAATTCGATGATGGCCTCGTCATCCGTAGGCCCCTCGACCCCGTGATTCCAGGAATGGTTATTGGAATGGCCGTCGCGATTCTCCTCGCCATTCGCCTCATTGTGCTTCTCGTTATAGGAGACGACATCAGTGAGATTGAATCCGTCATGGGCGGTGATGAAATTGACGCTCGCCCACGGTCTGCGCCCGCGCTTGTTGAACAGGTCGCCGGAGCCGGCGATGCGCGCCGCAAAGTCCGGCAGCTTTCCCTCATCGCCCTTCCAGTAGGAGCGCACCGTGTCGCGGAACTTGTCGTTCCACTCGGCCCATCCCGGCGGAAACTGTCCGACCTGATAGCCGCCGGGACCGATATCCCAGGGCTCCGCGATCAGCTTGATCCCGGAAAGCACCGGGTCCTGCCGGCAGGCATCGAGAAAGCCGCCCCCCTCGTCAAACCCGTAAGGCTCGCGGGCAAGGATCGTCGCGAGATCGAATCGGAAGCCGTCGACGCGCATTTCGGTTGCCCAGTAGCGCAGCGAATCGGCCACCATCTGCAGTACCCGGGGATGGGAAAGATTGACGGTATTTCCCGTGCCGGTATCGTTGATGTAATAGCGCTTCTGGTCCGGTATCAGCCGATAGTAATTGGCATTGTCGATGCCCTTGAGCGACAGGGTCGGCCCCAGCTCATTGCCTTCCGCCGTGTGGTTATAGACCACGTCCAGAATGACCTCGAGCCCGGCTGCGTGGAACTGGTTCACCATCTCCTTGAACTCGTTCACGCTGGATGAGTGGAGATAGCGCGGTTCCGGCGCGAAGAAGGCGATGCTGTTATAGCCCCAATAGTTCCTGAGCCCCTTTTCCACGAGATAGCTGTCATCGACGAAGGCGTGGATCGGCAGGAGCTCGGCTGCCGTCGCGCCGAGATTGCGGATATAGCGCGGAACCCGGTCATGGATGAGGGCTGCGAATGTGCCACGTTCATCCTCGGGCAGATGCGGATTGAGCTTGGTGAAGCCCTTCACGTGCATTTCATAGATGACCGTCCTCTCAAACGACGTACGCGGCCGGCGCTCTGGGCCCCAGGTAAAGGCGGGGTCGACCACCCGGCACTTTGGCATGAGGTGAACGCTGTCCCGGTCATCGAAGGAGAGGTCCTTGTCCGCGTGGCCGATTTTATAGCCGAACAGCTCTTCCCCCCAGGTGAGTTTGCCGACCAGTTGCTTGGCGTAAGGATCGATCAGCAGCTTGTTCGGATTGAAGCGATGGCCGGCGTCGGGCTCGTAAGGACCATGCACCCGGTAGCCATAGACCGTGCCGGGCCGCGCTGATGGCAAATAGCCATGCCAGACCTCATCCGTATATTCCGGCAGCTCGATCCGCTCGATCTCTGTCTCGCCGTCCCCATTGAACAGGCACAGTTCCACCTTCGTGGCATTGGCGGAAAAGATCGCGAAATTGACGCCGAGACCATCCCAGGTTGCACCCAGCGGAAACGGCAGGCCCTCGCGAATGGGCGATCTGAGGATTGCTGGCCTGGCAACCCCGGCCGACGGTGCTGATGATCGTTTCAGCTGCATGGAGCCCCCACATTGCAAAAGAGCACCAGGAGAACCATGGGAGAGAGCTCCCGGTTCCCGATGGAGCGAGTGCAATGCGGGCGCTATCCGCAATCCCTTACAAGGTTCGGCCGAACAGCATCCCGGCATTGGGCACGACGTCGTTTACGCCCGCAAGCCGCATGCAGTGCCAGGCCAACGCATGATCGCTGGAGGTGACCGGAAGGCCGATCTCCTCTTCAATCCCCGCGACCTCCTCGCAAAGCCTGAGGCTGGTGCACGAGACGAAGACGGCATCGAGCTTGGCTCGCTTGGTCAGGGTCTTGATACCCTCGGCGATGGACCGTGGCGAGATCCGCGCCGCATCCCGGTCATCGATCTTGTCGAACGTGCCGAACGCCGCGACATTCACGCCCTTGCTGTTGAGATAGGCGCGCACGGTCTCGTTCACCTCCGCCGAATAGGGCGTGAGCACGCCGATCCGATCGGCGCCGAAGCTCTTGAAGGCGGCAAAGGCCGCGGTGATGGGCGTAGTGCAGGCAATACCGGGCCGTGCCTTGCGGATCTCCGCGAAGATCACCTCTTCCCCGAGCGCCATGCTGGCCGAGGTGCACCCGAACCCGACCACGTCCAGAGGCAGTCCGGGCAGGATCAGCTCAGTCGCCGGGGCGATCTTGTCGCGCATGGCCCGCAGCGTCTCATTGGTGATGATCACGTCATTGAGCACGCGCGTCGAATAGAAGGCGACCCCATCGCCTCGCACCACCTGCCGGAACTCGTGCTCCATGGTCTGGTCGGTTGAAAGGACGAGCAGGCCGATCGCCGCACGATGAGCAATGCCCTTATCGAGCGTGCAATCCAGCACGCCGAAGTCGATGAAATCCACGTCTGCGCTCTGTGTGGTCTTGGCCGCAAGCGATGATGTCATGACAAATCTCCGGTCAGGCAGCGAGTCCATCCAGCGGGATCGCCGGGGTGCGGCCGGCGATCATATCGGCCGCGATTCGGGCTGAGCCGTTCGACATCGTCCAGCCGATATGGCCGTGGCCCGTATTGAAGAACAGGTTGCGATACCGGCTCGGGCCGATGATCGGCATATTGGTCGGGGTCATTGGCCGAAGGCCCGCCCACATGAAGGCGCGATCGTAATCGGCCCCATCGGGATAGAGTTCCTGCACGATACCCTTCATGAAGGTGAAGTCGTCGGGCTTATGGCTGGTATTATAGCCGGCGAATTCCGCTGTGGCGGTCACCCGCACGCGGTCTCCCATGCGGGTGATCGCGACGAGATTATTCTCATCCACCGATGCGATGGTCGGTGCGGCGCCATGATTGCCGATCGGAATGGTGAGCGAATAGCCCTTCACCGGATAGATCGGCAGATCAATCCCGATGGGCCTCGCCAGGATCGGGCTGTAATTGCCGGCGGAGAGCACGTAGAGATCGCCCTTAACCTCTCCTTTGTCGGTCTGAACACTCGCGACCTGATTGCCCGACACATTGATTCGCGTGACCGCGGTCCCTGTGCGGAATTCCGCCCCGCGCTCGATGCACAGCTTGGCCAATCCGTTGGTGAACTTGTTGCAATCGCCCGTCTCATCCGTCGGGCAATAGACCGCGCCCGCGATCTTGTGGGCAGCCGAGGCCAGCGATGGATCGAGCTTCAGGATCTCGTCGCGGCTGATCGTGCGCATCTCCTGGCCGTCATCGGCGAGGATCTTCATATGAGCGATGCCGCGCTCGAGCGAGGCCTCGTCGCGATAGAAATACATGATGCCGCGGGCGTTATTGTCGAATTGGATGTTCTCCCGCGCCACAACCTCATGCAGCACACCTTGCGAATAGGTCGCGAGCCTGTGCTTGCGCAGCGTATTGATGCGCGCCCGCTCTTCCGTGCATTGCGCGAGAAATTTGAGCGACCAGGTCCACAGCCGCGGATCAAGTGACGGCTTGAACCGCAGCGCCTGATTCTTCTTCACCAGCGATTTGAGCAGGATCATCGGCGCCTGCGGTGACGACCAGGCGAAAGAATGGCCCGGGGCCACCATCCCGGCATTGCCCCAGCTCGTCTCTTCCGCCACCTGCGGCTGCTTCTCGATGAGCGTGACTTCATGCCCATCCTGCTGCAGCTGGTAAGCTGTCGTGACCCCGACGACCCCTCCTCCAATGACAACGACCTTCATTGATCACCCCTGCCGCCGACCTGTGAAACCTAGCCCTCGTTCGGACCTTATTGTCCCCGACGAGCAGCCTATGGCCGCCACCAACCACCGTCAATGCATGGCGGTCGCTCATTATACACTTCTGTGCTGAATTCTGCGTGCAGCACCGCGGACGCTGAACGAGAACCCCAGAACCTGTCCGTAAACTGATTTTAAGAATTTAGCAGAAAATCACTAGGCCTGCTACGACGCGCGACTAAAACTCAGCAGACGTCGCTTTTCCCGCGGAAAACAACGCCCTCAGCATCCGGCATTTTTTGCCACAAAGTGATACAATTTATTACATTTGTTTTAAGCCATATTCATCAGCCGTTCACCGGTACAGCTGATATGAATAAACTTGTAAGTAACGGAGGAATTCTGATGAAGCGACTGTTCGCAGCGGCGATTGCTCTTTCAATGCTCGCAGTGCCTGCGGCTGAAGCACAGCAGCGCTACCAGCAGCACCGGCCTGCACCCCATTACGTCCATCCCAAGGTTGAGAAGAAGGTCGTTCACAAGGAGGTCGTCAAAAAGAAGGTTGTGAAGCGCCCAGCTTGGAAAAGGGGCAACCGCTTTTCCGAATGGCGCAGATACCAGGCTGTTCGTGATTACCACCGCTACGGACTGCGCCGGCCGGCACCGGGCCAGCAATGGATCCGCGTGGGCAATGAGTTCATCCTGGTCGGTGTCGCGACCGGCATCATTGCAGGCATCATAGCGGCCAGCCGTTGATCACTGTGGATCGCCTTTGGTTGCATAGAGTTTCGACGCCCGACTGCCCCGCCAACCGGCGGGGCTTTTTTGCGTCTACGCTAGAGCCAATGGTCTCAGGGTCAGCATGGCCGGGCGATCGGAGAAGCGGAAGGACCAGGCCTATTCCGCTGCAATGGCCGCAGGCCGCGCCGCTTGCGGGTCCAGCCAGTGATCGAGAAACCTCATGAGCCAGACGCGGACGGCCGCGTCATAGAGCCTGCGCCCCTCGAAATGCATGCGGCGTGATTGGGCATTCGGAAGATCGAGCCGGCCGGCGCCCCGCACCGTCCACCGATGCAGCATCTGCAGAGTGATTTCTGGATGGAACTGAATGCCATAGGCCCGCTCGCCGAAGCGGAACGCCTGGTTCTCGAAATGCTCCCCGCGCGCCAGGAGTTCAGCCCCCGCGGGAAGGGAGAAGCCCTCCCTGTGCCAGTGATAGACATGGCTCGGCCAATGGAACAGGGCTTGCCCGGCGGGTGTTGGAAAGATCGGATAATAGCCGATCTCGACCAGCCCATGTTGATGCGGCGCGACAGTGCCGCCGAGATGCCGCGCAAGCATCTGCGCGCCCAGGCATATGCCGAGAAAGGGCTTGTTTTCCTTCAGGACAACGCCGATCCAATCCGTCTCGCGCCGGATGAACTCCTCGCAGTCATTGGCGCTCATTGGCCCGCCGAAGATCACGACGCCGTCGTGCTCCTCCAGCGTCTCAGGCAACGGGCAGCCCAGGCACGGCCGGCGGATGTCGAGCGCAAAGCCGCGCTCCTTGAGTATCAACCCCACTCTTCCGGGGCTCGAACTCGCTTGATGGACAACGATGAGGATTTTTCGAAGCGAAGCGCTCATATAGCAACCAGGTCCTGGCACAACGGCCATTCGGCACTGGATATTTATTGTTTCATATTCTTTAGAAAAGGTCGATGGCATGCATTGCATGGTCGCATGGCCATATCTGCAATGCTTCAGCCCCGCTCAGAACCCCAACCGCAGCGAGATCTCGATAATCGCGCGGCTCCCCGGTATGTCCCTGGGCAGTCGCTTGAACGGGGCGGCGGCGCGGATCGCGCGCAAGCCCACCAGATCGAGATCGCGATGGCCGGAGGATTTGGTGAGCTCCACGCTCGCGAGCTGTCCCTGCCGGGTGATGATCGCCTGATACCGTGCCACCCCCGACCGCGACCGGCTGCCGGGGGGATAAACCAGTTTCGCGATGATCTTGTCCCGCAGCTGATTGAGATAGGGATCACCGCCGCCGCCCGGTCCGCTGCTCACGCCGGAGAAGCCACGGGCGGGGCTCGGCAGCTCGAAGGCAGGCGGCAGATCGAGCTTGGGCACGCCCGCCATCATCTGCGGCGTCTCCGCGGCCTTGGGCTCGGTCCCCGTTTCTGATTCGGCAAGCTTGGGCACCTCCGGCGCGGGCTTCTCGACCGGCGTCACCTTCTGCGGTGAAACCTCTGGCTTGGCCGGCTGCGGCTTTTCCTCTGGCTCCTGCACCTTGGGGGCATCTTCCGGGGCAAGCTGCGTATTGTCCGTCGCACCGCTCTGACGCAATTGCGGCTGTGGCTGCTCGGGTTCGGGTTTCTTCTCCGGCTCGGGTTCCGGCTGCGGCTCCTCTTTGGCTGGCGGTTCGGGTTCGGGAACGGTCACCAGCTCGACGGGAATTGCGGGGGGCGCTTCGAACCGATCTGTATTTGGAAATTCATAGATGGCTGCTGCAAATGCGATGAGGTGCAAAGCAAGCGCCATGAGGCAGGTTATTCCCCACCGCAGCCATTCCCGACGCGTTGAACCCGAACCTGCTGGGGTGAGAGGCTCGGGCTGTACGGTTTCGAGGATCGACGCGTCGGCAGTGCTCAGGGCAATCTTCCCATCTGATCGGATTGGATCGGCATAAGTACCGGATCTCGGCAATTTCGCCCAGGCCCGCGGCACCGTGCAGCCACCCCAAGCTCCATGTGAAATCAAAATGGCCTGATCATGTCTGCTCAGCCCACGCAAACAGGAACGAAACCACGTTGTCCCGCCCATGAAGCTGCGCCTATGATATAGAGCATTTTCGAGCGGAGTGGATACCGGTTCGCGCAAAGAAGATGCCGTCAACCAACGGCTTAGAGCGGTTTCAGTTCGCGCAAAATGCGACGCCGGCTCTGGCAACCATGTCTGGATGCACCATGATGCGCATTCTTCTCGCGACTTTATTGGCTCTTCTGCTAGCCGGGTGCGAAACACTCTCGCCCACGGCGACGGTCCGCGGCAACTCCGATATTATGCGCGGCTCGGCCGGGGTGGGAATTCCCTTGTGATCTCTTTGGCAGCAATGGGCAGCCCCAGTGCTTGCGATCTCAAACTATTGGCCGAGTTGGTTACGCCGGGAAAAGCTGCTATTTCGCAACCGGCTACACGAGGAACCTAGCGGATAGCGCTCAAGGGGACGAGAGACCTATGCAAGGGCTTTTGGCGTTCAGTCGTGCGATTGACCGGCTGAATAGAGCATTTGCGATCATCGCCAATTGCTGCGTGCTTTTGGCGGTTCTGATCAGCGCCACCAATGCGGTCGTGCGCTATCTCGCGCATTACAGCTCCAATGCCTATCTCGAGGTCCAGTGGTACCTATTTGCCGCCATGGTGATGCTGGGCACCTCCTACACCTTGAAAATGAATGGCCATGTCCGGGTGGATCTCATCTACTCTTCCATCAGCGATCGACAGCGGATCTATGTGGACATTCTTGGTCTGGTCTTTTTCCTGCTGCCCGCGGTTGGCTTTCTCGTCTATCTAACATTCCCCTTCTTCACCTCATCCTTCCGCAGTGGGGAAATGTCGATGAATGCCGGCGGCCTCGTGCTATGGCCCGCCAAGCTGATGATACCGCTGGGCTTTATCCTTCTCGCCTTGCAGGGTTTGTCCGAGCTGATCAAGCGGATCAGCGCGCTCAGGGGGCTGGTAGAGATCGATACGCATTACGAGAAGCCGCTGCAATAGAGCGGACAATAGGGGATACAAACAGGGGAAGCGCGCGCGAATGTTCGAATATGGCATCATGCCCCCGCTCATGTTCGCGGGCCTCGTCCTCTTTCTGCTCTATGGTTTCCCGGTCGCCTTTTCGCTGGCGGCTTGCGGCCTCTTCTTCGGATTGATTGGCATCCTGACCGGGCATTTCGATGCGGTCTTCCTGCAGGCCCTGCCCTTGCGCTTTTTTGGGGTCCTGTCGAATGACCTGTTGCTGGCCATTCCCTTCTTCACCTTCATGGGCGCGATTCTGGAGCGCAGCGGACTCGCCGAAGATCTGCTGGAGGGTGCGGGGCAGCTGTTTGGTCCGCTGCCGGGCGGTCTTGCCTATGCGGTGGTTCTCGTCGGAGCGGTCATGGGTGCGATCACCGGCACCGTGGCGGCCTCTGTGATCGCCATGGGCATCGTTTCTCTGCCGATCATGATGCGATACGGATACAACACGCGGATCGCCACCGGCGCGATCGCCGCATCCGGCACCATCGCCCAGCTCATCCCTCCCTCGCTTGTGCTGATCATTCTCGCCGATCAGCTCGGGCGGTCCGTGGGCGACATGTATGCTGGCGCGATTGGCCCCTCGATCATGCAGGTGCTCATCTTCCTGAGCTTCGTGCTGATCGTCTCCATCGTGAAGCCGCATTATATGCCGCCGATCCCGAAGGAAGCGCGCACGGCGAGCAGCTGGCGTCTCCTCTGGAAAGTGGCTAAGGCCATGGTGCCCTCGCTTGTCCTGATGTTCCTGGTGCTCGGCACCATATTCATGGGCCTTGCGACCCCCACCGAAGCCGGCGCCATGGGTGCGGTCGGCGCCATGCTTCTGGCCATCATGCATCGGCGGCTGACCTGGTCCCTCCTCTGGCAGGGAATGGAATCCACCACCCGCATCACGGCCATGGTGGTGTTCATTCTGATCGGATCCACCGTCTTCAGCCTGGTGTTCCAGGGCATGGATGGTGGTCACTGGGTTCAGCATCTTCTGTCCGGCCTGCCCGGAGGTCAGCTCGGCTTTCTGATTTTCGTCAATGTCTTCGTCTTCTTCTTGGCCTTCTTTCTCGATTTCTTCGAGATCGCCTTCATCGTTATCCCGATGTTGGTGCCGGCAGCCCAGGCCTTGGACATCGATCTTGTCTGGTTCGGCGTTCTGCTCTGCGTGAACATGCAGACCGCCTTCATGCACCCGCCCTTCGGCTTTGCCCTGTTCTACCTCCGGGGCATAGCGCCGACCAGCATTCGCACCTCCGACATCTACATGGGCGCGATCCCCTGGCTGGCCATGCAGCTCATCCTCGTTGCGATCGTGATCTTCTGGCCGGAGAGCGTCACCCATTGGATCAAGAAGGACGCGACGGTTGATCCCTCGACCATCCAGTTGAATGTGCCCATGCCAGGCGCCGGCTCGACGAGTCCCTCCAGCACGATGA
This sequence comes from Rhodoligotrophos sp. CJ14, assembly GCF_038811545.1. Classification (GTDB taxonomy): domain Bacteria; phylum Pseudomonadota; class Alphaproteobacteria; order Rhizobiales; family Im1; genus Rhodoligotrophos; species Rhodoligotrophos ferricapiens. The sequence goes on from NZ_CP133319.1 coordinate 1,498,878, forward strand.
GCCCGCCTAGCTTTGGCGCACCGCCGCCCCCAAGTTTTGGTGCGCCGGCCCAGCCAAGCTTCGGTGCCCCGCCGCCGCCGAGCTTCGGTGCCCCGCAGCAGTCCGCGCCTGCCCCAACCGGTCCTCAGCCGCAACCGGGGGCTCCCCTGCCTCAACCAAGTTTCGGCGCGCCTCAGCAGCCTGCCCCCCCAGCGCCGCAAGAGCAAAACCAAGGCGCTTCTCCTCTGCCGCCGCCGAGCTTCGGCAACTCAGGTCAGCAATAGGCTATCTCCGAGCAAGGCGGATACCGCTCCCTGCAGAGGAATCTTAGAGCGGTCTCGCGATTGAGAAGCGAAGCGCTGCGGTGGGCAGTCTCCGCCGAGGAATGCTGCACCAGACGAGAAAGGGCGATCCCAGGGATCGCCCTTGCTAGAGCATTTTCGAGCGAAGTGGATACCGGTTCCTGTGAAGAAAATGCGACCAGGCAAGAATTTGAGGCGCGGTTTTGCGATCCAAAGAAAAGCGGAAATGCTTTAGGAGCCGACTGGCCCAAGTCTCATCTGATCTCATCCGCCAGCCCGAAATGTCTCAGCACCTCAGGCTGCCGCGGCCACCACGTCTTTACTTCCCCGCTGCCTGCTGGCTGTAGACATAGCTGTCATAGGTATATTCCGCGACGCGGAACCACTCATAGCTCTGCGAGCGGAAGGTCTTCCACGGCTCATACATCTTCTTCCAGGCCGGATTTGTATTGGTGAGCTCGTCATAGATCTTGAAGGCCTGCTCATAGCTCGCATCGAGCACGTCGCGCGGCAGCGGCCGAAGTTGCACCCCCTTGCCCACCAGGCTGCGAATGGCCTGCATGTTCTTCACGTCATAGAGGGCCAGCATGTTGATGTTCACAGCCTTGGCCGCCGTGTCCAACGCCACCTTATAGGGTTCTGGCAGCGCCTCGTACTTGGCCTTGTTGAACAGGAAATGCACGGTCGGGCCGCCTTCCCAGAAGGCTGGATAATAGTAGAACTTGGCCACCTGATAGAAGCCGAGCTTCTCGTCGTCATAAGGGCCGACCCATTCCGTGGCATCGATCGTGCCACGCTCGAGCGCCGGATAGATATCGCCGCCGGCGAGCTGCTGCGGGACGACACCCAGAGGCTGGAGCACGCGTCCGGCAATGCCCGCGATCCGCATCTTGAGCCCATTGAGATCGGCAACGCTCTTGATCTCTCTGCGGAACCAGCCGCCCATCTGCGTGCCCGTATTGCCACCAGGCATGCCGACCACGTTATAGGCCGAGAGAAACTCGTTCACGAGCTCGTTGCCGCCACCGTGATAGAGCCAGGCATTCTGCTGCCGGGCATTGAGGCCGAATGGCACCGACGAGGGCAGCGCGAAAGTGGGATCCTTGCCGACATAATAGTAGCAGACGGTGTGGGCTGCCTCGACCGTATCATTCTGTACGGCGTCCAAAGCCTGCAGGCCCGGCACCAGCTCACCAGCCGGGAACACGTCGATGGTGAACTTGCCGTCGGTCATCTTCTTGACCGCTTCCGCCAAAACCGGCGCGCCACCGAAGATTGTATCGAGCGAGTTCGGGAAACTGGAGGTCAGCCGCCACTTGATCTCCGGCAAAGACTGGGCGATGGCGGGTGCGGCAAAGCCGACCGCGCTGGCCGCGGCGGCCCCTGCGGCCAATCCCGCATTTTTGATAACCGTACGACGATCCATGAGTCTCTCCTCCCGAGAACGCTCTTGATTCTCCCGCCCAAATCCGGCGGCAAACTGCTGGAATATAGATCGCAACGAGGCACCGAAAACAAGGAAATCAGTGCGCTCGGCCTGTGCGACAAAAGTCTAAGACCGGAAGCATTCTCGAGCGAAACGGGTACCGGTTCGCGTGAAGAAAATACGACCAAACCAAAATTGGAGCGGTTTCGCGATCCAGAGAGAGCGACAGCGCTCTAACCCAAATCGGTCCATTGAGTGACTAGGAAGTGAGCTGAGCCACTGAGCATTTTGGTACCGTTTTGCGCGCGTCGAGCGTATGAAGAATGTCTCGTCCATTCCTCACCACGTTCGCTTCATGAAAAGATCCGGATTGATGCTGACCCGTCGTATGTTCGTTGCCAGTCTGCCGCTCGCATTGGGTGCCTGTACAACCACCAGGTCCATGCCGGTCGTATTTCAGCCTGAGCCTGATCCAAGCTACGTCGAGATGTATTCTGCCATCGACGATGAGCCCTATCCGGTGCCGGCGATCGATGTGCGCAAGATCGACCCGCAATATTTGCGCCAGGAGGTCTCCTATGGCGGCGACGAGCCCCCCGGCAGCATCGTGGTCGACCCGTCGCGCCGGTTTCTCTATCTCGTGAAGGAAGGCGGTGTCGCGCTGCGCTATGGTTGCGGCGTGGGCAAGGCTGGCTTCGACTATCAGGGTGACGCGGTGATCGGACGTAAGGCCAAATGGCCCCGCTGGACACCGACGCCGACCATGATTTCCCTCGAGCCCGAGCGCTATGGCCCCTATGCTGACGGCCTGCCGGGCGGGCTGGACAATCCCCTCGGTGCCCGCGCCCTCTACCTCTATCACAATGGCCGCGATACCCTTTACCGGATCCACGGCACCAACGAGCCCTGGTCCATCGGTCACTCCGTATCGAGCGGCTGTGTTCGCCTCCTCAATCAGGACGTGATCGATCTCTATCGTCGTGTCCCAGTTGGCACGCGCGTCACGGTCCTGCCGGTCGGATCCTTCGATCGGACGGCGTGAGCCTGCTCATGACGTATAAGGTCGTCGCCCTCTACCAGTTCGTTCCCTTGCCGGAATATCGCGCGCTCCAAGCACCGCTGCGCGCGCTTGCCGAGGCACATGGGTTGAAGGGCACCCTGCTCCTCGCATCTGAAGGACTGAATGGCACCCTTGCCGGTGAGGATCAGGAGGTCGACACCTTCATCGCAGCGCTCCGCGCGCTTCCCGATTTTCAGGAGAGTCCTTCAACCCTTGAGCTTCGGCTGTCCCGGGCGACAGCCATGCCCTTCAAGCGGCTGAAGGTCCGGCTGAAATCCGAGATCGTGCGGCTCGGCGTGCCCGCTGATCCCCTAAAGCAGGTCGGAACCTATGTTGCCCCGCGCGACTGGAACCGGCTCCTGGACGACCCGGAGGTCGTCCTGGTCGATACGCGCAATCATTTCGAAGTCGAGCTTGGGACCTTTCCCGGAGCGATAGACCCCTCAACCCGCAGCTTCGGTGAATTTCCGCAGGCGGTGCGCCGCCTGCTTGATCCCGCGCGCCACAAGAAGGTCGCCATGTTCTGCACGGGCGGCATCCGCTGCGAAAAGGCCACAGCCTACCTCCTCTCTCAGGGCTTTTCCGAGGTTTATCACCTCAAGGGCGGCATATTGAGCTATCTTGAGCAAGTGCCGGAGCAGGAAAGTCGCTGGCGCGGCGCCTGCTTTGTGTTCGACGAGCGCGGCGCTGTCGGCCAAGGCCTGACCGAGATCCCCCTCGACACTGCCCGCGCGGAGGATCACTCTCATGAGTGAACCCGCCGAGCTTGAACCCCGCATAGCTGACCTTGAAATCCGCATCGCCTATCAGGATGAGACCATAGAGGATCTGAACAAGACGGTCGTCGAGCAATGGGGCCATATCGACCGGCTGTCCCGCCTCGTTACCGCCCTCATCGATCGAATCCAGGAGCTGGAGAACGCGCGCAGCCTGGGCAACCCGCCGGAGCCTCCGCCACCTCACTATTGAGATCGGCCCCGTGAACGGTGGCTTGTTCTGCTCCTTGAAATAGCCCAGGTCCTGCGGTCTCAATCGGAAGTCCGTAAAGGGGCAGTGGACAGGGGAATGCCGAAATCGATCAGCCTTGGCGCGTGGCTCTGCCTGGCGCGCCGACTTCTGGCCGCCTGCTTAGTGTTGGCCGTGCTCGCAACCGTCCCGGCAAGTGCCGCCGGCAAGCTGACCATATCCAATTGGGATGGCTACATGCCGGACGACCTGCTGGACCGCTTCAAGCAGGCAACCGGCATCGAAGCCGAATTGACGCTGCAGTCGACCAATGAAGAAATCATGGAGCGGGTCACCGCAGCTGGCGGCAAGGGTTACGATGTCATCTTCATTGCCGCGCCCTTTGCCCAGGTATTGAAGCAAAAGGAGCTGCTGGCCGAGCTCGACCATCAGAAACTGCCCAACCTGAAGAACCTCTATCCCGAAGCAAGCCGGCTCAAGCACGACCCGGGCAACCGTTTCTCAATCCCCTATGCCTGGGGCACCACCGGCTTGTGCTACCGCGCCGACCAGCTCAAGGATCCGCCGACGAGCTGGAACGATTTGCTGAAGCCCAAGCCGGAGCTTGCTCGGAAGATCACCTTGCTGTCGGATGCCCGCTGGCGCTTTGCGGCCGCTCTCAAGGCGGAAGGCTTCTCCGTGAACGAGACCGCGCCCGACAGGATCAAGGCCGCGGCCAAACGCTTGGGCGAGGCCAGGGAATGGGTGCTGGCCTATGACGATGCTGCCGCCTATTCGGCCCTCGTCTCCGGCGATGTGCTACTCGCCCATGCCTGGGATTCCTATTGCAATTTCGGAACCGCCAAGAATCCGGCGATCAGATACGCGCTTCCCAAGGAAGGCACCGACCTTTGGGTCGATGTCGTGGTGATCAGCCAAGCCTCTGAGAATAAGGACGCAGCGCACGCCTTCCTGAACTTTCTTCTGGAACCGCACATAGCGGAATGGCTGGCCAAAGAACTCTTGTACAAGAGCCCGAACCAGGCGGGCATGGCGCGCGTCGACAAGCACTGGCTCGAGAAATTCCCGAACCTTTCCCTATCTCCGCAGACCCTGCTCAAACAGGAGCAGATGCTCGATATCGGCGAGGACGCGCGCAAGGACTATGAGCGCGCCTTGGCTGATGTCATGAAGGCCAAATAAGCGTGCTTTTGGGCGAAGTTCACGCTGCAGCAGGCCTCACCCACACCCGGTTATCGTGGAAGGCGCAGCCGCTCAACGGCGCCGGCTGATCCGCCCCCGTCAGGCTGTTGATGCCGCAGCCATCCTCGAAAGCGGAATTCGGCCAGATCGATTCGGCGATCACCACCCCCTGCTTCACCCCGTCGAAGGCGCGCACATGCAGGGTGACGACCCCGCGGCGATTGCCGACCTTGATCTTATCCCCAGACGCAAGGTTGAGCCGAGCAAGGTCCTTGGGGTTCATCATCAGCTCCGGCCGTCCCTCCTTGGCCCGCGACGTCGGTGTCTCATTGAAGCTGGAATTCAGGAAATTGCGCGCCGGGCTTGTCGCGAGCCGGAACGGGTGCTCCGCATCCGCCTCCTCGATCACCGCCCAATAGTCCGGAAACTCCGGAATGCTCTCGATCGGCCCGAGCGTCGCCTTGACCTGCGGCCGGTAGACGACCTTGCGCCAATCGGGTCGGAAGCGGAATTTGCCCTCGGGCTGCTTGAACCCTTTGAGGAAATGCGCGTCCTCGAATTTGGGCTGGCAATCGATCCAGCGATTGGCCTTGAGTTCCTCCCAGGTGCCCCAGCCGGAATCCTGCAGCGTACGATCGAGGATCTCGGCCGGTGTCATCTCGAAGCCGGGATGGCTGGCCCCCACCCGCTTCGCCAACCCGACAATGACATCATGATTGGAGCGGCAATCCCCGGGCGCCTCGATGAGCTTGGGACCGGCGAGCAGGTGCTGGTGGCCGCTGCTCACATAGATATCGTCATGCTCCATGAACATCGTGGCGGGCAGCACGATATCGGCCATCTCGGCCGTTTCGGTCATGAACTGCTCATGCACGCATGTGAACAGATCATCGCGTGCCATGCCCTGCTTGACCCGGTTCTGGTCCGGTGCGACCGAGACCGGGTTGGTGTTCTGGAACAGCATGGCCATCACCGGCGGACCATCGCCGAGATCTTGCGGATTGCCCAGCAGCACCTCGCCGATCCGCCCCTGTTCGAGGGTGCGAATGGAGGGGTCCATCGCGTCGAGACCTTCGATCAAGGTCTTTTTCATATGGTAGATGGCGCTGTTCGAATGCAGCGCGCCGCCGCCGTCATATTGCCACGCGCCGGTCACCACTGGAATGCAGGTCACCGCATGCACATTGACCGCACCGTTGCGTGAGCGCGAGAAGCCATAGCCGATGCGGAAGAAGGCGCGTCGGCGCTCTCCGATCAGCTTGGCGAAATCCTCGATCTCTCGCGGATCAAGGCCGGTGATGGCCGCGGCCCAGGCGGGGTCGCGTGTGGCAAGATGAGCCTCGAATTCGCGCGGGCAATCCGAATAGCGCTCGAGATAATCCCAATCCGCATAGCCGTCGCGGAACAGCACATGCATGACGCCGCAGGCCAAAGCGCCATCGGTACCGGGGCGGATGATCAGCCCGAGATCTGCCTGCTTCATGGTGGCGGTCTCATAGACATCCACCACCGCGATCTTCGCGCCCCGCTCTTTCCGCGCCTTGAGCGCGTGCGTCATGACATTGACCTGCGTATGCACGGGATTGGTGCCCCAGATCACCACCAGGTCGGAGCGTGCCATTTCGCGGGCATCCGGCCCCGCAATCTTGCCCTGGCCCGCGAGGATCCCCGGCCATGACAGCGTCACGCAGAACGTGTCATACATCCCGGAATATTTCTTCGCATGACGCAGACGGTTGATCCCATCGCGCATGAGCAGGCCCATCGTGCCCGCATAGAAATACGGCCAGACCGCTTCCGACCCGTAGCGTGCCTCCGCCCTGAGAAAGGCTTCCGCCACCTCATCCAGCGCGTCTTCGATGCCGAGCTCCTGCCACTCACCGGCGCCTTTCGAGCCCTTGCGCTTCAACGCCTTGGTGAGCCGGCCGGGATGGTGGATCCGCTCCGCATAGCGCGCGACCTTCGCGCAGACGACCCCCAGCGTATAGCTATTATCTGCCGAGCCGCGCACCCGGCCGATCGTCCGCTCATCCAGCACCTCCACATCCAGCGCGCAGGTTGACGGGCAATCATGCGGGCAGGCGGAATGGCCGATCTTGATAGTCTGACGAATGTTCATGGGGCAGCCGGGTCCGTTCTACGCAAAGCCGTCTCATCATAGCGAAAAGGATCAGCCGGGCATAGGCGCCCTTCTCGCCCTTGACGTCTGAAGCACGATCCCGCCATACTTCCGAAATCCAGAACAACGTTCCGATAATCGGAACGGCGAGGAGTACGCCATGGCCGAGCACCGCTTCAGTCCCTTGTTCGAGCCCATCCAGATCGGGCCGGTGAAGGCCAAGAATCGCTTCTACCAGACGCCCCATTGCAATGGCATGGGCAACCTCCGCCCTCAGGCCCACGCGGCCATGCGCGGCGTGAAGGCGGAAGGCGGCTGGGCGGTGGTGAACACGGAGCACTGCTCGGTTCATCCGACCGGCGATCTAATGCCAGAGGTGCTGCAGACGCTGTGGGATGATGGCGATATTCCCGTGCTGGCCCGCATGGTCGAGGCGGTCCATGCCCACGGCAGCCTTGCCGGCGTGCAACTCGCCTACGCCGCCTACTACAATGCCAATCGGCTCACCCGCGAGGTGCCCATGGGGCCGATGGCGCGGCCGGTCAGCGGCTATCACCCGGTCCAGGTACGCGCCATGGACAAGCAGGATATCCGCAATCTCCTTAGCTGGTGGGGCGACGCGGCAAAACGCGCGGTCAAGGCCGGATTCGACATCATCAATGTGGATGCCAATTTCTCCACCATCGCCTTCCAGTTCATGTCGCCGCGCAACCAGCGCACCGACGAATATGGCGGATCGCTGAAGAACCGGGTGCGGCTGCTGAAGGAGCTGATTGAGGTGTCCCGTGAGGCCAGCGAGGGCCGCTGCGGCATCAGCGTACGGCTGATCGTGGACGAGCTCTGCGGTGAGCAGGGCTTGCGGGTCAAGGATGAGGGCCTGGAGGCAATTGGCCTCCTCGGCGAATTGCCGGACCTCTGGGACATCGTCATTGGCACCTGGGCGGATGACTCCCCCACCTCGCGCTTTGCCCCGGAGAACGACCACGAGCCATTTATGATGGGCATCAAGCAGGTCACGACCAAGCCGGTGGTGGGCGTCGGCCGCTTCACCTCGCCGGATACCATGCTGAGCGTCATCCGCCGCGGCATTCTCGATATGATCGGCGCGGCGCGGCCCTCGATCGCCGACCCGTTCCTGCCCAAGAAGATCGAGGAGGACCGCACCGAGGACATTCGCGAATGCATCGGCTGCAATATCTGCGTCTCCAGCCACTTCGCCATGACCAACCTGCGCTGCACCCAGAACCCGACCATGGGCGAGGAATGGCGCCGCGGCTGGCACCCCGAGCGCATTGCGCCCAAGCACTCCGATCAGACTGTGCTGGTGGTGGGATCAGGTCCAGCCGGGCTCGAGGCTGCACGCGCTCTTGGTCAGCGCGGCTATGAGGTGGCACTCGCCGAGCGCGGGCGCGAGCTGGGTGGTCGGGTCACCCGCGAGGCGGAGCTCCCGGGCCTGCGCGAATGGCTGAGGGTGCGCGACTGGCGCGTGGGCCAGATCGCAAAAATGCCCAATGTCTCGATCTATCGCGAAAGCGATCTCTCCGCGGAAGACATTTTGGGCTTCGGCTATCCCGCAGTGGTGCTGGCAACCGGCGCATCCTGGCGCGCCGACGGGATCGGCCGGGCGCACCTCGCCGCCATTCCCATGGGCAACGATATCGCCGTGCTGACACCGGATGACATCATGGCCGGCACTGAGCCTGAGGGACCGGTCCTCGTCTATGACGATGACCACTACTACATGGGTGCTGTCATCGCAGAAAAGCTCGCCCGGGCGAATATTGCGGTGACGCTCGTAACCCCCGCCGCCGAGATTTCCGCCTTCACCGAGAACACGCTGGAGCTGGGTCGCACGGCGTTACGCCTGCACGGGCTCGGAGTGCGGATGATCACTCATCACGCGCTGCTGGAAGCACATGACAACACGGCGCGGCTCGCTCATATGCGCACCCTGGCGCCACAGGAAATCGCTTGCCGCAGCATTGTCCTGGTGACCGCCCGCCTGCCCAATGACAAGCTGTTCCACGAACTCACTCGCGATGCCGACCGGCTGAACGATGCGGGCATCCGCTCCGTCACGCGCATCGGCGATTGCCTGGCGCCCGCGGCCATTGTCGCGGCGGTTTACGCAGGCCATCGCTTTGCCCGTGAGTTCGAGGAACCCCATCCCGCACCGTTCCGGCGCGAGCGGATCGATCTTCAGGCGGAGTGATGGCGGAAATGGCTGCGGAAAAGCCGCTCGAGCGCTATATGCGAATTCTCGAGCTGATCAGCGGTTTCCCCGATGGCATCAGCCTATCGACACTGGCAAGCGCGCTTGACCTGCCGAAGACCACGGCACATCGCCTGCTCAAAGGCTTGACGGATGTCGGCATGATTGAACCCGCGCCACCGGCAGGGGGAAGCTACCGTCTTGGCACGCGCTTCACCAACCTGCTCTATGCCGGTGCCGATGACGGCTGGATCCGCGCAGTAAGTCAGCCCCTGCTCCAGGAGCTCGCGACCGCCACCGACCAGGTCTGCTTCATCGCGCGGCTGGATGGCGTGGCCGTGCGCAGCATCGCCATGGTGGCACCCGATAACCCGGTGCGGCCATATGTGATGCCTGGCCGCGAGATACCGCTTCATACCGGCGCCTCCGCCAAAGCTCTGCTGGCCTTTCTCGACTCCGATCGCCGCTTGGCCCTATTGCCTGATCCCCTGCCCCGGCTGACCACCCACACCAAGACCGATCTCGCCGAGATCGAGGCCGAATGGGCCGAGATCCGCCGGACGGGCGTTGCCTTCTGTGTCGGTGAGGACGTGGAAGGCTTTGCCGGCATCGCCATGCCGGTGCGGGTCGAAGGTAAGCCGATCCGCTACAGCCTGTGCCTCACCGGCACGATCGAGGGCCTGTTGAATGGCGACCGTGACGGCCACACCCGGCACCTCGCTGCCTGCGCCGACCGCCTCGCGCGCCTTTTGGCTGCCCGGCTCCCCTGATCACGCAAGCGCTTCATCCCGCGGGGTTGCCGCCCCTTCCTCGAGCCGCCGCTTGAAGTCTTGGGCCGCGAGCGCGAACCCGCCATCCGCATTGTCGACGAAATGAATGTGCTGGTTGTCGGCCAGGCTGAAGACGAGGCAGGTCATCAACCCGCGGTCGGCCACATGAGCGCCGTAGACCAGCCGGTCAGCCCGGTATTCCGCGTCCAAATACTTCATGATCCCAGAGACTTGGACTGGCGTGACATCGAGCACCAGGCGCAAGGTGCCGTCATATTTGCGGAAATCGGTATTCTCGGAGAGCTGGACCCGGTAGCTGACCGGATCGAATTTGCCGAGCCGCCGGTTCAGCCGCTGCACCACCAGTTGCACCAGCGAGATCCCCAGGACCTTGGCATATTTGAGCCAATAGGGATTGCGGCTGGAATTGAGGCGCGCCTCCGCGGCAAGCCCTTGCGGCGGCCAGGAAAAGCGCAGCGACTGGTCATTGACCGGCGCAATCGCCTTGAGATCACCGCCGGCAAGCTGACCGATCGCATCCATGCTGCGTATCAATGTTTGGCGCTTGATGGCCGGCGCTTCGTTGCGCGCCCGCAGGATCAGCGCGAGCATGCGCCCGTTGCGGGGCACCAGCGGCTCCCACCGGCAGGAGAGCCCGCCAAGGTCAGGGGCAGCGTCATCCTTCCCGCCCTGCAGCAGAAACGGCGCGCTCGCGGTCTCCGACTTGATCAGCTGCTCGGCGAATTGGATGCCGCCGCCCACCAACATGGCGAGGAAATTGCCGGGGCTCAGCTCATATTTGCGAATGCGCAGGTCCTGGCCCTGCGTCCGCAAGCTCGCGACGGGAATAGCAGCGGCGCGCAATGTGAGGCCAAAGGATTGCCGGCTCACCGCCTGCAATCCCCGCAAAGCCGCCGATGCGGCCTCTTCCAAAGAAGGAGGCACCAGCACCACGGCGCCGTCACCTCCGAACTCGAAGGGCAGCGTAAGGCCTCCGGCAATGTTCATGATCGCCGCGATCGAGGAGGCGCCGATCAGGTTGACGTCTTTATAGCGCCCCTCGGCAATGGCACGGGTTGACGACACCACGTCGGTGATCATCAGCACCCAATCATCCGGCACCGGCACATAAGCTTCGAAATTGGCGACCTCGTCGAATTCCGAGAACGACGGCAGGTCAAGATAGAAGCGATCCGAATCCATGCGGCACTCCTGCCCTCACGGCAATGTGTGGGCGCGACCGCACCCATTTCCCATCCGCTCCGTCTATATAAGAGCTGATGCAATCAGCCGAGGCGGTCCCATGTTGATCCGTCGCCCCCACGATATTCCTTATTCCGAAGTCACCCCCAAATCCCTCTATCTGCGGCGACGAGAATTCATCGCCGGAAGCCTTGCCCTAGGCTTCATGGGTGCCGGAACACAATCCCTCACCGCCGCCCCTCTCAGCGCCGGAAAGAGCACAGTCTCGACGGATGAGAAGCTCACCCCTCGCGAAGACGTGACGACATACAATAATTTTTACGAATTCGGCACTGGCAAGAGCGATCCGTCCGAAAACTCCGGCCAGTTTAAGCCGCTGCCCTGGACGATCGAGGTCGGCGGCCTGGTGGCCAAGCCGAAAACCTTCGACTATGACGAGCTCGTCAAGCTTGCGCCCCTGGAGGAGCGCATCTACCGCCTCCGCTGTGTCGAGGCGTGGTCCATGGTCATACCCTGGATCGGTTTCCCCTTGAAAGCGCTTCTCGATCGGGTGGAGCCTGCGGGCTCGGCCAAATTCGTGGCCTTCGAGACGGTGCTGCGACCGGATGAGATGCCGGGCGTGGGCGGCTTCTTCAAGGTGCTGGACTGGCCCTATGTGGAAGGCCTGCGGCTGGATGAAGCCATGCACCCCCTGACGATCCTCGCCGTAGGGCTCTATGATGAGACCCTGCCGAACCAGAATGGTGCGCCTGTTCGCCTGGTCGTGCCCTGGAAATATGGCTTCAAGAGCATCAAGTCCATCGTCCGCATCACCCTGGTTGAGGATCAGCCCAAGACGTCGTGGAATCAGCAGAACCCATCCGAATACGGGTTCTACTCCAATGTTAATCCCGAGGTTGACCATCCCCGCTGGAGCCAGGCGACGGAACGGCGCATCGGCGAAGGTGGCCTGTTCGGCGGCAGCCGCCGGCCAACTCAAATGTTCAACGGCTATGGCGAGCAGGTCGCGAGCCTCTATGCCGGTATGGATCTCAAGGAGAACTTTTGACATCGAGCGATGCCAAGCGGGGTGAGATGGTCGGTGCTCACCGCATCACCTCGCCCCGCGTGATCAACTGGCTGATCTATGTCCTCGGCGTCATGCCGGGCCTGTGGACCTTCTCTCTCGGATTGACCGACCAGCTCGGCGCTGATCCGGTGAAGGAGCTTGAGCATACCCTGGGCCTGTGGGCGCTGCGCTTTTTGATCCTCACGCTCACCATCACGCCCCTGCGCGAGCTCACCCGTGTGAACTGGCTACGCTACCGCCGCGCGCTTGGGCTGCTTGCCTTCTATTACGCAGCCTTTCACTTCACCACCTATCTGGTGCTGGACCAGTCGCTTGACCTTCCCGCGATCGGTGCAGATATCCTCCGCCGGCCCTATATCACCATCGGCATGTTCGCCCTTACCCTCCTGATCCCCCTGGCGCTCACCTCGAACAATGCCTCGATCAGACGCCTTGGTCGCAACTGGCGAAAGCTGCACCGGCTCGCCTATGTGGCAACCCTAGCAGGGGCTGTCCATTTCCTGCTGGCCGTGAAATCCTGGCCGCCGGAACCGTTGATCTATGCGGCCATCGTTGGCTTGCTGCTGGGTTACCGATTGCTTCCGCACACCCTTCGCCGGCCTCTCGTCAGACGGCTCCGCCCGCAGTCCTGACAACCCTGCCCAAGAGTCCGATTGACACCGATCCGTCATGGGCGCGTGATAGCCGCCAAGGGCAAACGCAACAACGGCGTCAAATGGGGGACGAGCATGAAGACAGTCACCGCATCTGCATTGCTGATGACCTGCGCCCTGGTCCTGCAGGGCGCGACGGGCACTGCCCGCGCCCAATCGCCTGAGCTCATCGAGGCAGCAAAGGCTGAAGGCCAGTTGACCACCATCGCGCTGCCTCATGACTGGTGCGGCTACGGCGCACTCATTGAGGGCTTCAAGCAGAAATACGGCCTGCAGGTGAACGAGCTCAATCCGGATGCGGGCTCAGGCGATGAGATCGAGGCGATCAAGGCCAACAAGGGCAATACTGGTCCGCAGGCGCCCGACGTGATCGATGTGGGCCTGTCTTTCGGGCCCTCCGCCAAGGCGGAAGGCCTGTTGCAGCCCTATAAGGTTTCGACTTGGGACACGATCCCCGCCGATGCGAAGGATCCTGACGGCCACTGGTATGGCGACTATTACGGCGTGCTCGCCTTCCAGGTGAATGCTGATCTCGTCCCCGAGCCGCCGACCGATTGGAAGGATCTGCTGAAATCCGATTATGCCAATGCGGTGGCGCTCGCGGGTGACCCCCGCTCGTCCAACCAGGCGATCCAAGCTGTCTATGCGGCAGGCCTCGCCGCTGGCGAAACCGATCCGGCCAAGGTCGCGGATGCGGGCCTCAAATTCTTCGCCGATCTCAACAAGGCCGGCAATTTCGTGCCGGTTATCGGCAAGGCCGCCTCGCTTGCCCAGGGGTCGACCCCCATCGTGATCCGCTGGGACTATAACGCGCTGGCCGACCGCGATACGCTGCAAGGCAATCCCGAGGTCAATGTCATCGTGCCCAATTCCGGCGTCGTCGCCGGTGTCTATGTCCAGGCGATCAGCGCCTTTGCGCCTCATCCCAATGCGGCCAAGCTGTGGATGGAATATCTCTATTCCGACGAGGGCCAGATCGGCTATCTCAAGGGCTATTGCCACCCGATCCGCTTCAATGATCTCGTCGAGAAGGGCAAGATCCCGCAGGAGCTTCTGGATCGGCTCCCGCCGGCCGAGGCCTATAAGAAGGCTGTATTCCCGAGCTTGGACGCACAGAACAAGGCCAATGCGGTCATCACCCAGAAATGGGACAGCGTGGTCGGTGCCAACGTTCAGTAATGGGCTTTGATATGAGGGTTGTGGGTCCATTGCCCCAACCCTTCCGGCCTTGCCATGACGAACCAGGTTCAGTCCGCCGCCCCCATGATTGCCGCATCGCGACCGATGCGCCGATCCTTTCCTTTGGCCTGGCTTGGGCTTCTCCCATTCCTAGTCTTCGCCATTCTGTTCCTGCTCCTACCGACGGCCTATCTGGTCATCGGCAGCATCCAGGACCCGGCTGGCAATTTCACCCTCGGCAATATTGCCCAGCTGTTCCAGCCGAACATCCTGAGCGCCTATTGGATCAGCATCCGCATCAGCGCGGCCTCGGCCATCATCGGCGGATTGCTCGGCTTCCTCCTCGCCTACGCGGTGGTGCTGGGTGGTCTTCCCGCTTGGATCCGGCCGACGCTTCTGACCTTCTCCGGTGTCGCCTCCAATTTCGCGGGCATTCCCCTGGCCTTCGCCTTTCTCGCCACGCTCGGCCGCACTGGGCTCGTAACCTGGCTCCTCTCCACCTATTTCGGCTTCAACCTCTATGCCACCGGCTTCAATCTGCTGAGCTTCTGGGGTCTGACCCTCACCTATCTCTATTTTCAGATCCCCTTGATGGTGCTGATCCTGACCCCCGCGCTTGATGGGTTGAAGAAGGAATGGCGCGAGGCCTCCGCTATACTGGGTGCCTCGAGCTGGCAATATTGGCGCTATATTGCCCTGCCGGTGCTCTGGCCAAGCATCCTCGGCACGGTGCTGCTGCTCTTTGCCAATTCCTTCGGCGCGGTTGCCACCGCCTATGCCCTCACTGGCTCGTCCCTCAACATCGTCACCATCCTGCTCTATGCACAGATCAGGGGCGATGTGCTGCATGATCCCCATCTCGGCTATGCCCTGGCGCTCGGCATGATCGTAATCACCGGCCTCTCCAACGGCGCCTATCTCTGGCTGAGGGCCCGCAGCGAAAGGTGGCTGAGATGAGGGGCGCGCGCTTCGGCTCCTGGCTCGCTCTCGCCTTGGGCGTGCTCTATTTCCTGGTGCCGCTGATCTCGACCCTCGAATTCTCCATGCGCATGAAGCGCGGCGAATATTCCTTCGAGGCCTACCGCGTCGTTCTAGGCGATCCTCGATTCCAGCAGAGCTTCCTGTATTCCACCACGCTCGCCCTTGCCACCATTGTCATCGGCGTGCTCCTGGTGCTGCCCACCGCCTATATCATCCGCCTGAGGCTTCCAAAGCTAAGGCCCATCGTCGAATTCATCACCCTCCTCCCGCTGGTGGTCCCGGCCATCGTGATCGTGTTCGGCTATCTCCGTATCTACAACTCGTCATCCTTCCTGCCGATGACCGCGAGCGCCCGCGCGACCGACCTGCTGCTGACCTTCGGCTATGTGACCTTGTCGCTGCCCTATATGTATCGCGCTGTGGATTCCGGGCTTCGCGCCATTGATGTGCGCACGCTCACCGAGGCCGCGGAGAGCCTTGGTGCGGGCTGGCCGACCATTCTGTTCAGGGTCATCCTGCCGAATGTACGCAGTGCCATCCTGTCGGGCGCCTTCCTCACCTTCGCCATTGTCATCGGCGAATTCGTTTTCGCGAGCCTTCTCAACCGCCCCGCCTTCGGCCCCTATCTGCAGCTGGTCGGCGCCAACCGCGCCTATGAGCCGGCGGCCCTGGCCATCATCGCGTTTCTCGTCACCTGGGCTTGCATGGGGCTGATCCAGGTCTTCGGGCGCGGCACCCGCGCGAGCAGACCCAGCCTCTAAGGACAGGGACCGGCATATGGCTTTTCTCGAGCTTGAGAACCTGAGCAAATCCTTTGGCGCCAATGTCGGCGTGCATCAGGTGACCCTCGCGATCGAGCGCGGCGAGTTCGTATCCTTCCTCGGGCCGTCCGGGTGCGGCAAGACCACCACCCTGCGCATGATCGCCGGTTTCGAGCAGCCGAGCAGTGGCACCATCCGCATCGATGGCCGCGACGTGACCGGCTTGCGGCCCAATCAGCGCAATATCGGCATGGTCTTCCAGTCCTATGCTCTCTTCCCCAATATGACGGTGGCCGAGAATGTCGGCTTCGGCTTGAAGGTGGCGCGCGCACCGGCCACCGAGATCAGCTCTCGCGTCGAGGAGATGCTGCAGCTGATCGGCCTGCCGCAGCATGGCGAGCGCTATCCCTATCAGCTCTCCGGCGGGCAGCAGCAGCGGGTGGCGCTCGCCCGAGCGCTCGCGGTAAGGCCGACACTCTTGCTGCTGGATGAGCCGCTCTCCGCGCTCGATGCCAAGATCCGCATCTCCTTGCGCGAGGAGATCCGGCGCGTGCAGCGTCAACTCGGCATCACCACCATATACGTGACCCACGACCAGGAGGAGGCACTCTCCATGTCCGACCGGATCGTGGTGATGAATGAGGGCCGCATTGAGCAGCTGGGCACGCCTTTCGAGATCTACAACTATCCGCGCAGCCGCTTCGTCGCCTCCTTCGTCGGAACGCTGAACACGCTCGCAACAATCGTGACCGATCCGGCTTCAGGCCGGGTGGAGGTGGATGGCCAGCCTTTGACCGTCTCGGGCCTGAACGGCGCCAAGCCGGGCGATCGATTGACCTTCGCCCTACGGCCAGAGGCAATTTCCTTCCGCTCCCCTACCCCTGGCATCAATACGCTGGCCGGCACCCTGGAAGAGGTGAGTTTCTTGGGCTCGATCGTGCGGATGCGGGTGCGGTTCGGCAAGAATGTTCTGTCGCTCGACACCTTCAACACGCCCAATGAGCCGCCGCCCTCGCGCGGCGACCACGTCACCGTGGGCTTTGCGGCACGCGATCTGCGTCTTCTTGACAACAGCTGAGAGCATCCAGTTTCAGCACCATTGACGCGACTGGACGATTCTGTTCAAGCGTGAGGCGTAATGTTAGACGCCGCCTCTGTGGACTGGGTCACCAATGCCGTCCGAGCCCTCCTCCGTAACGGCGCCCCGCGCCATCGTTCGGACACCTATCGCGGTCCGGCGTATCAACACGCTTGACCCCCGGCGTATCATCCTGGTGGTTGGCGTGATGCTGATGGGCCTTGCGCTGTTCATGCTGCCGCCCATGATTACCGATCTGGCGGCCGGCCATGACGACTGGCAGATCTTTGCGATCTCCGCCCTCATCACCGGCTTCTTCGGCACCATGCTCGCCCTGGTGAGTGATTGGCAGGGCACCGAAAGCATCTCGCGCCGCGACGGCTTCGTCATCACCGCGGCGACCTGGTTGGCGGTATCGATTTCCGGTGCGGTCCCCTTCGTGCTGCTGGACCGCGACATCTCGATCATCGATGGCTGGTTTGAGAGCGTCTCCGGCCTCACCACGACCGGCGCCACCGTCCTGGTGGGGCTCGACCGCATGCCACCGGGCGTTCTCCTTTGGCGGTCCATTCTAAACTGGCTCGGCGGCATCGGTATTGTCGTCATGGCGATCATTATGCTGCCGTTCCTGCGCATTGGAGGCATGCAGCTCTTTCACACCGAGAGCTCCGACCGCTCGGACAAGATCGTGCCGCGCGCCGGCCAGCTCGTCCGCTATATCGCCCTGTCCTATGGCATCCTGACCCTGGCCTGCCTGATCGGCTTCGTCATGACGGGTATGACATTGTTCGACGCGGTCAATCATGCCATGTCGACAGTGGCGACCGGCGGCTACTCGACCCATGACGCCTCCTTCGCCTATTTCCAGAACCGGTCGACCGTGTGGGTCGGTACCATCTTCATGTTCCTGGCGAGCCTGCCCGTGGTGCTCTATATTCGCATGCTCCGCGGCGGCAGCTGGGCCATTTGGGACGACGTTCAGGTGCGCGCCTTCGCCCTCATCGTCGGCGGCTTCATTGTAGGCCTGACCCTCTGGCGCTATTTGAAGACCGGGAACGAGTTCTTCGGCGTCCTCACGGAAGTCGCGTTCAACGTGGTCTCCATCATCTCGACCACCGGCTTTGCCTATGGCGATTACACCACCTGGGGAGCGCCGGCGTTAGGCGCCTTCTTCATTCTCACATTCCTCGGGGGCTGCACGGGCTCCACCAGCGGCGGCATCAAGATATTCCGTATCCAGATCATGTGGCTGACGGTGCGCAGCTATCTCATCGGTCTGATCAGCCCGCACCGCGTCCACAAAACCCTCTATGACGGGCGCGCCATCGGCGATGACGTACCGGTTGCCGTGCTCGCCTTCGTTTCGGTTCTGTTTGCCTCTTTCATGCTGTTCTCCCTGGCCCTGATGGCACTGGGTATCGATTTCCAGACCAGCGTCACGGGTGCCGCCACCGCCCTCACCAATGTTGGCCCCGGCCTCGGCCCGGTGATCGGGCCGGCCGGCAATTTTTCGAGCCTGCCGGATACGGCGAAGGCGCTCTTGGCCTTTGCCATGCTGCTCGGCCGCCTCGAGTTCTTCACCCTTCTGGTGCTGCTCGATCCGAGCCTTTGGCGGAGATAGCATCTGCCCTAATGCAGCTCGGTTGCCGTTCCGACCCTGTCTCAATTTTTCCAGAGCCCCGACCAGCATTTTTGAAACCAGCATCGGCTCATCCTGTTAACGACCTATCGAGGAGCAGCAGAACCGGTCTGCTGCAAGAAACGGGGTGTGGCGATAGAGAGTACGGACGGGGACTATTCATGAATACTGCGTTCCAGATCGGAGAAATCGTTAAACTTGCGCCGACGCGCAAAGTGTACTTTCGCCCAGTCACCGACACCTTCGAGGTGGTCGCCATCTTGCCGTTTCCGGATGTGCGGTCCGGCTACCGCTACCAAATCAGAAGCTTGAGCAATGGCCATCTTCGCATCCTCCGGGAGGAAGAGCTCGAAGCCGCCAATGCCGCGGGCCGAGAGAGGCAGGACCCCTCACGCGGTGAAAGTCCGACGGCTTAGACCCCTGCCCGTGGAGCGCGACGAGCGCATCCACGAGCAAGGGCTCCCGTTTAGAGCGAGGCGATTACCCTGCAGACAGCAACCTGTTCAGTGCTGTGGCGAGCTGGAGCAGCAAGAATGCTCGGGCATGTGCGCCGCAATTGCTCCCGTTCGCGATCCGAGAGGTTGGCGACGGCGCTGCTCACCGCACCTGGGCTCATGCCAGAACCAGGCTGATCAGTATTGCCGCGATTGCCGCCATCATCTCCGCGACCTCCGCTCGCGCCCGCACCCCCATTGCCGACGCCTGCGCTACCTGTGCCCGTACCGCCACCGCCGGCGCCATTGGAGCCACCGCCACCGATCGAAACCCCACCACCCGCATTAACACCGCCCGGGCCGCCCACCGAAGCTCCAGCGCCCGCGCCGATACCGTCCGATCCGCCGATCGATGCGCCCAAGCCGGCGCTCACACCGCGCGATCCGCCAATGCTTGCGCCTGCGCCCGCGCGAACACCGCTTGTGCCACCCACCCTGGCCCCGGCACCAGCGTGGATCCCCTTTCTTCCGCCGATACGGGCTGCCGCGCCGACGCCGGTCCCGCGCGGACCGCCGATCGAGGCGCCCACACCCGCCCCAATGCCGCGCGTGCCGCCAACCGATGCCCCAGCACCAGCGCCAATGCCCCTTGATCCGCCGACGGAAGCACCCGCCCCGGCTCCAACGCCGCGGCTGCCGCCGACCGAGGCTCCCAAGCCGGCTCCGGTTCCTCGCGATCCTCCAACCGAGGCACCAGCCCCGACGCCGATCCCATCCGAACCACCGACCGAGGCGCCGAGACCGACGCCAATCCCGTCCGAGCCGCCAACCGATGCGCCAACGCCGACCCCTATTCCATCAGCCCCACCAACCGAAGCGCCGACGCCCACGCCAATACCGTCCCCAGCAAAGGACGGAGGCGCCACCGCGAAAGTCAGCGCAGCGATGCAGACGATGCCGCCAAGGAACGGCGAATACTTTTGATTGATTGTTGATTTCATGTAGTTTCTCTCCGTCTTCTTTATGGAAGTCCACCCTCGAACGCCTCCTCGATGCAATCCAAAAGAATACGGATACAAATAGGTTCCTGGTTCGGTCAGATATTCATGCGACTTCGCACCTTGGAAGGTGATTTTGATCCCGCTTTCCGCTGGATTATTGTTTCTCTTAATACATAGTTAAATTCACACCAACAAATCAATCAATCTGAACGCAATCTCCGCATCAGAGCCCTGGCCACCCTGACCTACATGCCAAGCCGCGTGCGTGAACCAAAGAGGGCCATCGCGGTTATCTCAGCATTAACATTAGCAATGCGAGGAAGGCTCATGATGAAACCTGTCCTACTAGCTTTGGTCATCGGTGGATCGCTAATGGCGCTGAATGGCGGCGCATCTGCGGCCGCCATCACGCCGGGAATTGCATCCGTTCCGGCAGCACCGGCCATTGTACAGCCAGTCGCCCAGAAGAAAGTGGTGGTGAAGAAGCGCTACCGGAACGGCAGGGTCGTAACAAAGCGGAAGGTTGTGTATAGCCGCGAGCGCTTCGGTCCTCGTTTCCGACACAAGCGCCCGGGCTATGGCCACTATTACGGCGGTTACTGGTACCGGACTCCCTGGTGGACCGTTGGTATTCCTGGCGGCCCGGCCATTGCTGTCCGGCCTTACTGACGCAGCAAGTGGAAGGGGGACCCACACCCCTTCCAGTATTGCCAGCTCGGCAAATCCCGCCTCTCCCCGTCCGATTAGCGATCTCTCGCTTTCGCCATCGCCCGCCAAGACGAACGTTCCAACGATTTCTACAATTTGAAGTGTTAACGACAATCTCAATAACAATACTCACCAGATGGAACTAAGTTATACTGCGACAAATTGCGTATTTGCTCGAATTCACCAGGAATTCATTCGACGGACGTTAACCATGCTCTATGGCGTCAAGATCACCAACACGGGCGTCAGGACTTTCGCCGATAGCATTCGGTCCGGTCGCATGACGCTTCATGACGTTCACGAGATCATCGAACACAGTCCTCGTCTGGCTCAGGCGATCTGCGACGGGCTGACCGCTTCGGGATATGGCAAGGTGGGGTATGAAGAGCTTCTCCGGCTTGCGGAGCGAGGGCATCTGAACGCAGGTGCGATCTCCCGCGCCTTGGCGCTTTAATAGGACCCT
Source organism: Rhodoligotrophos sp. CJ14 (assembly GCF_038811545.1). Taxonomy (GTDB): domain Bacteria; phylum Pseudomonadota; class Alphaproteobacteria; order Rhizobiales; family Im1; genus Rhodoligotrophos; species Rhodoligotrophos ferricapiens. The sequence goes on from NZ_CP133319.1 coordinate 1,520,063, forward strand.
GGCGCACAAAGCGCCGCCGGCATCAAGAGGCCGGGCGGCGGGCTGGACGAGTCCTCAATCCAGTAAAATCCGATCTATTAGTGTTTACGGACGATAGCCGCCCCAGAACTTGAACCGGCACGCCCATCCCCCGTTGTAGCCAGCGCCCATTGGAGGTTTATGTCGCGGGCGCTTGAACATAACTGGGGAGAGGTCTCATGCGTGAATACGATGATCTGGAGTTTGCCGTCCGGGACTTGTTGGTCCTCGCTGGCGCCATTCGCTCCTGTACCGTCCATCCCGAAACATCAATAAGAATAGGCGATGGCGAGGCGGAGGAGCGCGCATATCAATATGTCAGCGCGGCCCTGAAGAGCGATGGCACGCCTTGGATGCCGAACGAAATAAAGGCTGCAATTCACAATGAGTTGGCTCTGGCCGCGGATCGAGACTGCCCCGCATGCCGCGGCAGATCCGAGCGCAGCCATTGCGAGCGCAAGGCGGCCTGACAGGTTATCCGCATGGAACCTCACAACCCGGCGGCGCAATAGCCGCCATCGACCCGGATCGTTTCGCCGGTGACATAGCTGCTGCCGTCGGACGCCAGGAAAATGGCGGCGCTCACCAGCTCCTCGATGGATCCGAAACGGCCCATCGGCGTTCGGCGCAACGCGTTCTCCTTCCGCTCCGCGCTCATCTTGTCCTTGTTCAGAACTGTCATGAAGAAGCCGGGAGCGATCGCATTGACCCGTACACCGCGACCGGCCCATTCCGCAGCCAGCGCCTGTGTCATTCCGACGACCCCCCACTTGCTCATTGTATAGAGCGCCGTCTTCTGGAATCCCATGAACGATGCGATGGAAGCAATGGTGATGATCGAGCCTCGGCTCCGCGACAGCATGTGCCGCCCGACTTCAGTGCTTGCAAAGAACACGCTTCGCAGATTGACGTCCATGATCCGCGCATAATCCTCGGGATCGAAATCTTCGGCGGGCTTCAGGATCGTCGTCCCCTGTGAATTGACGAGGATGTCGATGGCGCCCCGCTCCCTGATCACCCCATCCACCAGGCGCCGGAGCTCTGCAAAATCGGTGATGTCGGCGGCATGGCCCACCGTGCCTGCATCTGTGGTCCTGAGCGCGGCGACGACGTCGTCCACCTTCGCCTGCGTCTTGCCGACAGGGATGACGCGAGCCCCGCTCTCACGGAAGCCAAGGGCGATTTCGCGGCCGATCCCGCTCGATCCGCCGATCACCAGGGCAACCTTGCCGGCCAGAGAAAACCGTTCAGCGGGTTTGGTCATCTCACACCCCCTTGCTTGCGAGCTGCGCCGATGAAACCTTGCGCAGCCGCATGATGTGCTTTTCGATTTCGGTCTCAATCGCCTCGTCATCACCATCAGCGAGGATGTCCCGCAGCGCCCGATGCTGCCTTGCGAGATTGATCCCGTCGCGTTCGTGCAGAACCTCGCGACCGAAGATGATCAGCACGTGACGCGCGATGGTCTCCCAGAGCTTGGCGACAATGTCGTTCCCTGATGCCGCGCAGATCTCCCGATGAAACTCGAGGTCAGCCCGGCTCGCCGCGATCCAATCGCCGGCCGCTGCCGCCCGGGACAGATCCTCGATGATCGCATCGAGCCGCACCAGCCGCTGAGGCTCCGCCGCATAGGTCTGTGCGGCGTCCTTTCCGGCGAGCTGCTCCAGCGCGACCCGGACCGCGCAAATCCTGTCGATCCGCGCCTCATCGAACTCGACCACGAACGTGCCGCGATGAGGGGAGCTATCCACGATTCCCTGAGCGGCAAGCATCTTCACCGCTTCCCGTATCGGTATGCGGCTCACGCCAAGACTTTTGGCGAGCTCAGTTTCGACGAGCCGCTGTCCGGGCTGGATATGCCCTTGCGCGATCGCATGGGTGATCGCGTCCGCCACCTGATCCGCGAGGCTGCGCGCCCGCAAGAAGGGCACAGTGAGATCCCCTTGCGATGGTCTTTTTGGCGGAAGCTTCGCCAGATCGATGGGTGCCAGGTCCCGTGCCATAGACTCTCCTTGATGCCTCACTGGCTTTCTGTATACATTTAGCCTGTATGCACAACAAGAAGAAGCAGGTGCAACGAGGCGGCACGCCGCACGCGCGCTTGAGGGAGAGAAAAATGGCTATCAAGCGGTGGATGAAGGGGTTGGGAGTATTGGCCTTGGTTGCTGGACTGGTGGGCCCCGCTTGGGCTGATCCCACCGATGTTCCCGCGGCCGGTCAAAGCAAGAAGATCGACGCGATCAAGGAGCGTGGAACCTTGCGGGTGGCCGCGATCGGCGAATTCCCGTGGCTCCCTGAAAACACCACCGGGTCCGGTGAGCAATATTCGGGGCCCGCTTGGCTTCTGGCCAAGGAATACGCCAAGCGGCTTGGTGTTGAGCTCCAGGTCGTACCCGTCAGTCACGAGACCAAGGTGCCGATCCTCGCAACCGGCGAGGCCGATATCAGCATCGCTCCGCTGGCCGTCACCCCGGCCCGCGAGAAGGTTGTGGACTTCATCGTCTATTCGAAATCGAGCCTGTGTTTCGTTGGTCTCGCCAATAACCCGAAGATCAAGGACGCCAAGAGCGTAGATGATCTCGACAAGAAGGGCCTGATCTACGCGTATTTCACTGGAACGCCGCCCGAGACCTGGGCGCCGACCCGGTTCAAGAATGTCGAGTTCCGGGCTGTGGCAGGCTCCGGCGCGAATGCTCCCATCGAGGAGATTCTCTCCAAGCGCGCCGACTTCACTTCAGTGGATAACGTTGCCTGGCCCAAGCTGAACGCGTCGGTCAAGGGGCTCATGGTTCTGCCGCTCGGCGACGAGTGCCTGAAGAGCAACGAGATGGCCACCGCTGTGGGACTGGCGGTCGATAAGAGCGATCCCAAGTTCCGGGACTGGCTGCAGGCCGTCTATGACAGCATTAAGGACAAGGTGGAAGCCGAGGAGATCAAGCTGCTCAAGGCCAGCAGCTAACAAGCCACGCACCCGCTGCGGCGCAGAAGAAAAGCAAAATCACACACGCGCCGCACCCTTTTCGCGCCGGAATGAGACGATGGACCTCGACTTCTCGCCGATCGCGGATAGCTGGCAATTCCTCGCGCGTGCCCTCGGCGTGACGATCCTGCTGAGCCTCTCGTCGATCCTCCTCGGTGTGGTTATCGGCTTGGTGGTCGGCGCTGCCCGCACCTATGGCGGCCGGATCGTCTCCGCCGGGCTTGGCTTCTACGTGGATTCGATGCGCGCGATACCGGTGCTGGCTGTCCTGGTCTGGACCTATTTTGCCTTTCCGCTGCTGATCGGCCATTCCCTCAACGCTCTCCTTGCCGGGGTCCTGGGGCTCGGTCTGCATCTCGGCGCCTACGTGTCCGAGGTGATCCGGGCCGGCCTCGGCTCGGTGCGTCCCGGGCAATTGCGGGCCGCCCTGGCGCTGGGGATGTCCCCGTGGCAGGCGATACGCGTCATCATCCTGCCTCAGGCCGTCATCCGAATGCTGCCGGCCTTCGGATCGCTCTTCGTCATCGCCATCAAAGACAGCGCCATCGCCTCGGTGATCGCCGTTCCCGAACTGTTGCGGCAATCCCAGATCGTGGCGGGACAGACCTTCCGACCCATCGAGATCTACACGGGCGCCATGCTGGTCTATTTCCTGCTCTGCTATCCCGTCGCCCGCGGTGTGGATGCCATATACCGTCGGCTCGCGCCATTGGGGGCCTCATGATCCTAGACTGGTCGGTCATCTGGGATTATCGCTGGCAGTTCCTCCACGGTGCGGGGATCACGGTGGCCTTGACCGTGCTGACGATGCTGCTCGCCATCCCCGGCGGGCTGCTGCTGGCTTTCATGCGCATGAGCCCGTACCGCCTCGTCAGCATGCCGGCCGCCGCCATCGTGGAATTCTTCCGCGCCACACCGCTGATCCTCCAGATCTACTGGACCTTTTACGTTCTACCCGTCGCCCTCGACATCCGCATGTCGGCCTTCACCACCGCGCTGGTTGGCCTTACCCTTAACATCTCCTCATTCAATTCCGAGACCTTCCGCGCCGGGATTCAGTCCATACGCCAGGGGCAGTGGAATGCAGCCTATGCGCTCGGCATGACCAAGGCGCAGGTCGCCCGCAAGATCATCCTGCCACAGGCGATAATGCGGGTGCTGCCTGCGCTTGCCAGCACCTGGGTCTCGCTCTTCAAGGACACTTCCCTCGTGTCCGTCATCGCAGTGGCCGATCTGTCCTATGTGTCGCTCCAGATCCGCGCCCAGACCTACCGGATCCTCGAGGTGCTCACCGCCATGGCGGCCCTCTACTGGCTGATGGGCTATCCCCAAGCCAAGCTTGTCGATTGGATCTACCGTCGCTTCAAGGTTCACGAATGACCGCTGAACTCTGCCCACGGCCATCCGGCTCGCGTCTTAATGCGGATCGCCCCCCGATCCTTCGCTTCGAAAATCTGCACAAGTCTTATGGACCGGTCGAGGTGCTGCGCGAGGTTACCTTCCAGGTCCATCTCGGCGAGGTCGTATGCCTGATCGGCCCATCGGGCTCGGGCAAGTCGACACTCCTGCGCTGCGCCAATGGCCTGGAGACGGTGAACAACGGCGCCATTCTGTTCGAAGGCCAGCCGGTCGATGCGCGAAGCGCCGCCATCCGCCATGTGCGCCGGCACATGGGAATGGTCTTCCAAAACTTCGAGCTGTTTCCCCATTTGACCGTGCTGCACAATGTGTCAGTGGGTCCGGTGACCGTGCTCGGCCTCTCCCGACAGGAGGCAGATGCGCGAGCGCTTTCGCTTCTGTCGAAAGTAGGGCTCAGCGACCACGCCCATAAGCATCCGGCGGAACTCTCCGGGGGCCAGCAGCAGCGGGTGGCCATTGCCCGCGCTCTCGCTATGGAACCCAAACTGATGCTGTTTGACGAACCGACCTCCGCCCTCGATCCCGAGACGATTGGCGAAGTCCTCAGCGTGATGAAACGCCTCGCCGATGAAGGCATGACCATGGTCGTGGTCACCCATGAGATGGATTTCGCCAAGCGGGTTGCCGATTGGGTGGTCGTGTTCGACCGGGGCAGCATTGTCGAGCAAGGCCCCCCGAAGCAGATCTTCGAAGCGGCCCAAGTGTCGCGCACGCGCGAGTTCCTCTCCCATCTCGGCTGGCACGGCGAAAGCCTCGACCAGGCCATTCCTCTAACCGCAGCGGATGAGATCCCAAAATGAAGGACCTGACCATCGATCGGGCGGATGTCTATACGGTGGGCCCCGACACGGAGCGCTACACCTGGGCCCACGACATGCCCGAACAGTTCATGCCCAATGCAATCCTGCGGCTGAGGACGCGTGGCGGTCTTGAGGGTGTGGCGGGCGCGGTGATGATCACCTCGCACCAGTTCGACCTCTCCGTGGCCGAAACTCTCAAATATCTGCTCCCCGAGGTGATCGGGCGCTCTCCCCTCGAACGAGAGGCGCTCTGGCATCAGCTCAAGACACTCAACACGCCGCAAGTGCCACAGGCGCTCTCGCTGATCGATATCGCGCTCTGGGACCTTGCGGCAAAGCACGCCGGCCTGCCGCTCTATCAGTTCCTTGGCGGTGCTCGGAGCAAGATCCGGTCTTATGCGAGCACCCCGTTGCTGGAGAGCCGCGATCACTATGTCGAATTCGTCGGCAAGCTGAGGGAAGAAGGGTTCCGCGCCGTAAAATATCACTGTTGGTGCGATCCCGATCGCGACATCCCGATGGTCGCTGCGGTGCACGAGGTCCATGGCGGGCAGATAGACTTCATGCTCGATGTCGAGCAGCGCTATACAAGGGCCCAGGCTTTCCGCGCCATTCGCCAGCTCGAGCCCTATGATCTCACCTGGTTTGAAGCGCCTTTTCCAGACGTGGATCTCGACGGCTATCGCCAGCTGCGCGAGAAAAGCACGATCCCGATCATACCGGGTGGCAACAGCATTCTGGATCTGAACGTGATTGCCGAGGCCATCAAGCTCGGCTGCTGGAGCGCCGTGCGGGTCGACGCGACCATCGCCGGCGGTATCACGCCGACGCGCAAGATCATGAGCCTCGCGGAAGCCAATGGCATGACCTGCGAGCTGCAGTGCTGGGGCTATACCCTAACCCAGGCGGCCAATCTGCACCTGATGCTGGCCTACCGGAACTGCGATTTCTTCGAGCAGCCCACCCCCTATCCGGCTTTCGAATATGGCGCGCTCGATGTGATCCGCACCGATAGGGAGGGCTATGTCCACGCGCCCTCCGGGCCCGGACTGGGCATCGGCATCGATTGGACGGCCGTCGAGCGGGCGACACTCATGACCTACGCGGTCGGACCGAGCTGAGTTCGCTCAGGCCCTGTTGCGGTGGAACACGCGCTCGCCGCCAATGAAGGTCTCGGCGACGCGCAATTCGGCCAGACGCTCGGGATCGATACTGAAGATGTCCTCTTCGAGGATGATGAAATCGGCGAGCTTGCCGATGCCGAGATCACCCTTCAGGTGCTCTTCCTTGCCGCAATAGGCCCCGAGAGTGGTATAGGCCTCCACCGCCTCATAGACGCTGATCGCTTCCGAGCGGTCGAGATCGGCGCCACTATCGGTCTTGCGATTGACGAGAGAATAGATGCCGCGCATCGGGTTGGGATGGCAGACGGGGAAATCCGAGTGGCCCGGCGCGATCACGCCAGCATCGATCATGCTGCGATGCGGCCACATATAGCGCATGGCCTCAGGCCCGCGGTTGCGCCGATAGGCATCGCCCAGGTCATAGGCAAATCCCGTGGCCGAGGAGCAGATGACCTGCAGCTTCTTCAACCGCTGCAGGATCGGCGGGGTGACGTTGCAGCAATGCTCGACGCGCAGCCGGTGGTCGTGAACGGGGTGGTGGCGAAGCGCATGCTCATAGGCATCGAGCACGAAATCGATGCCCCTGTCGCCCACGCCATCGGCGCCGACCATCAGGCCAGCCTTATGGGCGCGCAGCACCCGTTGCTTGAAGTCCTCCAGCTCGTAAAGCAGCATGCCGCGATTGTCGTCGGGCTCACCCAACACCTTCTCGCCGATATAAGGCTCGTAATAGGCGGCAGTGCGGCCGCTGGTGGAGCAGTCCGGGCACCATTCGACAGCAGTCAGACGCACCCATTCGTCACCGAAGCCCGTACGCCAGCCTGAGCGGATGATGGCATCGATCAGATCATCCTCACGCCCGCTCGCCAAGAGGCCGACGCGCATGCGCAGCTCGTTGTTCTCGCGCATCTTCTGATAGGCGATGATGCCCTGGGTGGAGCACAGGCTGTTGTGAACCGACGTGATCCCGTATGAGGCGAAATCGTCGAACACCTTGACCAGACCGCCCGCGAAATCGTCGGGTGTGAAGTCACGTTGGCAGTAATTGACCACCTCATGGGCTGCGGTTTCCCGCAAAAGCCCGGTCAGCTCACCGGTCTCCGGATGGCGATCGAGGCGGCCGAATGGCGGATCCTTGCTCTCACGTGTGAAGCCGACGAGCTTGAGGGCGGCGCTATTGGCAAAGCCCAGATGGGAATCGCGGCGATAGAGGAAGGCCGGCCGGCCACCGGCCGCATTGTCCAGCTCTTCCCGGGTGGGATAACCGCCCAGCCTCAGATCATCATAGCGGAAGCCCACGAACCAATGCCCGGCAGGCTTGCCTTCGGTCGCGCGGCGGATGAAGCCGAGCACATCCGCCTTGCTGGCAAATCCGGTCGACAGATCGGTCCAGCGCCCGAGCCGGGCCCCATGCATGTCGGGATGACAGTGGCTGTCGATAAATCCGGGCAGCACGGTCCGGCCGCCGCAGTCGATCACCTCGGCATGGGGGGCGAGCGCGCGCATGTCCTGCGTCGTGCCCCGCGCCACGATTCGCCCGTTATGGATCGCCAGGGCTTCCACGAAACGGCCTTCGCCTTCCATGGTGGCGATCCTGCCATTGATGACGATGCGATCGATCATGAGCGTTCCTCTGCGGTCTCCCTTATGCGCGCGCCATTTCGCGATGGCCCAGGCAGTTTTTGGTGAGCGCATCATCGATTGGAAGATGCAAGCGCGTGGATCGGGATTTCTCACCATAATGCGCGCTGACGCAAGCCCCCGTCGGCGGCTTTGTCGACCTTGTCCCCACCGCCCCTTGACCAGCCGGGTGACCTCATCCAGGATCACCAACCAACGAGAACAATGGGGAGCGAGATATGAAAGCCGGACTGTTTGGCATAACTGCACTGGCCATTTTGGCTTTACCGATGGCCGCAATGCCCGCAGGGGCGCAAGAAACCCTCACCATCGCCTCCTGGGGCGGCGTCTATCAGAAGGCGCAGCGGGATGCCTGGTTCGATGTGGTGGAAAAAGAACTCGGCATAAAGATCAAAGAGGATTCGACCTCTGGCATTGCGGATGTGCGCGCGCAGGTCGCCTCCGGCAGCCCCACCTGGGATCTCGTCCAGCAAGGCAATTACAGCTGTGCGATTCTCGACAAGGAGGGAAATGTCGAGAAGCTCGATCCTGCCATACTTGCCATCAAGGGCATCCCTGAGAACATGAAGGGCGAGGGATGGATTTCCAACCTCGTCTATGCGGCGACACTCGCCTGGAATGACGAGAAATATCCCGACAAGAAGCCCAGCTCCTGGGCCGATATGTGGGATACGGAGAATTTCCCGGGCGGGCGCACCATGCGGCGCAGCCCGGTCTACACGCTCGAATCAGCTCTTCTCGCTGACGGCGTTCCCATGGACAAGCTCTACCCGCTGGACACGGAACGCGCCTTCAAGAAACTCGCCGAGGTGAAAGACGACGTGGTCTCCTGGTGGACCTCGGGCGCGCAATCGGCGCAGCTTCTGAAGGATCGCGAGGTCGACATGGCCACCATCTGGAACGGCCGTGCCGAGGCGCTTGCTCAGGAGGGCGAGAAGATCAGCCTCACCTTCAATCAGCAGATGCTGCTCACCGATTGCTGGGTCATACCCAAGGGCGCCAAGAATAAAGAGCTGGCAATGAAGGCCATCGAGATCATGAGCCGGCCGGAGGTGCAGGCCCGCATTGCCCTTTACATCAATTACGGCCCGGCCAATGTGGATGCGTTCGATACCGGCATCATTAAGCCGGAGGTCGCCGCTAAGCTGCCAAGCGCTCCGGAAAACTCCAAGAAGGGCTTCGTGCTCGACGCCAATTACTGGGCGGAAAATCTCGACAGGCTGACGCGGGAATTCGACCTGTTCATCCAGGAATGAGAAGCGGGGCGACACTGTTCGCCTTGGATCGCCATCAGAATGGTACGAGAGTATGAATTTGACAGCGGGCATGCGCCGGCCGGGAATGTCGGCGCCTTCCGATAGGGTTGCATCGCTTCCGATCACCATCGAAGACGTGGTGAAGACCTATGGCAGCTTTGCTGCCCTCGACAATATCAGTCTTGCGATCGAGAGCGGCGAGTTCATCACGCTGCTGGGCCCCTCGGGCTCGGGCAAGACCACGCTGCTGATGGTCATCGCCGGATTTGTGCGGCCTGATTCGGGAAGCGTCCGCTTCGGGGAGCAGGAGGTGGTGCTCCTGCCACCGCACAAGCGCGACATCGGCATGGTCTTCCAGAACTATGCCCTGTTTCCGCATATGACGGTTGCCGGCAATCTCGCTTATCCCTTGAAGCTGCGCGGGGTGAACAAGGCCGAGATCGCCAGACGGGTCGAGACCGCGCTCGATCTCGTTCAGCTTAAGGGCTATGGCGATCGCAAGATCGACCAGCTCTCGGGTGGCCAACGCCAGCGGGTGGCGGTCGCCCGGGCTGTCATTTTCGAGCCGCGCATCCTGCTGATGGACGAACCGCTCTCGGCGCTGGATAAGAACCTGCGCGAGCAGATGCAGCTCGAGCTGCGCAGGCTGCATGATCGGCTGGGCCTGACGACCGTCTACGTCACGCACGATCAGCGCGAGGCACTGACCATGTCGGACCGCATTGCCGTGATCAACCACGGCAAGCTCGCGCAGCTCGATCGGCCGCAGGACCTTTACCAGCGGCCGCGAACCCAATTCGTGGCCAGCTTCATCGGTGAATCCTTCAGCCTGCCGGTCGAGATTCGCGATGGCCAGCCCATGCTGTTCGGCCAGCTGCTGCGCACCCGCGAGCGCATGACCAATGGCACTCAGCAGATCCTGATCCTGCGGCCGGAGAAGCTGAGGCTGCTCACCACGGCTCCCGATGAAGCGACCAATGTGATCACCGGCCAGGTTCGCCAGACGGTCTTCCAGGGTGACAGTGTCGTTGCCTATATCGCCACCGCCGATGGGCAGGAGATTGCCTTGCGCCGCCCGCATCAAAGTGGCGAGATGCTGCCGGAGGTTGGAACCGAGGTTCGCGTCGGCTTCTCGGTCGACGACACGATTATCGTGCCCAAGGACGATCACCCCGATCAGCGGGCTGGCCTCTGATGAGCGCGGTGCTCGAAGCCCAGCCAACCTCAGCCACGGCGCGACAGCGGGGGAAGAATGCCGATGCATTGTCCCGTCTCGCACGGCGCGAACAGCATGCGCTGCTTGGCCTTACGCTGCCGGCGCTGGTGATTGTCGGCTGTGTCGTGCTGATCCCCATGGGCTGGCTCTTCTGGCTGTCCTTCGTTGGGGATAACGGGTTCACCCTCGTCAATTATGAGCGTCTTTTGCACCCGTCCTACCGGCTGACGCTCTATACGACATTCCAGCTTGCGGTTCTCGTGACCGCCCTTTGCCTGGTGCTCGGCTATCCCCTCGCCTATCTCGCCGTCCAGCTTCCGCCGCGCTGGGCGAGCATCTTGCTCATCTGTGTGCTGTTCCCGTTCTGGACCTCACTGCTGGTGCGAACCTACGCCTGGCTGGTGCTGCTGCAGCGCCGCGGCCTCGTGAATGAATGGCTGCAGGGCATAGGCCTCATCGACGAACCGTTGCGGCTCGTCCACAACTTCACCGGCACCACCATCGGCATGACGCATATCATGCTGCCCTTCATGGTCTTGCCGCTCTATGCCACCATGAAATCGATCGATGAAGGCTATATGCGGGCGGCCGCCAATCTCGGCGCCTCGCCCATCAAAGCCTTCTGGCAGATCTTCGTCCCGCTGTCCGTTCCCGGCCTCGCCGCCGGGCTGATTGTCGTTTTCGTTCTTTCGCTCGGCTTCTATGTGACACCGGCGCTGCTCGGCGGCGGCCGAGTGATGATGTGGGCCATGCAGATCGAGCGCTCCGTCGCGGTCTATTCGGATTGGGGGGCCGCAAGCGCCCTCGGCGTGGTCCTATTGGTCATCACTCTCGGGATCCTGTGGCTGGTGTCACGGCTGACCGGGGCTTTCTCCATTGCGGGGGGCAAGTGATGCTGAACCGCCCCGCCACCTCGACCCAGATCACCCATTTCCGCCGGCTGTGGCTCTATGTGTTCTGCGGGCTGGTCATTCTGTTCCTGATCGTCCCCACCCTGCTCGTAATCCCTATGAGCTTCTCGGGTTCGCGCTATCTCACCTTCCCGCCGGAATCGTGGTCCACCCGCTGGTACAGCGCCTATTTCAATTCGATCGAATGGCGGGATGCGACATGGGTTTCGTTCCAGGCGGCCATCTGGACGACGGTGGTGGCAACCATATCCGGCACATTGGCCGCTTATGGGCTTCATACGGCGCGGCTGGCGGCTGGCCGCTATATCCAGGTGCTGCTCGCATTGCCGATGATGATCCCGGTCATCCTGCTTGCGATCGGCGTCTTCATCTTCTTCGCCCCGCTCGGTCTCAACAATTCCATCCCCGGCTTGGTGCTTGCCCATTCGGCACTTGCTATTCCCCTCGTGCTGATCTCTGTGACGGCGGGACTGCACAATTTCGACCTGAACCAGGAAATGGTCGCCCGCAGCATGGGCGCATCGCGCCCTTGGGCCTTCCTTACCGTCACCCTGCCGCAGATTCGCAATTCCGTTATTTCCGGCGCGCTCTTGGCTTTCATCACCTCACTTGATGAGGTGGTGATCGCCCTGCTGATTGCCGGTGGCGAGAAGGCGACCCTGACCCGGCGCATGTTCCTCGCGCTCCGTGATGAGATCGATCCGACGATCGCCGCCATCTCCACCCTGCTGATCGCCGTCTCCATCATCCTGCTGGCGCTCACCCAATTCCTTCAATCCGGACGTAAGAGCTGAGCCGGAGCTCAGCACAACCGAGGTGCCCCGATGCTGCATTTCGAACGAGAAGAATTCGACACGCGCCTGAGGAATGCCCGGGCGGCAATGCGGCGCGAGGGGCTCGACGCCCTGCTGCTCTTTGCGCAGGAGAGCATGTATTACCTCACCGGCTACGACACGTCCGGCTTCGTCTTCTTTCAATGCGCGGTCATGACGGCCGATGAGAAGCCCCTCACCCTCCTCACCCGCCGGCCCGATCTCGAGCAGGCGCGCCGAACCTCGATCATGGAGGATATCCGCCTGTGGTACGACGCGCCGGGCATGGATCCCTCGCGCGAGCTCATGGAGATTCTCGAGGAGAAGGGCCTCAAGGGCGCGCGGGTCGGCATCGAGATGCGCACCTTCGGGCTCACGGCGGATAATTACGAGCGCGTGCGGCAGAGGCTCGATGGGTGGTGCACCCTCATGGATGCATCCAATCTCGTCCGGCAGCTGCGCGCGGTCAAATCGCCTGCAGAGATCGTCTATGTCAGGCGTGCGGCTGAGCTTGCCGATGCCTCGCTTGTCGCCATGCTGGAGGCCTCGCGCCCCGGAGCATTCGAAGGCGACATCGCCGCGGCCGGTTCGGTGCCGATCCTCGCAGGCGGCGGTGATCCGGCCCCCTCGGGGCCCGTCCTCGGCTCGGGCGATCGCGCGCTGCTCGTGCGGAGCGCCACCGGCTTCCGCACTCTGGATGCGGTCGATCAGCTGACCATCGAGCATGCGGGAAGCTATCGCCGCTATTGCGCCTGCCTTATGCGGACCATCTCGATTGGCCGCGCCAATCCGGTTCAGGAGAGGATGTTCGAGGTGACGCTCCAGGCGATCACCGCGATGGCGGAGGCTGCGCGCCCCGGCAATGTGATCGGCGCCATCGATGATGCACATCGCGCGGTTTATGACCGGGCCGGCTATGGCCATGCGCGCATGTCAGCCTGCGGCTACTCGCTCGGTGCCACCTATCGGCCGTCCTGGATGGACGTGCCGCCGATGATCTATTCGGGCAACGAGATGCCGATCGTGCCGGGCATGGTCCTGTTCCTGCACGCGATCCTGATCGACGCCCCCAAAAACCTCGCGATGTCCCTGGGCTATACCATTCTCACCCGCGACGGCTCGGCCGAGGTGCTGAGCAAGCTCAAGCCGGAATATGTGGTGCGTACCTGATCATGGGGCGCGCTCATCGCGCGTCCAACCGGTCGAGCAGGCGGAAGCATTGGGCTGCGAGCGACATGGCCGGCAGCCTCAATCCGTGTAAGGGCACGGGCCGCATGGGCGTGACCGGCAGCGGCAAATCCTTGAGCGTGCCGGCCACCACCGCCTCGGCAATCGCCTTGCCGACGGCCGGCGCTATGGCGACACCGCGGCCACTGAACCCGATCACCGTGATGAGCCCGGGCGAAGGCTCATGCACCCGCAACCTGCGGCCTGGCGTGATATCCACCTGACCTGCCCAGACATGGTCGTATCCCACAGCGCCGAGCTGGGGGAAGCTGCGCCGCATTGTATCGGCCAAGGCGGTGACGTGGCTCTGTGCGATGCTCTCGCCACCCAGCGAGCCGCGCCCGCCGAAGACGAACCGGCCCTGCTCGTTGAAGCGGAAATAGAGCAAGAGCCGGCGGTTATCGGAGATCACATGCCCCTCGGGCAGGATCGAGCGTTGCAATTCGGTCGGCAGCGGCGGCGTTGCGATCTGGATCGACTGCACCGGCAAGATGCTGCGCCTGAGTTCGGGAATGACATCGGTCGAATAGGCGCCGGTTGCGACCACCACTTGCCTTGCAACCACGGCGCCGGATGCCGTTGCCACGCGCCAGAATTGGCCTTCTCTGGCGATGGCAGTCACCGCCGATCCGGTATGGACCCGCGCGCCCTGGCGGATGGCAGCAGCCGCAAGGCCGCGCGCGAAGGATAAGGGATTGAGCGCCGCGCCACGAGGATCGAGATAGCCGGCCGCATAGATCGGCGCGCCGATCAGGCGGGCCATCTCATCCCGATCCACCAGCCGCACCGGCAATCCGCGCGCCTGCCACTGTCGCGTACGGCTCTCCATGGCTGGAATGCCGCGCGTGCCAGCAATCCCTAATATCCAGCCATTGCGGCGATAGGCGCAGGCAATCTTATGCCGGCTGATGAGGCTGTCGACGAGGTCACCCGCCTGTGCGCCAAGCCTGCTCATCCGCTCGCCCAGATCCTCACCGAGACGAGCGATCAGGGTCTCGGGATCATCCTTGAAACAGGGAATGACCTGCCCGCCATTGCGGCCCGAGGCACCCCAGCCTGCCTCCTGCGCCTCCAACAGCACGGTATCGACGCCAGATTCCGCGAGGTGAAGGGCACAGGAGAGGCCGCAAAAGCCGCCGCCCACCACGGCAACATCTGCCCGGGCCTCGCCGGCCAGTGCAATCGTGGCCGGCTCAGGCTCCGCGGTGGCGGCCCACAGGGAAGACGGTTCGACACGTCCGGATGAGGAATTGACCATGAGCGGCTCTGCGGCGGGAGGGATGTATGGAGAGCCATTCAAGCACGGCTATGATGTCTAAGGAATATTTCTCTCGGCCACGGTTCAGCCGGTTCGGATGAAAAGCGACTCACGCGGTGGGAACGGTGCCGCCATCGATCACATATTCGGTGCCGGTTATGGCGGCGGCGCGATCAGAGGCAAGGAAGGCGATCAGGTTGGCAACCTCCTCCGGCTTCGATGGCCGGCCAATCGGGATACCGCCGAGCGCATCCATGATGATCTGCTTGCCGCCTGCGTAATCCGTGCCGGCCTCCTTCGCGAGTCGCTCCGCCAGCCGCACCGAGGCTTCGGTTTCGATCCAGCCGGGTGAGACACGCACGACACGCACCCCCTTGGGCGAGACCTCCTTCGACAGGCTCTTGCTGTAGGTTGAGAGCGCAGCCTTCGCGGCGGCATAAGCAGTCGTTGCCTCGGGCAACGGCAGCTCGCGCTGGATGGAGGTGACATGAACAATGACACCGCCGCCCTGCGCCACCATCGCCGGCACGAGCGCCCGGTCAAGCCGGACGGCAGCCATTAGATTGAGGTCAAGCTCCTTCGCCCATTCCGCATCGCTCAGCGCCGCGAAGCCGCCGGCGGGGGCGGAAGACCCGCCGAGCATGTGAACGATGATGTCAACCCCGCCCAGGCGCTCTCGCGTCGCTGCCGCGAGGGTGGCGCAGCCTTCCGGTGTCGTCAGATCGACGGCGACGAACATTTCCTCGGAGAGCGTCTCTGGCCGGGACCGGGCTGCGGTCAGAACGCGTGCCCCGAGTTCGCGGAACAGGGCCACGGTAGCGGCGCCCGCGCCGCGCGTGCCGGAGGTGATGAGCGCACGCTTGCCTTCGAGCGTAAGGAAGGTGCTCATGCGCCGATCTCCTGAGCTGTGTGGATAGTCTCCCGACCGGTAAGGGACTTGACCTTGAAATCGGGCTCGATCGGTAAAAGCAGGATCATCGCGCTGTTCCCATAGTCGCACTGCATCTGTGCGTCCGAAATAAGCCTGGATACTTGTCTCGATAAGCGGGATAAATTGGGATGCGGAATTGCGAAAATCGGAACAATGTATCGGCCTAATTTGAATGACCTCGACGCGGTCATCGCTATCGTGCGCAGAGGATCGTTTCGCGCAGCAGCGCTCGATCTCGGCCTGTCCACGACCGCTCTCAGCAATGCAATCGGCAAGCTTGAGGCGAGCCTTGGTGTCCGCCTGTTCAATCGCACCACGCGCAGTGTCTCGCTGACCGATGCCGGACGCGTCTTTGTGGAACAGGTTGGCCCGGCATTGCAGGACATTCACGGCGCAATGGAGGCGGTGCGATCGCGCCAGGCAACCCCATCGGGAACGCTCAGCATCAATGCTTTCGCCACCGCGGCGCGCGAGATTCTCTCGCCACTCGTGCTTGAGTTTCTCCGCCGCTATCCGCAGGTCCATATCGACCTCGTCACGGAGGGGCGGCTCGTCGACATCGTCGCTGAAGGGTTCGACCTTGGCGTGCGTGTCGCCGATCTCGTGCCCAGCGACATGATCGCCGTGTCCCTTGGGCAGCCGCAACGCTATGCCGTGGTAGGCTCGCCCGCCTATTTTGAGAAGCATCGCAGGCCTCGTGTCCCGCCCGACCTTCTCAACCATCAATGCATCCGCGTCCGTCTCCCGAATGGCGCGCTCTATCGCTGGCAATTCGAGAAAGACGGCAAGTCAGCTCAGATCGACGTAACCGGGCCCATCACGTTGGACGAAGCCAGTCTCGCCCGCACCGCCGTGATCGAGGGTATCGGTCTCGGCTTCTTCATGGAGCAGAACGTGCTTGCCGATATCAAGGCAGGCCGGCTCGTTCGCGTACTGGAGGACTGGACACCGCCCTTTGCCGGGCTCTGCCTCTATTATCCCGGAAGACGAAATCCGTCCGCCGCGCTCAAGGCGTTCATCGCTCTGGCCCGAGAACTCGGTGGACGAAGGGACAGCCCTTCCGCTAACGCAAATTGATGAGGATGCTCTGCTGGGCGATATCGAGCTTGCATCGAAACCGACAAGCGACAGCATCGAGAGCATTCGAGCGAAGTGGATCTGGCAATTCGGGGAACATCGGAGACGCCTGGTGGCGCCACCATCGCAGAACATCACCGTGATTGGAGCTGGGATTGTCGGCTTGGCAAGTGCTGTTGCGCTTCGCCGGGAGGGTTATCAGGTCACGATCATTGACCGGCTGCCTCCTGGAGAGGCGTGCTCATTTGGCAATTCCGGCGGTATGCCGCGCAATCATGCCTTTCCCATGGCCATGCCGGGTATCGCGTGGAAGGTCCCCTCCTATCTGGCCGACCCGCAAGGGCCTCTGGCGATTCGCTGGCGATCACTGCCGCGCCTCACACCCTTCCTCGCGCGCTTTGTCCGCTCCAGTATGCGGGATCGATTTCTGCCGATCCTCGATCAGCTCAGTGTGATGATGCAGCAGAGTCACGCGGAATGGACGCGTCTGATTGAGGATGCAGGACTTGAGCCGCTTGTCTCTGAGGACGGCGCCCTCACGCTTTATCGCACGAAGGCTGATCGAGACCTGGCCTGGACCACTTGGCAGCTTTTGGCTGATCGGGGCGCAGACCTTCGCACGCTCGATGGGGATCAGTTGCGTGATTTCGAACCCGCCGTTCCGCGAGGATACGAGTTTGCGGTATTCGAACCCGATTACCGCCGAACTCTGGATCCTCATGGTATCTGTCTTGGGCTGGCCCGGTATTTCGAGAGGCTCGGCGGTGAGCTCAGGCGGGAGACCGTGAGCGAAGTGGTTCCGGCCGACCAGGGCAGGTTCCACGTTCGCACCAACAAAGAAGACCAATGCACTGATTATGTCGTCATTGCCGCCGGAGCCTGGTCGGCGCGGTTTGCAGCCGCGTTTGGGGATGCAGTCCCGCTAGAGGCTGCGCGCGGCTATCATGCGACAATACCGCGGTTCACACCGATGCCGAAGCGGCCTTTGTTCATCTCGGACAAGAAGATGTCGCTCAATCCCATGGCTGCAGGGCTTCGGACCGGTGGGAATATCGAGTTTTCCGGACTGGAGAGCCAGCCGGACTATTCGCGGCCATCCCGGCAGTTGGATGTCGTGCGCACCCTCTATCCCGAGGCAGAAATCAGTCGACATACGAAATGGGCAGGCGATCGTCCGATGATGCCGGATTCACTGCCAGTGATCGGCACCTCGCAACGCCATCCTCACGTGATCTACGCGTTCGGCCACGGTCAGTATGGCTTGGCGCTCGCGGCTGTGACCGGCCGGCTGGTGGCGGAGATCGTTGGCGCACGCACACCAGTTGTCGATATTCATCCGCTCAGACCGGACCGATTCTAGTTAGGTCAGCCGGTATCCCCCGTCGATATCGAGCACAGTGGCAGTCGCATAGGCATTTTCCATCAGGAACAGAATACCCCCGGCAATCTCTTCGGGCGTCCCGAGCCGCTTCACCGGCTGGGACTCCGCGATGCGATCCCACCGGGCTCGCCTCTCCGCCGGAATGTGACCAGTCCCCGGCGTCGCAATGAAGCCCGGAGCGATGACATTCACGCGGATGGGCGCGAGTTCCATGGCCAGCGATCGGGCCAAGGCTTCAATGGCACCCGCTGCCGCACTGCTGGCCGAGTAATTTGGGATGGTCTTGCGCGGCTGGCTGCTGGACATGAGCACGATGGAACCGCCGCGCGACAGTCTTGGCGCGCCATAACGAACGCCGTAGACCTGTGACCAGAAGCGGTTGCGGAACACGGTCTCAAATTGGCCAGGCTCCATCTCGAGAAAATCGACGAGCTTCGCCGACCCCGACTTGTCGGGCGCAGAAGGCACAAGCACCGTCAAATGATCGAATTGTCCGAGCTCGCGGAAAAAGGCCTCCATCGCAGGCTCGTCAGTCGCGTCGATCGCCCTTGTCTCCACATGTCCGCCGATCTGTGCTGCCGCGTCCTGCAACCGTTCCCGCCTTCGGCCGCCAATGACGACGCGGGCACCGCGGCTTGCAGCGGCCTTAGCTGTAGCCAGCCCGATGCCAGAGCTACCTCCGATGATGACGATCCGAGAACCAGCCAGCGACATGCGATCTCTCCCCTTGCCTGACGCTTAGGCAGGCAGACGTTCCATCCGCGAGATCTGCTGCATGACCTCCTCCTGCACGCTGTCCCAGATCCGGGATTTCAGCTCGAGGTAGCGGGGCGTAAGCTGTGCAGCTGCGCTTCGCGGCTTTGGCAGATCGTTCTCTATCGCGACCTTCACGCGGCCCGGGCGCGACGAGAACACGACAATGCGGTCCGAAAGAATCAGCGCCTCGTCGATACTGTGAGTAACGAAGATGACCGTCTTCCGCGTCTTCTCGACGATATCGATCAGCTGATCCTGCAGCAGCTGCCGGGTCATGGCGTCGACAGCGGCAAATGGCTCGTCCATCAGGAGAATTTCCGGGTCATTCGCCAAGGATCGCGCCAGCGCCGCCCGCTGCTTCATGCCGCCGGAAAGCTCCGCCGGATAAGCATCCTGAAATCCTTCAAGCCCCACCAGCTTGATGAAATGGAGCGCCGTCCGCTGCCGCTCTTCTGCAGCCACCCGGCGCATCTTCAGGCCGAACTCCACGTTCTTTTGAACAGTCTTCCAAGGAAACAGAGCATATTCCTGGAAAATCATTCCGCAGCGTGTGTCGATGCCTTCTATTGGTTTGTCATGCAGCAGTATTCGTCCACTGGTCGGCTTCTGAAAACCCGCGATGAGGCTGAGAAGGGTTGATTTGCCGCAACCAGAACTGCCCACAATACAAAGGATCTCTCCGGCCTCGACATCCATCGTGAGGCCGCCCAGCGCCCGGACGATTTCCTTGCCCCGCTCATACTGCATGCTGACATTTTCGACGCGGATGATGGCGGTCACAGCAACCTCGTAGACGTTCTGACACCGCGCTGCCACGGGATAAATCGATGCTCGATGCTGCGCAGAATGGTGTCCAAGACAAGCACGGTCACGCTGATCGCCAGCATGCCGCAAATAACCTGGCTGACATTGGACCAGTCTTTGGCGTTCCAGATGAGAAAGCCGAGCCCGTCATTGGCCCCCACCATTTCGGCCGAGATGATACAGGTCCAGGCCAGAGCCAGGGTGACCTTCAAGCCGGAAACAATGCTCGGGAGGGCGGCGGGGAGGATCACCTCCAGCATGACCGCAAGCCGGGATGCGCCGAGATTGCGGGCCGCCCGCACATAGATCGGGTCCACGCGAAGGGTCGCATCTGTGACGAACACAGTGAGCGGTGCCAAGGTCCCCATGAAGACGATGGCATATTTCTGGTCTTCTCCTATCCCCAGCCAGAGCAGTGAAAGCGGTATCCACGCAAGGGAAGGCAATGGGCGGATGATGGAAATGAGCGGCTGCACGATCCAACGGATGATGCGGACCGTGCCGAGCAAGATGCCAAGGCTTATGCCGGCGACGGCCGATAGTGCAAATCCGATGAGCACGCGGATCGCGCTGGCCGTGATGTCGGCGAATAAGGTGCCATCGCGAGTAAGCGTGACGAGTTCGCTCCAGACGTGGCTTGGCGGTGGGAAGAATTCGGGGTCGATACCGCCCGTCGCGGCCAGGATCTCCCACAGCCCGATGAACGCGACGACGGAGGCCGCGCTCACCGCCAGATAACCCAGCCTGTTGCTGGCCAGTCGCCGTGATGGGATCGGCTGGGGGGTCGTAGCGTCCACCACTGTCCCGCCTCCGTTTCTATTCGACGATAAGGTCTTGCCGCACCCACTCCCTGTAGTTCGGCTTATTGTCTATCTTCTTCACCGTGTCCGCCATGAACGAGACCATGATGTCCATGATGGGATAGGCGCCCTTGTCTGAGAGCTGGGTAGCCTGGTCTTTCCATGTGAAGCGCTCAGACATGGTTTCCCACGCCAACCACTCTTCCGGCGACTGCTTGCTGACTTTCGCAACGATCGCCGCCGCTTCCTGGCGATTGTCGATGACCCATTGCTGCGCCTTCCAGTAAGCAGCAAGGAAGCGCTTCGCTGCGGCCGGATCGTCATCGACGAACTGCCTGTTGATGACCAGAGTATTGGGCGCGGGGATCTGACGGTACTTTTCCCAAAAGCCGAGATCGGCAACCGACGCGATTTTCTTGGCGCCTGGTATTTCCTGAAGGCGCTTGTATTCGGGATACCACGCCCCCGCCGCATCGATCAGCCCCTGCTTCAGGGCCTGGATCATCTCGGACTGCTTGAGATTGACCAGCTGGACGTCCTTATACATGTCCAGCCCCACGGCTTTCAGCAGAAGATAGTCCGTGATCTCCTCCGACCCGCCGAATTGCAGGGCGAGCTTCTTGCCCTTGAGATCCTGTAAACTGTTGATGCCCTCCCGGGCCACAATCCCCGAAATGTCCTGGGCAGCGTCGGGAATGCCAACCCAATAGAAGTTCTTGTTGCCCTGGCTCATGAGCGCAACCATGCCCGCAGCTCCGGTGCCGGCCATGACGGCGTCCCCCGAGGAGACGACCGCAACGCGATCGGTGGAGCTTGCCACCTGCCGCCAGGAGGCATCAAAGCCTGCCTCCTTGAAGAAGCCCTTCTCGATACCCACCCAGAACGGCGCATGGACTCCTGCCGTAGAGGAGACGAGCACCACTTTCTTGAGGTCTTGCGCTTGTGAGTCGGATGCGGTCGCGCCGGTTGCCATGAGCGCGCCGGCCATGAGGATCGTGCGACGGGTAATCATTGCGATTGTTCTCCCTCACCTCTTGTTATGCGTTATCCTTGGCCACCTCCGAGTGGCTGTTCTCCTGGCTCAGTCGTCATGCTGTTGACGCCTCCACGGAAGGAGCTTTCGCGTCACGGCGCGATGAAGGACGTCGAGCAAGAGGACGGAGGCGCTGATCACGAGCATGCCAACCAGCACCTGGCTGATATTTCCCCAGTCCTTGCCGTTCCAGATCAGAAAGCCGAGCCCGCTTGTGGCCCCAACCATTTCGGCTGAGATGATGCAGGCCCAAGCAAGCGCCAGCGTCACCTTCAGAGCCGATAAGATCTTGGGCAGCGCCCCCGGCAGGATAACCTCGAACAGGATGGCCAATCGGCCGGCCCCCAAATTGCGGGCGGCTCTCACAAGAACCTGATCCACCTGCTCCGTCGCGTCGACGACAAAGATCAGCGTCGGCGCGAATGTCCCCATGAACACGATCGCATATTTCTGCTCTTCGCCAATGCCGAGCCACATCATCGAGAGCGGTATCCACGACAGGGACGGCAGCGGGCGAATGAGAGAAATGATCGGATCCACGATCGCTTTGAGCAGCGGCGAGCATCCGAGCGCCAGCCCAAGCGGGATCGCGACGGCGCAGGAGAGCGCGAAGCCGATGAGAACCCGGCTCGCGCTGACAGTCACGTCGCTGATCAGGGCGCCCTCCAGCAACAGCCGTTTACCTGCCGTAAAAACGGTGGCCGGCGAGCCGATGAACGCCACGTCCAACATGCCTGTGGAGACGGCGATCTGCCAGACTAGCCCGAAGGCGAAGAGTGATCCGGCACCGATCACCAGGGCAGCGAAGCGTTCCCTACGAACCCGTCTGGCCTGGGAGCCAGCCGTGGGTTTGCGGGAAGCTTCAAGCCCTATCGAAGTCATGGCGCCGGCTTCCTCACTGCTCGTCTAGCCCTTGCCAAGATACGCATGTGCCATGATCAGCATGCCGACATCCTTGATCCCGATCTCGCTGACGATAACCGTGCCGCGGTTCGGATATGGCGTCGGAAAAGCCTCTGCCCAGATCTCCGTGATCGGATCAATGAAGCTCCGGCTTGTGACATACAGCATCACTTGAGTGACATCCGCCATCGAGCCGCCAGCGGCCGCGAGCGTTGCCGCGAGATTGGAAAGCGTCAGACGGGCCTGAAGCTTGATATCACCGGTTTCTGCGGTGCCATCGTCCTTGATGGGTGCCGCCGCTGTGTAGAGCACACCACCCGCGCTGATGGCCCATTCGAAGGGCCTCCCGTGAGTGGAAAGCGAGGTTGGGACTGCTTTTTTCTGTAGGCTTGAACTCGTCAATTTTCCGACACCTGTTAAGCCTTTTAATCAGGATTACACACTTTTGCTCATCCGCCAATCGGGGAAATCTTGGCTTCAACCTGATAGATGTGACAGATATGCTGCCCTGTGCAGGCGCCAATGCAATGCGCGCACGCAACGGCTACGATCGCACACTGCGCGAATGCGGAAGGGGATTGGCATGTCGGAATTTCCTACACTGCAGGACATTGTCTGGGCCGCACGCGAAATGCTGCCCCGGCCCGTATGGGATTTCGTGACCTTTGGCACCGAGACGGAAACGACGCTGCGTCGGAATCGTCAGTCACTGGACAGCCTCGCCTTCGTGCCCCGTGTCATGCGCGATGTCAGCGATGTTGATCCGAGCACTGAATTCCTGGGCATGAAGCTCCGTATACCGGTCATGCTTGCCCCGGTCGGCTCGATCGCACTTCTGGATCCCGCCGGCGCCGTTGCCGCCGCAAGAACAGCCCAGGCATTCGGCATCTTGCAAATCGTAAGCGGCTTTGCAGCGCCCGATTACGCGGTCGTGGCCCGAGAATGCCCTGGTCCGCTCATCTATGCTCTTCATCCCCGCGCCGAACAGCCATTCCTGGATGACCTCGTCGCTGGCGTCGTCGCCGCAGGCTATAGGGCGATCGCATTTGTCAGTGAGGCTGCTTATTACAGCCGGCGTGAGCGAGATCTTATGAGCGCCGTGCAGACGGCAGCCAAGCGCACGCGCAGTTATGCGAGCTACCTAGCCCAGCAGCGCGATGAACTGTTGCAGGGCAAAACTCCGAGCAAGGAAGGTCTGTTGGGGACGATCAACAGCTGGGAGATGCTCGAGCGCGTCAAGGAAAGATCCAAGCTGCCCATCATTCTGAAGGGCGTGATGTCCGCCGCAGATGCTCGCCTTGCAGTTCAGCATGGGGTCGATGTGATCTATGTCTCGAACCATGGCGGCCGTGCGCTCGATCATGGCCGCGGAACGGCCCAGGTACTGGCCGAGATCGTTGCCGAGGTGAATGGCAGGGCGCAAATCATCATCGACGGCGGTTTCGTGCGCGGCACCGACGTGCTCAAGGCAATCGCGCTGGGAGCACAAGCGGTCTGTATGGGACGGATGCAATCATGGGCTTTGGCTGCAGGAGGAATGGCGGGTCTGATGAGGATGCTCGAGATCCTGGAGGAGGAGATCATCATTGCGATGGGGCTCCTCGGGGTGAATCGCCTCTCGGAACTCACCCCTGACTTCGTCCAAAAGGCCGAGCCCGTGGCCGCCCCTCATCCCTTGAGTGCATTCCCCGTCGTGATGGAGCGCATTGCCGCCGAAAAGTGACAATACTGACGAGCCGGCTATTCGATAACGGCCACGATCTCATACCCGCCTGGCGTGGGTGGCTGCTCGAAATATTTTTCGGTCATCGCATTCCGCCCTGCAGTCTGCCCTGGACTGGCGGCATTGGCCTTTTGTTTTTCTTCGCTCTCCCAGATGGTGATGGAGAGATACTTACCCGTGGCGCGATCCACCAGCATATAGGCCCGCTCCAAGCCGGTCTCCTTGAAGGGCGCGATGTGGGTTTTCCACTCGGCAGCCGCTTCGTCGATCAACTCCTTCTTCAAGTCCGTGCTCATGACCCGTGCATACATGGCTGCCTCCAGAACCTGTGCTCTCTAGAGCATTCGCGCGAAGTGGATACCGCTCGCGTAAAGAAATGCGATCAAGCAGGAAGTTAGAGCGGTTTCGCGATTCAAGGAAAAGCGGAAACGCTCTAAGTGATGCATTCCTGATCGCGTGTCGCAACTCTAAAATGCCGCGGCGCTGTCATACGCCTGCTCACCCAAGTCCACTGAGAGCGAGGCCACGATGCTCAACCAGTTCTGCGGTCGAGCAGATCGCGAATTCGGTTGGCCAGCTGATTCTGGCTAATCGGCTTCTGGAGAAAATCCACCCCCGGATCTAGCCGTCCGTGGTGGATGACGGCGTTGCGAGAATAGCCAGTCATATAGAGAACCCGCAGCCCTGGACGAACCCCCTCGGCGCGGTTGGCAAGTTCACGACCGTTCATTCCAGGCATGACCACATCGCTCAGCAGAAGGTCAATGCGCTGCGCTTTATCTTCTAGAATACCAATGGCCGCCTCGCCGTCGGGCACAGCAATGACTTGGTAACCAAGACCGATAAGCGCCTCGGCGAGATAATGGCGCAGGTCCCTATCATCCTCCACGACCATGATGACCTCGCCAGGTTCGCCATGGCTGAGCAGCTCCGAACCTTCCTCTTCCTGAACTTTGACGCTGTCACTGTATCGCGGGAGAAAGATCTTTACGGTCGTGCCCTGATCCTCCTCGCTATAGATCTTCACGTGGCCACCGGACTGCTTCACAAAGCCATAGACTTGGCTCAGCCCAAGTCCCGTGCCATGGCCAATCTCTTTGGTGGTGAAGAATGGCTCGAAGGCGTGGTTCAACACATCCGGAGGCATGCCGCAGCCCGTATCACTGAGGCTGATCAACACATACTTGCCCGGCGGCAAATCAGGATTCGCCTGGCAATAGGTCTCGTCTGCGTAGATGTTGGTGGCCTCGATCGTTATTTTCCCGCCGCCCGGCATCGCATCGCGCGCATTGATAGCGAGATTGAGCAGCGCGGCGTCGAGCTGGTTTGGATCAGCCTCGATCTGCCACAAGCCCGCCGCCCCCACCACCTGCACCTCGATCAGCTCGCCGAGGGAGCGCTGCAGGAACTCGGCTGTGCTGTTTAGAAACGTATTGAGCTCCAGAACCTTCGGGTCGAGCGGCTGCCGCCGCGAAAAAGCAAGCAAGCGGCTGGTCAAGGCCGCAGCGCGCTGCGCCCCACGAGAGGCATTGGCAATCGAACGTTCGAGATTTGGAAAGGATTCGCGTACCTGTCGCGCGTGACGCTGCGCATTCTCGAGATTGCCGAGGACGATCATCAGCAGGTTGTTGAAGTCATGTGCGATGCCGCCGCTCAATTGGCCTACCGCCTCCATTTTCTGCGATGCCGCCAATTGCTCCTGGGCCTCCTTCAGCGCGCGTTGCGCTTCCATTCGCTCGGTCATGTCCCGAGTCACTTTGGCAAAGCCGATCAGACCGCCCTGATCATTGGTGATGCGGTCTATGACCGCCAGCGCCCAGAACCTGCTGCCGTCCTTGCGGACACGCCATCCTTCCGCCTCATAGCGACCCGAGCGGGCGGCAATATCGAGAGCACGGGCCGGAGCACCGCTCGCACGATCCTCCTCGGTGTAGAACCGACTGAAATGCTCTCCGATGATTTCATCGGCGCAATAGCCTTTTATATGCTCGGCACCCCTGTTCCAGGTCACGATGGTGCCGTTCGGGTCGAGCTGAAAGATGGCGTAATCCACCACCGCCTCCACCAGCCGCCTGTACTTTGCCTCGTTCTCGATGAGCCTCTGGTGTGCCAGCTCCCGCTCGGTCATATCGCGGGTGATCTTGGCAAAGCCGATCAGCGTGCCCGCGTCGTCATAGACCGCATCCAGGACCGCCAATGCCCAAAATTGGCTGCCATCTTTGCGGCACCGCCAACCCTCCGTCTCGAACCTCCCCTCTTCTGCTGCGGTCTGCAGCGCAAGCTCCGGCATCCCTTGCTCACGGTCATTCTGGGTAAAGAAGGTCGCGTAAGGCCTTCCTATAATCTCCTCAGGTGCATAGCCTTTGAGCCGCTCCGCCCCGGAGTTCCACGAGACCACTATCCCGTCAACGCTGATCAGATAGAGCGCATAGTCGACGACCGCATCGACCAGGAGCTGCAAGCGTCGGCTATCGTCGAGGTCTTCGATCCGCATGAAAGGCATTATTTCCTCATGTCGGAGTAACGGACCGGAACCGGCCCCAAGAAGGAAATTGAATGACGCGGCCGCCCGGTCGCATCCCTGTGCTTGCAAGTGGACCCCGGCACAGAACATCACGCCGACCATCCAAGAGCGATGGATGGGCAACGGAATAATCAAGACCGGAGTTCCACGGCTCTATTCAAACGATCTCACGAGCTCCGGCTTCTTTACCTGCGCGGGACATCTTTACCGAGGGTACGAAGACGATTGACGGCGCTCCAATTCTCCTTCGTTGAGGCTACACTTTGGCTCTATCAATGTCCCGGTTCTCCGCCCCGGGGCAAGACGGAGAGTACCGCCTCCTGTAGCAACTCGAGGGTGAAGGGCTTTCGAAGAAGGGGCGCCCCATTCACTTGCTGTTGCGCTCTGACAGCATCGCTATAGCCGGTGACGAGGATGATGGGCAGTTTGGGGTAGCGCCGGTTAACTTGCTCCGCAAGCTCCAGGCCATTCATGCCGCCGGGCATGATGATGTCGCTGAGCACCAGGTCGAACTCTCGCTCTGAAGCTAAATGCCTCAGGGCTTCGTGCCCATTTTCGGCTCGGATGACGGAGAAGCCGAGCACGGTGAACATTTCGCTCTGAACCGCCGCGACGTCATCATTGTCCTCGACGATAAGCACGCTGCGCCCCCCTCCATCGAGCTCTTCTCCGTCCGGCGCGTGTCGCTCTTCGTCTTTTTCGAGGTGGCCTTCCGCACGCGGGAGGTAGAGCGTTATTCGGGTGCCCTTTCCCGGCGTACTCTTCGCTTCCACATGACCGCCGGACTGCTTGGCGAAGCCATAGACTTGACTTAAGCCCAACCCCGTACCCCGGCCCACTTCCTTTGTGGTGAAGAACGGGTCGAAAATGCGATGAAGGACGTCGGCCGGAATGCCGGTTCCGCTATCTTCGATCTCGAGCCGCACGAACGCGCCGTGCAACAGGCTTTCTCCCAATTCGTCCAGTTCGACATTCGTCCCACGGATCACCAGCGTTCCGCCGTTGGGCATGGCGTCCCGGGCATTGAAGATCATATTGAGAATGGCAAGTTCGAGCTGGGTGGAATCCACCATCACTGGCCAGAGATCCGCAGGAATCCGGTATTGAACGACGATATCGCCGCGGAGCGCGCCGCTGACCAGAGCCTCCATACTCTCCAAGAGGTTCCCGAGCTGAACCGGCTCCGCCTTGAGCTCGATATGGCGTGAGAAGGCGAGGAGCTGAGCCGTCAACGCGCGTCCTCGCATCGCAGCCTGCTTCATGCCCCTCAAGATTCGCTCGCGGCGGGAAGCGTCAGACGAGCGCTGCAGCATCTCGAGCCCGCTCAGGACCACCATCAGCAGATTGTTGAAATCATGCGCGATGCCGCCTGTGAGCTGGCCAATGGCCTCCATTTTCTGGGCCAGGAGCAGGGCCGCCTCAGCCCGCCGCCTTTGTTCGATTTCCGCGACAAGTCTCGCATTCGCTTGCTCAAGCTCGGCCGTTCGCAGCCTCACGCGATCTTCCAGTGTCTCAGTGAGCTGGCGCAGCTGTACCTCTTGAGCGCGAAGTTGCGCTTCTCGTTCCTCTCGTTCCCGCAAATGGTCTCGGACTTGGAATTGCCGACCACGGGCCGCCAGCGCGGAGAGCACCGTGCTCACGAGCGTCGCTGACCTCAGGGGACGTTCAAGGCAAATGATGTTCCCGACTTCTGAAATAGGCGCGTTGTTGTATTTGGCTGATGATCGGCCTGAAGTAAGAAGGACAATGGGAGGCTCTGACCACGCGGGCTGCTTCGACAGAAGCTCCCTCAGCTTTTCCTCGGCCGAAGGTCGAGCCAACACCTCTTCCGCCAAAATCGCGGTCCCGAAGCCCCGGCCCATTTCCGTCAGCAGCGCGTCCATATCTTCACATACGGACACGCGGGTTCCTGCGCGCTCCAGCACTGTCGCCAGTGTCGGCGCATCGCGGCGCGATGGTGCGAGCACGAGAGCACGCTGCTCGAGCGGATCAGTCGGAAGCGTCACCGGCATGCGTCTCTGGAGGAATTATTGCCGATGGACCGACATAGATCGGCGCCCCGCGAAGTACGCCACGGAACTCCCGGATCGGCGGGCCGACCTTGAGCCCTTCGTTGGTGACGAGCTCATACGAACGGATAGTGGATTCGTGTTGTCCGCTGCGGTTTTTCAGAACTGAGACGGCTTTTCTGACCGCGCCGTCTGCCTCGAAGTAACGCAGCAATATAATGGTATCAGCCAAGAAACTCAGATCGATTGGAGCGTGAGCATCCCCAAGGAGGCCATGTTGCGCCATGATGAGAATTGTCACGACACCTCGATTGCCAAGATAGGCAAGCAGCTCATGCATGTGCAGCAAGAGGGCTTGCTCTTCCGGCATCGATCCCATGTAGCTATTGAGGCTGTCTATGACGATGATCCGAGCGCCTGAATCGACCTGCCTCCTCACAGCTTCAACGAACTCACCGGGCGAGACGCTCGTCGGGCTGATCTGGCGCCAGCTTAGGCTGCCGCCTCGCCGAGCAGCGTCAATGTCCATGCCGAGCGCCGCTGATCGCCTAGCCGCAGTACGGTAGCTCTCGTCAAAGGCAAAGATTGCCGCTCGCTCCCCGCGCCTTGTACCTGCGATCGCGTATTGAATGGCCAAGGTCGATTTCCCAACTCCCGATGGGCCGAGCACGAGGGCACAAGTGCCCCTCCGGAGCCCCGCGCCCAGCAGTTCGTCCATCTCACTGATCTCGCTGGAAACCGGAACGGTATCGAAGCTGCTTTCGTGCTCCGCCGCGACCAAGCTCGGAAAAACGGTAACGCCGCCCGTTCGGATGACGTAATCATGATAGCCGCTGCGGAAATTGACCCCGCGCAGCTTGAGAACGGCGAGGCGGCGGCGGACGACCCCATACTCCATTCGTCGCTGCTCGAGGCTGACCACGCCATGAACAATGCTGTGCAGTTGAAGGCCTTGAGCGGTGTCCGTCAGGTCATCTAGCGCGAGGACCGTGATCTGCGATCGCGCGAAGAATGCCTTCAACGTCAATACCTGTCGACGATAGCTCAGTGCATCCTGGGCGAGCAGCCTCAGTTCCGTCAGGGCATCGATGACGACCCTGTCGGGCTTGAGCTCCAGAATTCTGCTGAGGATCAGCTCGACAGTATGGTCAAGCTCGATCTCTGAGGGATGGATCATTCCCTGCTGCCGTTCTGGATCAGCTTCCAGCGGTGTTATTTCGAGAAGTGTGACCCCCTCGAGAGACCAGCCATGGCTTTTCGCGCTGGCCCGCAACTCGCGTTCTGTCTCGGAAAGGGTAATATAGACGCAACGTTCGCCGCGTTGGGCGCCGTCGAGCAGAAACTGCATGGCAAGCGTCGTCTTGCCGGATCCAGGCGTGCCCTCGATGAGGTAAATATGTTCGCGGTGAAGCCCGCCCCCAAGAATGTCATCGAGCCCGGGCACACCAGTGTTGACAATGGATCCCAATGCCTTTGGATCTACCATTCTGAGCCAGTTCCGATCCCACCTAAACACTTGGCCGCCGAAGCGAATTTGGGCACCCAGGAAGGGATCTCCCTCCGTCGGCTGAACTCCCGCCGACGCTACAACTCCTTCGCAAGTCTCCAGTTCCGAAGATTTTTGCAGAGCCCTCGTTAACCCGATTGGCCATTCATCAACCGGCTCTGGGCGAAGGGGATTTGGCGGCACGAGCGCACTAGCGTCGGTTGATCGCCCCGGATTGCGACACTGATGCCGTGACAACGGCACCGATCAGACTTCAGGAGACAGCGAGGATCCAGATGCCGCTTTGTGAACCAATATCCGCAAGCAGAGTTGAATGCGAGACGGGAGTTCGGCTGAGGGGTTCCTGATTATGTCTGGGTCTTGAGACACTGCACGGCTCATCGCCCCACTGGCAATCGTCTCCGTGCCCTCGGTTGAGAATTGGAGGGATTAACCCCGATGCTGGAATGCCAATTCGCGGATGTCTTCTCGGGGGTGCGCGCACCCAGCGTGGTCGCCTCTGGAATGATGATGCTGTTCGGTTTGACCGGCGACGCGATAGCTCAACACGCTAGCGATGGGGCGTCGAAAGGGTCGCCGCCCAGGCTGCAGCCGATGACGAGCAAAATGCTGAGATCGCTGTTTCCGGGCAAATTCGAAGCCATCTGGCAGGGGTCGGTGAAGCTCGTGATCAACGCAGATGCCAGAGGCAACCTGAAGGCCCATGCCGGACAGAACTCCGACACGGGCCGTTGGGAGATCAATGGCAACAAGCTTTGTGTCACCTTCGCGGTCTGGACGGATGGCAGCCGGAAGTGCAGTGAGGTCTATCGCGCTGACGGCTGGTATGTCGTCTCGGTAACGAGGAACGGCAGTGCCAATTTGAGGTTCCGGCGGCAGTAGCCGAGCTGGGAGACCCGGAGATCTGTGTTTGTTAGCACGACACACGCTTGGCCTTTCCAGCAATGGCCGGAAGCGCCGAAAGGTCCACGGAACGAATGCGCATATTCTAAGGTTTAGCAGAGGCGGCGGAGCGCTCACCTTGGTCCAACGTCGCTGCCCGGACACATAGGTTGGCAGCTCCGCCGTTCGATATCGCCATCGATCAGCCGAGGGAAGAATGAAAGACGATCCGAGTAGGCGCGGCGCCAAAGACCGCTCCCGCGTTGCTGGCGACCAGGAGCATGAAGTGCGCTACTTCGCCAAGGAACATGGCATCTCCGTCGATGAAGCCCAAAAGCTCATCGAACGCGTGGGGAATGCCCGCGATAAGCTTGATCAGGCGGCGAGGGAACTCAAGGCGCGACCGCCGCGCTAACTCGCTCGAAGCGTGCTGCTCAACGATCTCCAGGAACGCTCAGCGGGACGGCCCCAGATGATCCGGAGTTCTTAGAGCTCAGCCGAGATGTGCCGGCCGACAAGTCTCGCCCGAACGGACTCGTGCTGACGGCCGAGCCCGAATCCGCACCGGTCAGTCTGGACGACGAGCGGAACTTTCAATCGGATAAGTTGGAAAGTCCGTGTAGCCCACCTCGCCGCGTCGCGTGTAATAAGTCGATCGGTCCGCTTCGGCCAATGGCCAGCCGTGCTTAAGACGTTCAGCAAGATCTGGATTTGCGATATATGGCCTGCCAAAGGCAATCAGATCCACCAACCCGGTATCGAGAGCAGCCTGAGCGTTATCGCGACTCTTGAAGCCGCCGCACCAAATGATCGCGCCGGGAAACGCTGCCCGAACCTTGGCCAGCAAGGTGTGGTCGATATAGCGAGCTTTGAATTCAGCCGTTTCCATATTTCCCGCGGGCATCAGCTCATAGACCAGATGCAAATACGCGACCCCTCGGCGACCCAGCTGTTCGGAAACATAGAGCAAGGTCTCCGCGGCAAGAGGGTCCGCCGGCATAGAATTGAACGTGCCGAACGGGGCTAGGCGAACGCCAACACGCCCGGGGCCCAATTGGCGAACCGCCGCGTCGACGACTTCCATCAGGAATCGTGTGCGATCTTCGACGCGAGCTCCTCCATAGCGATCAGTGCGCGTATTGAGCACCGAGTTCATAAACTGGTCGAACAGATAGCCGTTGGCTCCGTGGATCTCCACACCATCGAAGCCTGCTTCCCGGGCGTTGACAAAGGCTTGGGAAAAGGTCTCCACCAAAGCCGATATCTCGTCCGTCCTGAGGCTTCTTGGCCTGCCTGCACGCACATAGCCCAACTTGCCATCGGCATCGTGGGCGAACACGTCGGAATTCTCAGCCCTTTCCTCGGTGACACCCCAAGGAGCCTCACCATTCGGCATGAGCGATGGATGCGCCATTCTCCCGACATGCCATATTTGCAAGAATATCGTGCCGTTGTTGCGGTGAACTTCATCGGTCACCAAGCGCCAGCCCTGCCGCTGGGCTTGCGTATAGATCCCAGGTGTCAGGGCATAACCTTTGCTGGACGGAGCAACATCCGCTGCCTCGGTCACGATCAGGCCGGCGCTGGCGCGTTGCCCATAATAGGTGGCCATCAGTTCATTCGGGACATCACCTTCCGACGTCCGCGTCCGAGTCATGGGTGCCATGACAATGCGGTTTTTCAGCGGAACCGTGCCGCCGAGGACTTGAGGTTCAAACAGGTGTGCCATAGGTCTTCCCTCAATCGATTTTGATCGAGGGATTACGCCTCGGTAGCAGACGCAATCTACACACCGTTTGGTCAGTGGTGGCAAATGAGGATCATCAACAGATTGCCGGGCGTGCCGGTCGAGCGCGCGCTGGGTATTCTCTCCGGACGCTGGAAAGCTATCATCGTCTATACTTTGCTGGATGGCGCACAACGCACCTGCGAGTTGGAGAAGCGCATTACCGGGATCTCGCAAAAGGTGTTGATCGAGCAGCTCCGGGCGCTTGAGGAACATGGAGTGGTGAGCCGGCAGCCCAGTACCGATGCTTTGCAAGGGGTCGAATACCTGCTCACCCCGCTCGGCGAAAGCCTGCGGCCAATCCTGGAGGCTCTAATCGACTGGGGAGCTCATCACGCCAAGGAACTCGACGAGGTCCATAGGCTTCTGCCGTGCGACGCCGTCATTCGAGGGCGCACCCAAGGCGATCAGCTATAGCTTGGCGCCCAACCGATCCCGGCCCATTCAGCCTGGGATCTCTCCGACCACATTCGGTAATTGCTGCGCTGAAGCAGCCAGGAAGAAAGTTGAGGCGGGTTCGGGGTGCCGGATCAATGCAGCGCTTGACCCGCCGCTGTTGCCTGAGACGTTACCTAGATCACCGGAAGGAAACGCCTTATCCGGCTAAACCACTGAAAGGAATGGTACAGCTGCCCCGGCTCGAACGGGGGACCTCCTGATCCACAATCAGGCGCTCTAACCAACTGAGCTACAGCTGCAGTGCCATTTGGCGCGCAAAATAAGCACACGCTCCTGGCTTGGCAAGGTGGGATCAGCGTCTTTCCATCAGTTTCCCCAGCATGCCGCGCGCAATGCCGGGCCTAATCGGCTTTTGCGGCCGGATTTGCGGTCTGGCTGAAGCCAGACTGCAACGGCTTCATTGTTTCGCTCACGACCCGGCCGGCAAGGTCCGAAAGCTCCCGCACCTGCCCGCTCACCGTGGCGAAGCTGTCGCGCAGAAAGGCCTGCTGAATCGATAAGAGCTCCACGGGATCCCGCGAGGCAAGCATCTGCTGGAAATAACCAAATCCCAACGCAATGTTGAGCGTCATACATTGATGCAGCTTCTGCTGCAGCGCCATTGCCCCATCCGGCCAGTCGAAGCCGCTGAGGCCGGAGCCGAATATCCTCTCCGCATCATGCGCCTCTTGCGTCTCGTGCGCGTCAGTGGAAGCGGCCATCCTGTCAGCCGCTGCCGAAGCCCGAGCCGATGTGGCGCCAGCGCGGCCTCGGCCTGATCTCGTCTTTCCGCCTTTGCGGCTCTCTGTCGCGACCGCCCGACGATTCCTTGCAACCCCGTCGGCAGGCTCTGCGTTCTCGGTCGAACCTTTCGCATCAATGGGCGACTTGTTCACCTTTCTCGGCTTGTTTGGGCGAGCCGGGCGCTGAGGAACACCAGCATCGACGGAGCTCACTGGCGCGGTCTCCGACGCGGACTGAGTCCCGGCCGCGGGGTTCTGAATAGCATTATTGGCCGGTTGTATTTCGGCCTTGGGCGCGCCAGTTCCGGTTTTCGCAGCGGTGTCTTCGGTCATGAGGAGTTCCTATTAACCTTGCCGACGGGTGGTCGAGGCATAGACAATTTTTTCTGCAGCTGTAGGCCGAGATTAGGGATATCCTATTCACATGAATGCTGCGTTGCAACATCATCGCCCGCCATAATCGATCGTCAAACGTGATCGAGAGCAGTCTCGTCCTCCCCGGGGGTTGGCGGAGAATGCGGGGA